>JAWLGN010000145.1:0-13208 GCA_041685075.1 Bryobacteraceae bacterium
GCTCAGCCGCCCCAGATCCACGTAGGCCACCGCCGTCGTCACCACCGTCAGAACAATCAGCGCCAGGAATACCTTGTAGTACGTCGTCCGCGATTCAATGCGCTCCACTCTATTCTCCCTACCCGTGACGGTTCACCAGATACAGCAGCGGGAACAGAAAGATCCAGATGATGTCCACGAAGTGCCAGTAGAGTCCCACCATGTCCACCGGCGCGTAGTAGTGCGGTCCAAAGCGGCCCATCTGCGCCCGCGCCACCAGCACCGCCAGCAGGCCCAGCCCGACCACCATGTGGATGGCGTGCAGCCCGGTCATGGCGAAGTAGAGCGAGAAGAACAACTGCGCCTGGGCCGGCTGCGGCTCTCCCGGAAGATGGAATCGCGAACCCGGCACCAGGTTCTGTTCCCACTTGTGGTGCCACTCGTACGCCTTCACCCCCAGGAACACCCCGCCGAACAGCATCGTCAGCAGCAGGAAGACCACAATCAACCGGCGCGCGCCGATCTGCGAAGCATGTACCGCCAGCGCCATCGTCAGGCTGCTGACGATGAGCACCACCGTGTTCAGAGACCCGATCGCCACGTCCAGCGTATTGCTGGCGCGAGCGAACGCATCGGTGTAGAACGAGCGGTAGATGATGTAGGCCGTGAACAACCCGCCGAAGAACATCACCTCGGTCACCAGGAAAATCCACATTCCCAGCGTCGAGGCTTCCTTCTGTTGCGCGGGCGTGTCGAACTGCTCGCGCAGCTCCAGCCGCTCGGCGTGGCTAGCGGACATGGGCCTCTTCCTCCTTGAACAGCGCGGCGTAATCGTATGCTTCGTGGCGAACCACGGGCGTCTCCTCGAAGTTATGCACCGGCGGCGGCGAAGGCGTCTTCCATTCCAGCCCCGTCGCGCGCCACGGGTTCGAACCGGCCACCGCGCCGTACCGCAGCGACCAGATGAAGTAGATCAGGGGCAACACGTACCCCACCGCCAGAATCGAGGCTCCGGCCGTGGAAAGCACGTTCAGCACCTGGAACTCGTCCGGGTAAACGTGATACCGGCGCGGCATCCCCACGTAGCCCAATACGAACTGCGGGAAGAAGGTCACGTTGAAACCCACAAACACCAGCAGCGCCGAAAGCTTCGACCAGCCCTCCGGGTACATGCGGCCGGTCATCTTCGGCCACCAGTAATGCAGCCCGCCCAGGTAGGCCATCACCGCGCCGCCCACCATGATGTAGTGGAAGTGCGCTACCACGAAGTACGTATCGTGGACGTGGATGTCCAGCCCCATGGAGGCCAGAAACAGTCCCGTCAACCCCCCGATGGTGAACAGCCCGATGAAGCCGAAGGCGTAGAGCATGGGGGTGGCGTAAGACACCGATCCCCGGTACATGGTGGCGGTCCAGTTGAATACCTTGATGGCCGACGGGATCGCCACCAGAAAGCTCAAAAACGAGAAGACCATCCCGGCGTAGGCCGACTGCCCCGCTACGAACATGTGATGGCCCCACACCAGAAAACCCAGAATCGCAATCGCCAGGCTGGCGAAGGCCACAAAGGCGTAGCCGAACACGCGCGAGCGCGAAAACGTGGAGACCAGCTCGCTCAGCACCCCGAAGGCCGGCAGCACCATGATGTACACCGCCGGGTGCGAGTAGAACCAAAACAGGTGCTGGAACAGCACCGGATCGCCCCCGAAGGCCGGGTCGAAAATCCCGATGTGGAAGACCCGTTCGGCCGCCACCAGCAGGACCGAGATGGCCAGCACCGGCGTGCCCAGCACCATGATCAGGGAGGTGGCGTAGTGCGACCACACGAACAGCGGCATGCGCAGCCAGCGCATCCCCGGCGCCCGCATGGTGTGGATCGTGACGATGAAGTTCAGCCCGGTGAGAATCGACGAGAAGCCGGTAATGAAGATCCCCACTCCCGTGGCTACGACATACGTGTTCGAATAACTGCTGGAAAACGGCGTGTAGAAGGTCCAGCCCGTATCCACGCCGCCGGCCACCATGACGAAGATGGTGAACAGCCCCCCGATTACCAGCAGGTACCAGCTCAACAGGTTCAACTTGGGAAAGGCCAGGTCGCGCGCCCCAATCATCATGGGCAGAAAGAAATTACCCAGGGTGGCCGGTATCGACGGTATCAGGAAGAAAAAGATCATGACGATACCGTGCAGGGTGAACAGCTTGTTGTAAGTCTCGGAACTTACCAGGTCGCCCGGCGGGGTCAGCAGTTCCAGCCGGATCAGGGTGGCGAAGACGCCGCCCAGGACGAAGAAGAGGGTGATGGTAATCAGGTACAGCAGCCCGATCCGTTTATGGTCTTTAGTCAGCAGCCAGGACTTCAGGCCATAGCCGGCGTTCAGGTAATGCTGTCGTTCTTCAACCGCTGTGGTAATCATACGCTAACGTTCACCGGCCTTGGTTCCGGCCGCTTCGGGTTGCACGGGCTGGCCGGCAGGCGCCGCGCCCGGCTGCTGCCCCAGAGACCGGATGTGCTCGATCAATTGGGTAATGCCTTCCTCGGTAACCAGCCCCTGGAAGGTGGGCATGATGGGCTGGTAACCGGCCACGATCTTGGCGTTGGGCGCCAGGATGGACTCCCGGATATAGGCCGCGTCGGCCTTCACGGTGCCGCCGCCGGCAAGCGCCACGGGGGAGCCGAACAGCCCCACCAGGTTCGGGCCGCGGCCCCGGCCGTCGGTGGTATGGCAACTGGCGCAGCCCAGGTCTTCAAACAGCTTCTGCCCGCTCGCCGCCATGGAACCCTCCGCCCCTCCGCCGCTCAGCCACGCCTGGTATTCCTGCGGTTCCATGACGTGGATCCAGCCGATCATGCGGGAGTGGTCCGTGCCGCAGTACTCGGCGCAGAAGAGCCGGTAGCGGCCCGGCTTGGTGGCCTCGAACCAGGCGGTGGTGTAGCGCCCCGGCAGCACGTCGGTCTTGATGCGGAAGTCCGGCACGAAGAAGCTGTGGATCACGTCTTCGGAAGTCAGGGTCACCCGCACCGGAGTGCCCACCGGGACGTGCAGTTCGTTGATCTCGCGGTGCCCTTCCATGTGCTGCAGCTTCCACATCCACTGCTTGCCCACCCCGTAGATCTCGATGGCATCCCGTGGCGGCGTGGTGGCGGCGAAGAAGACGTGGGTGCCCCAGGCGAACATCAACATCACGATGCCCAGCGGGACCAGGGTCCAGATGATCTCCAGGCTGGCCGGCCCTTCGTACTGCACCGGCACTTGGTCCTCCGACCGCCGCCGGTACTTGATGGCGAAGATCAGAATCGCCAGAAAGATGCCCGTGGAAAACAGGACGGTAATCCCGATCAGGAAGAAGTACAGGTTGTCGGTCATGGGCGCCACGGTGGACGCCTGCTCGGGGAAGAGGGGAAATCGCTGTCCCATGGCTTATGCCTGCCCCTGTGCCTGCCGTCCGCGCACGTCGCGCCGCCACAGCAGCAGCAGAAAGCCGCCGCCGAAGAGGAGGAACACGGCGCCGCCCAGCCGCACCATGTTCATGGCAATCGCGCCATACTTGCCGGTGGCCGGGTCGTAGTGGTAGCAGAACAGCAACAACTGGTCCACAGGGTTGCCGATCTTGTTGGTGGCGGACTCTACCAGCGCCAGCCGCACGTCGCGCGGCGAGTACTCCACGCCGTAGAAGTAGCGCGAGAGCCGCCCCTCGGGCGTCGCGACCATGATGCCGCTGGCGTGCACAAACTGCTGCGAGGCCTCGTCCCACCGGTACTTGAAGCCCACGGCACGGGTGAGCGCCGTGATGGCCTCCTGGTCGCCGGTGAGAAAGTGCCAGCCGCTCTCGGTGCCCGGCCGCGCGTAGCGCCGCACGTGGTTGGACTTCTTGGCGGCCGCAAGCTCGGGGGTGTCCTTCGGATCGAAACTCACCGCCACCACCTCGAAGTCCTGCCCGGGGTTGAACGTGACGGCCTTCAGGCTCATCTCCACGCCGTTCAACACCTGGGTGCACAGCATGGGGCACTCGTAGTAGACCAGGGCCAGCAGCACGGGCCGCGAGCCGAAGTACTTGCCCAGCCGCACCGGATGCCCGGTCTCGTCGCGGAACACCAGGTCCAGCGGAAGCTGCTCGCCCAGCTTCTGTTCAATTCCCACTCCAGCCAGCGCCTCGGGCAATTGCGCCGCCTTGTCGGTGCGCATGCGCGAGGGCTGCGGCGGAGTATTCATCCCGGCCGGCTGCGCCCAGAGCGCGGCGGCCGCCACAATGATGCAAGAAAAAATTCGAAGCTGCATTATCTGGCTTGTTCCTGCGGTGCGGGCGCGCGGACCGGCAATCCTTCCTTCGCCACCAGGTCCATGGCGCGCTCAATGGGGATCCGTACCGTGCCGGTTTCGCGGTCCACCCAGCCGTACCCCTCGAGCATTTCCTCTTCAGCGGCGCGCACTCTGGCCAAATCCTGGACGGGTGTGGTCTGCAGCCGCGGTTCCGGCGGCAGCCGCCGCCCCTCCACCTCTACAGCTAGTGATGGCTCGGGCGCCCTCGCGGCTTCAGGTCCCCGAAAATACCCGAAGACGAACCACAGCAGGAGGTGAATCACGATACCCGCAACGATGAAGGCGATGGCGAATTTCGCCAGCCCGCGGAAGTTGATGTCCTTATGCTCGTGGCGCGCGTCGGGATTCTCGATGTGTTCGAAATCGGGAAGGTCCCTATTCCTTTCCATGTTCCAGCGCCTCCTCCAGGTGCGGATCGCCGATGGGCAGGAGCGCGCGCGCGCCCGCTTGCCGCGCCACCAGCGCCAGCCACAGCCCTCCCAGCCCCATCGGCACCAGCAGATCCATAACGGTGAAAGCAAAGCTGCCGCGAGTGAAGCTGGGGACCACCAGCCAGAACAAATCCACCAGGCGCATGGCCAGCACCAGCAGGGCCACGCCGGCCAGCAGACGGTAACTGCGCTTCAGATCCCGCGAGAGCAGCAGTGCGAACGGCAGCGCGAAGTGCAGTACCACCAGGGCCAGCCCCACATATTGCCAGCCGCCCTGCAACCGCGCCAGGTACCACGGCACCTCCTCGGGAAGATTGCCCGCCCAGATGATCAGAAATTGCGAGAAGGCCAGGTAGGCCCACAACATCACCGCCATCAGCAGCAGCTTGCCCAGGTCGTGGATGTGCCGCTCGCCCAACACCTCGGCGAAGGGACGCCAGCGGTAGAGCAGCACCACCACGGCAATCAGAAACGCCATCGCCGAGAGCAACTGGCCGGAGATGAACAGCAGGCCGAACATCGTCGAGAACCAGTGCGCATCCACCGACATCACCCAGTCGATGGACATGAAGGTCACGCTGAAGGCGTAGAAGATCAACCCCGGCGCGCTGATGGTGCGCAGCCGGCGCGCGGCTTCCGGACTGCCGGTCTCTTCCAGGTGGCGCGCCCAGCGGCCCAGCATCCAGGCCAGCCCGATCCAACCGGCGAAATAGACCACCGCGCGCGATACCCAGGCGGGAATGTTCAGAAACAGGCTTTTATGCTGCAGCAGCGCATCGGCGGCCACGGCATCGGCGTGCGACCAGTGGTACAGCCAGGGAATCCCGATCACGACGGGGATGAACAGCACGGCCAAAGCGGGCAGCGTGCGGGCCGCCGCCTCCGCAGGCCGCCGGATCACCACTCCCCAGGCGCCGCCCGTGAGGTATTGGAGCATGAGTAGCGCCATCGAGCCGAGCGTCACCCCGAGATACAAGGTATAAGACCACAGCCAGGCGCGGAAGAACGCCTCGGGCTGGAAAAAGGCGATGAGGACGGCCGCAACGAGCGCAACCGCGCCCACCGCCCCCGCGCGAACCTGCCAGCGGCGCAAAGCGCTTTGCAGTTCGGGCGGCGTGGCCAGGTCCATGTCGAAACGTACCGCGTGGTTCATTGCTCCACTCCCTTCAGGCGAGGCAGGTCCTCGGGCGGGACGTCGTCGAGCGTGGCGTGCTGGCTGCGCTGGAGCGCCCGGATATACGCCGTAATGGCCCAGCGGTCGGCCGGCGCCACTTCCACCGCGTAGTTGGGCATGGCGCCGAATCCGTTCGTGATCACGTCGAAGAAATGGCCCGCTGGCTCTGTGCGCAGGCGGTCGATGTGGAAGGAGGGCGGCTGCCTGTAGCCGCGCCGGACGATCATCCCCTGCCCGTTGCCCACCTGGTCGTGGCAGACCGAGCAGTAGACGTTATACCGCTCCCGGCCGCGCTCCAGCACCTCCAGGGTGATGGGGAAGGGGAACTCCCGCACGAACTGCCCGCCAGGCCCCCGTCCGGTGGTGAAGGCCGTGTCTTCGAGCAGTTGCCCCCGCGCCACGGTGCCCTCGGGCAGCGGCCGCGCCGAGCGCCCGTCGCCGAAGAACGACGAAGGCTGCAGTGCCGTGTAGCGCGGCTGGTCGTGCATCTCCTGGCGGCAGCCGGCGGCGCCCAGCGCCAGCGCGGCCAGCGCGGCCAGTCTCCAATCAATGCGCAACTTCGCTCACCTCCCGGGCGTCAAGGCTCTCCAGAAAATCCGCCGTGCCCTGCCGGTCGAACAGCGGGTCGGCGGCTTCAATGCACAGAAAGAAACGGTTGCGCGAGGCCAGCGCGAAACGGTCCACGTTAAACACCGGGTGGTACGGCGAGGGGAAGCCGCACAGCGCCAAAGCCCCGAAGAACGCGCCCATCGCGGCGAACAGCACCGTCACCTCGAAGGTGATCACGATGTACATCGGCCAACTGTGCAGCGGCCGGCCCGCGATATTCAGCGGGTAGTACAACGTGGTGGCCCAATATTGCAGCAGGTAGGCCAGCAGGCCGCCCAGCACGCCGCACGCCAGCACGATCAACGGCAGCTTGTTGCGCGGCAGACGCAGCGCGCGGTTCAACTCTTCGATGGGGAAGGGCGAGTAGGCTTCCACTTTCCAGTAGCCGCTCTCGCGCACCGCACGCGCCGCCCGCACCAGTTCCCCGGGGGTCTCAAATTCGGCCATCAGCCCGTAGATGGGAGGTTTCATTTGCTCGCCTCCTCCTCCACCCTGGCTTCCGGCACCAGCATCCGCACTTCGAAAATCGAAATCATGGGCAACAACCGGATGAAGAGGAAGAACAGGAACAGGAACAGCCCGATGGTGCCGAAGTAGGTGGCCCAATCCCACAGGGTGGGCGAGAACGTGCGCCACGACGATTGCAGGAAGTCCTGCGCCAGGCTGCTTACGATGATCACGAAGCGCTCCAGCCACATCCCTATCAGCACCACCAGCGAAACCAGGAACAGCAGCAGCGTGTTCGACCGCACTTTCTTAAACCACAACGATTGCAACAGCACGACGTTGCACAGGATCAGCGCCCAATAGGCTCCCGCGTAAGGACCCGTCATGCGCTGCCACATGATGGACATCTCGTAGGTGCTGCCGCTGTACCACGCCATGAAGGTTTCCATGATGTAGGCGTAGGCCACGATCAGGCCGGTCGCCAGCATGATCTTGGCGGCATTGTCCAGGTGCCGCTGGGTGATCAGCCCCTCCAGCCCGTAGACCCGCCGCAGCGGAATGGCCAGCACCAGCACCATGGCGAAGCCGGAGTAGATGGCGCCCGCCACGAAGTAGGGCGGGAAGAAGGTGCTGTGCCAGCCGGGCACGATGGCGATGGTGAAGTCGAAGCTCACCACCGTGTGGACCGAGAGCACCAGCGGGGTTGCCAGCCCGGCCAGCAGCAGGGAGGCGGTTTCATAGATGTTCCAGTGCCGCGAGGCGCCGCGCCAGCCCATCGCCATCACCCCGTAAACGGCGCGCCCGAAGCGGTTCTTCGTGCGGTCCCGCAGGGTGGCCAGATCCGGCAGCAGCCCCAGGTACCAGAACACCAGCGACACCAGCGCGTAGGTGGTCACCGCGAAGACGTCCCACACCAGCGGGCTGCGGAACTGCGGCATCAGTCCCATGGTGTTGGGATAGGGCAGCATCCAGTAGAACAGCCACGGGCGTCCCATGTGCAGCAGCGGAAACAGTCCCGCGCAGGCCACCGCGAACAGCGTCATGGCCTCGGCGAAGCGGTTGATCGAGTTGCGCCAGGTCTGGTTCAGCAGCAGCAGAATCGCGGAGATCAGGGTGCCGGCGTGGCCGATTCCAATCCACCAGACGAAGTTGGTGATGGCGAACCCCCACGCCACCGGCATCTGGATGCCCCAGATCCCTACGCCCCGCGCCAGCAGCAGCGTAATCGCACCTAAGAACACCAGCAGCAGCGTCACCGCCACACTGAAAATAGCCAGCCAGAACACCGGCGTCTGCCGCGTGAGCACCACCGAACTGATCTGGTCCGTGATGGTACCGAACGTGTACCCGGGGCTGATGACCGGGGATGGTCCCTTGTGCACGTCCATTACTTGTTTCTCTTCCGCCATGGCCTATGTCGCTTCGATTGCAGGGTTGGGGTTCTTCAGGGTGGCCAGGTAGGTGGTGCGCGGGCGGGTGTTCAAATCCGCCAGCACCCCGTAGTTGCGCTGCTCGTTCTTCAAGCGGGCCACGCGGCTGTTGGGATCGTTGATGTCGCCGAAGACGATGGCTTCGGTCGGGCAGGCCGCCTGGCAGGCCGTCTGAATGTCGCCGTCCCGTACCTTGCGGTTCTCCTTCTCCGCCTGGATCTTGGCCTGCTGGATGCGCTGCACGCAGTAGGTGCACTTTTCCATCACCCCGCGGGTGCGCACCGTGACGTCGGGGTTGCGCAGCAGTTTCAAACTCGGGGTGGTCTGGTCGCTGTACTGCAGAAAGTTGAAGCGCCGCACCTTGTAAGGACAGTTGTTGGAGCAGTAGCGCGTGCCCACGCAGCGGTTGTAGACCATGTCGTTCAGTCCCTCGCTGCTGTGGGCCGTAGCGGCCACCGGGCAGACCAGCTCGCAGGGCGCCGTCTCGCAGTGCTGGCAGAGCATGGGCTGGTGAAACAGCTCGGGATTCGCCAGGCTGCCCTGGTAGTACGTGTCGATGCGGATCCAGTGCATGGCGCGCCCCCGGGCGGTCTGGTCCTTCCCCACCACCGGGATGTTATTCTCCGCCTGGCAGGCCACCACACAGGCGCTGCACCCCGTGCACACGCTCATGTCGATGGCCATGCCCCACGCGTACCCCTCGTACTTCACCTCGGGATACATGAACAGCTCGCGGGGCGGCGCGGTGTCCTGGATGGCGCTTTCCGGATCCGCGAGATAGGAGTTGATATCGGCGTGCCGGATGATGGTGCGGCGGGCGTCGAGCACGTGCTGGCCCTGGGTGGTTGCCAACTCGTAGCTGCCGCCGGTATCCCGCACGTTCAAGCCGAAGTCGTTCCACAGAGCGCCCGAGGTACGCAGCGCATAGGCGTCGAACCCGGCGCCCGCGGCCACGCGCCCGCCGCGCTTCCGGCCGTAGCCAAGATGCACCGTCACGCAGCCGTCGGCGTGGCCCGGCTGGATGAAGACCGGGGCGCGCACTTTCCTGCCCCGGTGGTCCAGTTCCACCATGCGGCCGTTTTCCACGCGCAGCACGTTGGCCGTCGCGGGACTCATCACCGCGGCGTTGTCCCAGGTGAGCTTGGTCACCGGCTTGGGCAGTTCCTGCAGCCAGCCGAGGTTGGCGAAGCTGCCGTCGTGCACGGCCGGGTCCGGGCGGAAGATGATTTCGAAACCCCCGCGCTCGGGCGGCGTGCCGCTCCAGCCGTAGCGCACCTCTGCGGTGCGGGTGGGAAGCGCGGTGCCCGGTACCACGCCATCATGCACCGCGCGGCGCCAGAAGCGCTCGAAATCGGCGCCGGGACGCTGCCGGTTCCAGTAGCTCCGCACAATGTCGCGGCCCTCCAGCCGCGGCGTGGCCTCCAGCAGCCCCACTACTTCATAGATCGAGCGGCTGCGGTAGAGCGGCAGGATGAGCGGCTGGATGATGCTGGCGGTGCCGTCGAAGGCTCGCGCGTCGCCCCATGCTTCCAGGTAGTGCGATTCCGGAAGTTGCCACTGGCAGACCTCCGCGGTCTCGTCGTCGTAGAGTCCCAGGTGCACCCGGAACTGCGCGCGCTGGATACGCTCCCGCAGGTTCAAATCCGCGGGCGCCGTGTACACAGGGTTGCAGCCCAGGATGAGCAGCAGTTTCACGGAGCCTGTATCCAGGTCCGCGGCCAGTTCTTTAATCGAGGCGAGGTGATCGACCGGGTCCACTTCCACCGGATCGCTGTAGAAGACCGTACTGCCCACGTTGCCGAGCGCCTGGTTGATAGCGTGAGCCAGGGCGTGCACGGCGGGCGGCTGCTGGTCTCCGGCCACCACCAGGCTGCGGCCGCGGTGCGCCCGCAGGTCGTCCGCCAGCGCCGGTAGCCACTTCTGCCACTCGGGGTGTTCAACCGTACCGGCATTGCCGATCTGGACCCCCACGGCGGCGGCCAGGTGCACGGTGAACGGCTCGATATCGGCGGCCCGCGCCGGCAGCCGGTGATCGGCCGTGGCGCCGGTGGGGGTGGGCATGGGTTCGAGCACGTAGAGCCGGTTCATTCCCGGCTGCCCGCTCACGGTGCGCCGCCGTTCGGCGAACTGCCGGGCGTAGCGCAGGCTGGCCGGCCCGGAGGCCAGCAGGTCGGAATCGAGCGCCACCACCACGTCGGCGTTGCGCAAATCGTAGTAGACGTTGAGCGGCTGTCCGAACGCCAGCATCGCGCCGGCGCGCGCGGCGTGATCTCCGGCCGGCTCCCAGCGGTGCCACTTGGCGCGCGGCAACTCGCTCAGCAGTTGCTGCATCTGATCGCCCAGCGTGGGGGAGGTCACCGCACCGGTCAGGATGCGCAGGCCGGCGCCGCCCGAGGCGCGTTGCAGCGCCATGGCCTTGCGAATCTCGGTTTCAAACGCGCCCCAGGAGCGGATCTCGCCGTTATAGCGCAGCGCCTGCGAGCGGTCGGGATCGTAGAGCTGCAGCACGGAGGCCTGGGAGAAGGCGTCGCAGGCGCCCAGGCTGGCGGGGTGCTCCGGATTGCCTTCCGCCTTGGTGGGGCGCCCCTGGTGGCTTTCCACCAGCAGGCCCGTCGCCAGCCCGCCTACCGTGTGGGCCGTGGCATAAAACTGGGGGCGGCCCGGAATCAGCCCCTCCGGCTGCCGCACGTAGGGGACGATGTGCTCGGTGGGCTGGCGCGTACAAGCCGCCAGGCCGGCCAGCCCGAGCGATGCCCCCATCATCTTCAGAAAATGGCGCCGTCCCGCGGCATCCTCCGCCGGCCACTCCGAGGCCTGCCGGGGAAACTCGCGGTGCAACACCTCTTCGAACTCCGGGCTCCCCGCCAGGTCTTCCAGCGACCGCCAGTATTCGCGGCCGCGCTTGCCCGCCAGTATCGCGCGCAAACGCTCCAGATCAAACTTCGGCTTCTCGTTCATCGGTGACACGTGGAGCAGTTGGTGAGGGCGCGGGCGTCCCGGATCTGATACTCCGCCACCAGCCGGCGCCCCAGCTCCAATTGATCTTCCGGCGGTTCGTATCCCATGGTGTAGATGTGCTCGCGCGGCCGCACGTACTTCTCAGGCTGGCGATGGCACTCCAGGCACCAGGACATCTGTAGGGAGGCGTGCTGCCAGGTCAGCGGCATCTGGTCTACCCGTCCGTGACAGGTTTCGCAGCCTACGCCCTTATTGACATGGATGGAGTGGTCGAAGTAGACAAAGTCGGGCAGGTCGTGAACGCGCGTCCACTCAATCGAGCGGCCGGTACGGAAACTCTCCCGCACCGGTTCGAGCTGCGGACTGGTGGCCCAGATCTGCTGGTGGCAGTTCATGCAGGTCTTGGTGGGAGGTATGCCCGCAAACGGCGAGGTTTCCACCGTGGTGTGGCAGTAGAGACAGTCCACCCCCAGCCCGCCCACGTGGTGCGCGTGGCTGAAGGGCACGGGTTGCTCCCGGACGTCGGAGGCGCGCGTCGCGTAGACGCTGCGGTCCAGCTCGAAGAAGATCCAACCCAGGAAGACCAGCACGATCAACGGTACAATCACCGTGATCCTGGCTATCGTATTGGTGCTGTGATGAAAAATTTGGGCCATGGCGCTCTACCGTCTCGCGCCCAGGTGTGCCCGGCAATCGATCAACATGCGGCGAACAGCATCCCTCTGGCAAACTCTTAATGAACCTCCATCCAGTTTGCCAAAATTCAGGTACGCTTAACTGATGCTCGAGGGGGCTGTTGGTTTCATACAGCACAGATAGAACTGTTCAACGCCGGTCGAAGAGGGTGGCGCAGGGTTCCAGGCGGGCGCCCTTGCCGTCGTGAACGGCGAATTGGCGCGACTCCGCACCGCCCTTGCGCCCTCGCCATAGCGAAACGCCTGCGTACTGGCCATCTTTGCGCAGCGCGTAGAACTGGATGTCGAAGGAGCGCAAGCGCGCCGTATCGTTGTTGTAATTGCGTGCGATGCGGCGTAGCACCTCGAGGCAGGCCTCGCGCGGCGGCATGCCGTGCCGCATGTTCTCCACCACGGCGTGCGCGCCGGCCACCCGGATGTTCTCTTCGCCGCGCCCCGTGGATCCCGCCGCTCCTACATCCTGGTCCACGTAGAGGCCCGCGCCGATGATGGGGGAGTCGCCCACGCGTCCGGGAATTTTCCAGGCCAGCCCGCTGGTGGTGGTGACGCCGGAGATCTCGCCCCGGTCGTTCAGCGCCAGGCAGTTGATGGTGCCGGTGGGCGGATCGGCGGCCATCCTGCGCGCCCAGGCCAGCAGTTCGGGGGAAGCGCCCGGGAAGGCGTTCTTCAGCCGGGCGCGCGGCTCCCGCGGCGCGTCCAATCCGTCGGTCCAGTTGTTGTGCCCCCCGGCATCGCGCAGCGACTGCTTCCATACCAGCCAGGCCAGGCGCGACTTTTCCGTCAACAGGTCCTCTTCCTGGAAGCCGTGCGCGCGCGCGAAACGCAGCGCGCCTTCGCCCACCAGCAGAACATGGTCGCTCTGTTCCATCACCAGGCGCGCCACGCGCGAGGGCGTCTTGATGTTCTGCAGCGCCGCCACCGCGCCGGCGCGGCGCGTGGGGCCGTGCATCACGCTGGCGTCCAGCTCCACCACGCCTTCCTCGTTGGGAAGCCCGCCATAGCCCACGGAGGTGTCCTCGGGGTCTTCTTCGTTCAGGTTCACCCCCGCGATGACCGCGTCCAGGGTATCGGCGCCGCCGGCCAGCAGTTCCATGGCGCGGCTGCAGGCGCCCAGGCCGTTGCCACTGGCTACGACGACGTTTTGCGGCCGGCCGGCGGCGGCG
>JAWLGN010000146.1:0-13174 GCA_041685075.1 Bryobacteraceae bacterium
CTCGGTGAAGTCCAACATCGGGCACCTCAAGCCGGCGGCCGGCGCGGCCGGAATGCTGAAAGTCGCGCTGTCGTTGAGGGACAAGGTGCTTCCTCCCAGTGTGCAATGCCACCGCCCGAACCCGGAGATCGATTTCGACCACTCGCCGCTCTATGTGAACACGGAACTTCAGCCGTGGACCGCCACCGTAGACGGCGTGCGCCGCGCGGCATTGAGCGCCTTCGGTTTCGGCGGCACCAACTTCCACGCGGTCTTCGAAGAGTACATTCCCCACCGGCTGACCGGGAACGGCAAGCGCTCCGTCGCGGTTGGCGCAGAGATCGCCGGCAAGGGCGCGCCGCAGCCCACGCCCGCGAGCGGAGCCGGAAGCCAGGCCAAAGCGCCGCTGCGAGGTGCGCTGGTGCTGGGCGCGGCAAACGAGACGGCGCTTGCCGAACGCCTTCGGGAGGTGCAGAGAGCCGCCGCGGCAGGCCGCGCGCCCGCTCCGTCGGCGCCCTCTGCGGCGGACCTGCGCGCCTCCGAGCGCCTGGCTATCGACTACGGGGACGCGGCCGAGCTGGCCGACAAGGCCGAGAAAGCGCTCAAGGCGCTGGCCGCCAACCAGGCGCCCATCTGGAAGGCCCTCCGGGCCCAAGGCATATTCCGTGGCCGGGGCGCCGCTCCCAAAGTGGCGTTTCTCTATACGGGCCAGGGATCGCAGTACGTCAACATGCTGCGCGCGCTGCGCGATGCGGAGCCGATCGTGGCCGATACTTTTGCCGAGGCCGATCGCCTGATGACGCCGCTTCTCGGCAAGCCCCTCACCGAGTTCGTTTTTGTCGATGCCGCGGATGCCGCCGCTGTCGAGAAGGCGGAGTCCGACCTGCGGGAGACCGCCATTACTCAACCCACCGTGCTGGCCATCGACCTCGCGTTGACCCGCCTTTTGGCCGCTTACGGAATCGTGCCCGATATGACCATGGGGCACAGCCTCGGGGAGTATGGCGCCCTGGTGGCCTCCGGCGCGCTGCCCTTCGACGACGCCATGTTAGCCGTCAGCGCCCGTGGCCGCGGGATGACCGAAGTGGCCATGGAGGATAACGGCCGCATGGCCGCCGTCTTCGCGCCACTGGAGGAGATCGAGCGCATTTTGAAGACCATCGATGGCTACGTAGTGATCGCCAATATCAACAGCGGCACTCAGGCGGTGATCGGCGGAGCCAGCGAGCCCGTCGAGAAGGCCACCGAGGCCTTTCTCCAGGCCGGCTACAACGCCGTGCCGCTGCCGGTGAGCCATGCCTTTCACACGTCTATCGTGGCCCCGGCCAGCGTTCCGCTGCGCCGGGTGCTGGAGCGGCTGCGCCTGGCGCCCCCGCGCGTGCCCGTGGTGGCGAACGTGGATGGTGAGTTCTACCCCACCGGCGCCGATGCCGTGCCGAAGATGCTCGACATCCTGGCGCGGCAGGTGGCCTCGCCCGTCCAGTTTGTGAAGGGCCTCCGCACGCTCTACGATGCCGGCGCGCGCGTCTTCGTCGAAGTCGGACCCAAGAAGGCGCTGCAGGTATTCGCTGAGGACGTGCTGGGGGATCGCGGTGACGTCCTGACGCTCTTCACCAATCATCCCAAAACCGGCGATATCGTCGCGTTCAATCAGGCGCTGTGCGGGCTCTATGCCGCGGGGTTGGGCCGGGGGGCCGATGCCGCGGTACTGCCGGAGGCCGCTGCGCGTCCGGCGGAGCCGCGGGCGAAGGACGAAGCCGTGCCACCTTCGGCGTCCCCGGCGGGCGCCACCGACTACACCGCCCTGGGCCGCATGTTCGCCGACGTTCTCGACCGCGGATGGCAGCTCTACAAGGGCGGACCTCCCTCCGGTTCACCGGCGCGGCGGGAGGGGGTGACGATCACCGGCGCGGCCCTGGGGCTACCCGGAACGGAGCGCATCTTCGACGATTCCAACGTCGCCCGTATCCTGCGAGGCGATCAACTCATCGACGTGATCCCGGCCCGCTTGCGGCGCGCCATGGCGGAAAAGCACATCACCCGGCTCGTGAAGCGCGACGGCAATCCTACCTTCGAGGTCATCGACAGCCCGGCCGACGTTCTCAAGCTGGCCGGACGTGGCGGCGCGTTCGATCTGCAGGGTGAATTCGGCGTCTCCGCGGACCGCGTGGCCGCACTGGACCGCGTTACGCAGCTTGCCATGGCCGCCGGCCTCGATGCCCTGCGCGACGCGGGTATCCCGCTGGTGATGCGCTATAAGCAGACCAGCAAGGGCACGTCTCTTCCGGATCGATGGCAGTTGCCGGAGATCCTGCGGGACGAGACCGGTGTGATCTTCGCCTCCTGCTGGCCGGGCTCCGATTCCTTTGCCGACGAGATGTCGCGCTATTACGCCGACCGCGCCCGGCGCGACCAGATCGCGGTATTGGAGAGCCTTCTTGCGCGGACCGCTCCGTCGAACGGCGATGGCCTGAAGCCGGAGTTGGAGCGGCGCATCGGAGAGCTGCGCGCCGCCATCGAGAAGGAGCCGTATCACTTCGACCGCCGCTTTGTTTTCCGGACGCTCTCGATGGGACACTCGCAGTTCGCCGAGCTGATCGGCGCGCGCGGGCCCAACACCCAGGTGAATGCCGCTTGCGCCAGCACAACGCAGGCGGTGGCGCTGGCCGAAGACTGGATTCAGGCGGGCCGTTGCCGGCGCGTGATCGTCATATCGGCCGATGACATTACCTCCGAGCACCTGCTCGAGTGGCTGGGCTCGGGGTTCCTGGCCACGGGAGCGGCGTCGACCAGCGACGTTGTCGAAGAAACCGCCCTGCCGTTCGATCGCCGGCGCAACGGCATGATCGTGGGGATGGGGGCGGCGGCCCTGGTCGTCGAGTCCGCCGAGGCCGTGCGCCAGCGGGGCTTGCGGCCTATCTCCGAACTGCTGAGCGCCGTGATTGCCAATAGCGCGTTCCATGGCACGCGGCTCGACGTAGGGCATATCGGGCAGTTGATGGAAAAGCTGGTGGCGCAAGCCGAAGCGCGCTACGGGGTATCGCGCCACGAAATGGCGCCCAAGATGGTCTTCGTCTCGCACGAGACCTACACCCCTGCGCGCGGAGGCAGCGCGGCGGCAGAGATCCATGCTCTGCGCCATGTCTTCGGCGCATCGGCGGATCGCGTGGTGATCGCCAATACCAAGGGCTTCACGGGACACGCCATGGGCGCCGGCATTGAAGACGTCGTGGCGGTGAAGGCGTTGGAGACCGGCTGGGTGCCGCCCGTCGCCAACTTCAAGGAAGCCGACCCCGAACTGGGCGAGCTGAACCTCTCGCGCGGCGGGATCTATCCGGTCGAGTACGCGCTGCGGCTGGGGGCCGGGTTCGGCTCGCAGATCTGTATGTCGCTGACCCGGTGGGTGCGGGGCAACGTCGGCGCCCGCCCCGCTCCGGATGCGCTGGGCTACGCCTACCGCATCGCCGACCGCGACGTCTGGCGTCGCTGGCTCAAGGAGTGCACGCAGGTGGAGGCGCCGGAACTCGAAGTGGTGCATCGTACCCTGCGGGTGCGCGACCGGCGTGCGGCGGCGCCACGTCCCGCGCGCACGGAAGAACCAGCCGCCGAGAGAGTGAGGCCGGTGGAAGTGAAGCCGGCGGTCCAAGCGGCAGCGCCTTCGCCTGCCGAGCAGCCGAAGCCCGCCCCGGCGGCCGATCCGGTCCGCGAGCGGGTTCTGGCGGTGGTGGCGGAGAAGACCGGCTACCCGGCGGATATGCTCGCGCCGGACCTGGACCTCGAGGCCGATCTCGGGATCGATACCGTGAAGCAAGCCGAGGTTTTCGCCGCCATTCGTGAAGCGTACGGCATTCCTCGCGAGGCGAACCTCAAGCTGCGCGACTTCCCCACCCTGGAGCACGTCGTTCGGTTCGTGCACGAGCGCATCGGCGACGCCGCGGCGCCTGAGCCGCCCCCGGCCGTACCCGCTGCACGCCCGGCGGACGGCGTGCAGGACAAGGTGCTCGAGGTGGTGGCGGAGAAGACCGGCTATCCGAAGGACATGCTCGCGCTCGATCTGGACCTGGAGGCCGATCTCGGGATCGACACCGTGAAACAGGCCGAAGTTTTCGCCGCCATCCGCGAAGCGTACGGCATTCCGCGTGACGCGAACCTCAAGCTGCGCGACTTTCCGACCCTGGAGCACGTGATCCGGTTCGTGCACGAGCGGCGCACCGGCGCCCCGGCACCCGCGCCCGTGGCCGCCGATGCTGCTCCGGCGCCGGCCACCCCGCCGGACCAAGGCGACGGCGTACTCGACAAGCTGCTCGAAATCGTCTCGGAGAAGACCGGCTATCCGAAAGATATGCTGGCGCCGGATCTCGACCTCGAGGCCGATCTCGGCATCGACACGGTCAAGCAGGCGGAAGTCTTCGCGGCCATTCGCGAGGCCTATTCGATTCCGCGCGACGCCAGCCTGAAGCTGCGCGATTTCCCAACGCTCTCGCACGTGGTCCGCTTCGTTCGCGAGAGGCTTCCCGATGCCGCGCCGGCCGCTCAGCCACCCGCGGCCGATCCCATTCAAGAGCGGGTTCTCGACATCGTGGCGGAGAAGACCGGCTACCCCAAGGACATGCTGGACCTGGATCTCGATCTCGAAGCCGATCTCGGCATCGACACGGTCAAGCAGGCGGAGATGTTCGCCGCCATCCGGGAGGCCTACAACATCCCGCGCGACACGAATCTCAAGCTGCGCGATTTTCCCACCCTGGCGCACGTGATCCGGTTCGCCCGCGAGCGTGCAGGGGGGAGCGTCGCGCCCATTCTCGCCGAAGAAGCGCCGCCCGCGCCGACACCGGCGCCGCTCGATGCCGCCGGGCAAGTTCCCCGTCGCGTGCCGGTTCCGGTGGTGCGCCCGCCGCTTGAGCTTTCCAAGCACACCGGCGTGCAACTGGCGGGCAGCCGCGTGGTCGTCGCGCCGGACCAGGGCGGAATCGCGGACGCCCTGGTGGAACGCCTCTCTTCGGTGGGCGCCCAGGTGCTGCTGCTCGATCCGGCGGGCGATCCCGAAGCTCAACTGAAGGAGTGGCTGGCCGCCGGCCCGGTGCAGGGCGTTTACTGGCTGCCCGCGCTGGACGCGGAGGGCGCGCTCGAAGCCATGGATCTTAGCGGCTGGCGCGAAGCGCTGCGGGTGCGCGTGAAATCGCTCTATGCCACCATGCGCGCGCTGTATGAGCAGGAGCCGTTCCTGGTCTCCGGGCTGCGCCTCGGAGGCATGCACGGTTACGACGCGGCCGGCGCTGTCTCTCCGCTCGGCGGCGCCGTCGCGGGCTTCACCAAGACCTACAAGCGCGAGCGCGCCGGCGCACTCGTCAAAGCGGTGGACTTCGAGCCCGAGCTTTCCCCGGCGGAGGTTGCCGCGATCCTGGTGGAAGAGACTCTGGGCGACCCCGGCGCCGTCGAGATCGGGCATTGCAAGGGGCTGCGCTGGACCATCGGGCTCGAGGAACAACCGGCGGCCGACGGCGGCTCCGGCCTCCCCATGGGCAAGGACACCGTGTTCGTGATTACGGGTGCGGCGGGCAGCATCGTTTCCGCCATCACGGCGGACCTCGCGGCGGCTTCCGGCGGCACCTTCTACCTGCTCGACCTGGCTCCCGAACCCGATCCCGCCAATCCGGACCTCCAGCGCTTCGCGACCGACCGGGATGGCCTCAAGCGCGAGCTGGCATTGCGCATGCAGGCTCGCGGCGAGCGGCCGACTCCGGCGCTGATCGAAAAGGAGCTGGCCGCCCTGGAGCGCGTCCATGCCGCGTGGAGCGCGATCGGCGCCGTCCGTGCTTCGGGAGGAACCGCGCATTACTTCTCCGTCGACCTTACCCACGCCGCCGCGGTGGCGGAGGTGCTGCGCCAGGTGCGCGAGCGCAGCGGCCGCATCGATGTGCTGCTGCACGCCGCCGGCATGGAGCGCAGCCACTTCCTCCCGGACAAGACCCCGCGCGAGTTCGACCTGGTCTTCGACGTCAAGGCCGACGGCTGGTTCAACCTGCTACACGCTCTAGGCGACATGCCGCTCGGCGCGGCGGTGGTGTTCAGCTCCATCGCGGGCCGCTTCGGCAATGCGGGACAGGCCGACTACAGCGCGGCGAACGACCTCTTATGTAAGATCGTTTCCAGTTTCCGCACCACCCGGACCGCTACTCGAGGTATCGCCATCGACTGGACCGCGTGGGGCGGCATCGGCATGGCCTCGCGCGGCTCCATCCCGAAGATGATGGAGATGGCGGGCATCGACATGCTGCCGCTCGAAGCGGGGATTCCGGTCATCCGCCGCGAGCTGACCCTGGGGGCCACCCGCGGGGAGGTCGTTATCGCCGGGCGCCTCGGCGTGCTGCTCGAAGAGTGGGACGAGACGGGCGGCGTCGATGCTTCGGCTCTGGAACAAACCGGCCCGGAGGCGCCCGGACCGATGATCGGGAAGCCGGCGCGCGCCAGTCTGGACGGCCGGCTGGCGGTCGAAACGACGCTCGACCCCAAGCTCCAGCCGTTTCTCAACGATCATCGCATCGACGGCACGGCGGTGCTCCCCGGCGTGATGGGCATCGAGGCGTTCGCCGAGGCGGCCTTGCTGATGGCGCCCGGCTGGCACGTCGATGCCATCGAAGCCGTGGAGTTCCTCGCGCCCTTCAAGTTCTACCACGACGACCCTCGCACCCTCTCGATCGAGGCCAAATTGCGATCCGAGGGCGAGTCTCTCGTGGCGGAATGCCTTCTGCTTGGGCGCCGGGCGCTCCCCAACCTGCCGGAACCCCAGGTGACCACGCACTTCGCCGGCCGGGTGCGCCTGGCCAGGCAGCCGGAGTGGTTTGTCCGTGCCCCGGCTTCGTGGGAGCGGTCGGGTTCGGTCGTCGATGCCGAAGCCATCTACCGCGCATACTTCCACGGACCGGCGTACAGGGTGCTGCGGCGGGTGTGGATCAACGGAGGTCCCGTGGTCGGCGAGTTGAACGATCCACTGCCGGCCAACCACCATCCCGAAGGGTTGCCGTTGTGGATGGGGCCGCGGCTGATCGAGCTTTGCTTCCAGACCGCCGGTGTGTGGGAGATGGCCGTGCAGGGCCGCATGGGCCTGCCGCGGTATATCGAGAGCGTGAGGGTCTCCCGCACGCTGGATATTGCGGGCGGGCCGTTGTACGCCGTCGTCACGCCTCACCCGGAACGGGACTGCTTCGACGCGGAGGTGGTGGACGCGGATGGGCGCTGCTACGTCAGCCTGGCGGGCTATCGCACGATACCCTTTGCCGAGGTACCGAACGACTTGCGGCCGTCGCTGCACGCGACGGCGTAACTGAGTGCACGCGCAGCCCGCGTCTCCCGGTGCGCACCATCGGGAAGCGCGGGCCGCGTCTGCCGCACGAGGGGGGAGACTCATGCTGCGCGAATTTAATCGGGTCGCAATTGTCAACCGTGGCGAGGCCGCGGTGCGGTTCATTCACGCCGTCCGGGAGTTCAACCAGGAGCGGGGCGAGTCGTTGCGCACCATCGCCCTCTTCACGGACCCGGACCGCCACGCCATGTTCGTGCGCGAAGCCGACGAATCGGTGGCGCTCGGTCCCGCGCACACCGCCGACCCCCGCACGGGAAAACTCAAGAGCAGCTACGTCGATTACGGCCGCCTCGAACAGGCCCTTTCGCAGGCTCGGGCTGAAGCCGCCTGGGTGGGCTGGGGGTTCGTCGCGGAGCACGCCGGCTTCGCCGACCTCTGCCGCGACCTCGGCATCGCCTACATAGGGCCGGACGGCGACGTGATGCGGCTGCTGGGCGACAAAATCAGCTCGAAGCTGCTGGCCGAGCAGGCGCGCATACCGGTGGCGCCGTGGAGCAACGGGCCGGTCGAGACACTCGCCGATGCCCGGTCCCACGCGGAGCGCCTGGGCTATCCGCTGCTGATCAAGGCCACGGCGGGCGGCGGAGGACACGGCATACGCCGCGTGGACACGCCCGCGCAGCTCGCCGCCGCTTTCGAAGGCGCACGCGCCGAAGCCGCCAAGGCGTTCGGCGACCCTACCGTCTACATGGAGAAACTGGTGGAGGGCGCGCGTCACGTGGAAGTGCAGATCATTGCCGACCGGTACGGTACCACGTGGGCGGCCGGCGTACGCGACTGCACCATCCAGCGCCGCCATCAGAAGATCATCGAGGAAGCGCCTTCGCCGGCGCTCTCTCCCGAGCAGGACGAAGAACTGCGGCAGGCGGCCGTGCGGTTGAGCCGCGCCGCCGGTTACTCGAACGCGGGCACGGTGGAGTTCCTCTACCAGCCGGAAAGCCGCAGCTTCTCCTTCCTGGAGATGAACACCCGGCTGCAGGTGGAGCATCCGGTTACGGAGTGCACCACCGGGCTCGACCTGGTGAAGCTGCAGATCCACGTCGCGCGCGGAGGCCGCCTGGAAGGGCCCCCGCCCAAAGCGGCGGGACACGCGGTGGAAGTGCGGCTGTACGCCGAAGACCCGGACAACCGCTTCGCTCCCGCGCCCGGCGTCATCGAGCGGTTCCGCATCGCGGCCGGCCCCGGAGTGCGCATCGACACCGGCGTGGCCGAGGGCGACGCGGTGCCGGCGGAGTTCGACTCGATGATTGCCAAAATCATCGCCCGCGGCCGCAACCGCGGCGAGGCGCTCGCCCGCCTCCAGCGCGTGCTGCGCGAGAGCATGATACTGATCAAGGGCGGCGCCACCAACAAGACGCTGCTCATCGAGTTGCTGGGCCGGCCCGAAGTGCAGCGCGGGGAAGTCGATATCGGCTGGCTCGACCGGCTTGCGGCTACCGGCGGTCACCTCACCAGCCGGCATGCCGAAGTTGCCCTGGTGCATGCGGCCATCGAGGCGTACACGGCCGAACTGCATATCGAACAGCAGCAGTTCTATGCTTCGGCGGTGCGCGGACGCCCGCAGTTGCGCGGCGGTCTCGGGCGCACGGTGGAGCTGCGCTGCCGCGGGCAGTCCTACTCCCTCAGGGTTTGCCGGCTCGGCCCCAAGCGCTACCGCATCGAGGTGGACGGCGCGCGGGTCGAAGCCGCGGTCGAACGCCTCGGCGAATTCCAGTACTGGCTTACGGTTTTCGGCCGCCGCTACCACGTGGTTTCGGTCGTCGAAGGGCTGTCCTTCCGTATCGACGTGGAAGGCGTGGCGCACCGGGTGGATCGCGACGACGGCGGCATCGTGCGCTCGCCCGCGCCCGCGGTGGTGACTTCGCTTCTTGTCGAGCCCGGAGATACGGTGCAGGCCGGCGCGCCGGTGGCGGTGCTGGAAGCAATGAAGATGGAGATGCAGGTGGTGGCGCCGGTTTCGGGCAGGATCCGGCACGTGATGACCATCCCCTATGTGCAGGTGGCCGCGGGAGCGCCGCTGGTGCAGATTGAGCCCGCCGTCGAAATGGAATCCGAACCCGGAGGCGCGCGGGTGGCCTTTCAACCGGAGCCCGGCCAGCCCCAGCCCGGCGAAGCGGCCGAAGCGGACTGTCTCCAGGTACTTGGGGAGTTGCGCCAGTTGATGCTCGGATTCGATGTGGATCCCGCCCAGATCCCGCAGATTACCGCCGTATGGGAGCGCGACTGTGCCGGCCGCACCAACATCGCGGAGATCCGGAGGCGCGAAGAGGAGATCTTCAACATCTTCGTGGATGTCTGCTCTCTGTTCGGCCGCCGGCCGAAGCAGAACGGCTCGATATCGGGTGAGGGGCCGACCGCGGAGGCCTACCTGTTCACCTACCTCCGTATGTTAGAGACCCAGGGGGAAGGCCTGCCGGCCACTTTCCTCGAGGCGCTGCGGCGCGCCCTGACGCACTACGGCGTCACCACGCTCGAGCGCTCCCCCGAACTCGAGGAGAGCCTGTTCTGGATCTACAAATCGCACGAGCGCATGGAACGGCAGGTGCCCACTGTCATGGCGCTGCTCGAGCGGCACCTCGAGCGCGCCGACGCGCTGCCATCCCACGCCGCCGAGCCGTTCCGAAACCTGCTCGACCGCATGGTTTCGGTGACTCGCGGGATGTTTCCCGCGCTCAGCGATCTCGCGCGGGAAGTGCGTTACCGGTACTTCGACCGGCCGCTGTTCCACGCCGCGCGGGCACGCATCTATGCGGAGGCGGAGGCGCACCTGGCCGCGCTCGCGGCCGATTCCGCGGCGGCCGGAGGCCGTGAGAGAATGCGCGCGCTCGTCGAGTGCCCGCAGCCCCTGGAGAGCTTCCTGCTTCCGCGCTTTGCCGAGGGCGACGCCGCCCTCCGCCGCCTCATCTTAGAGGTGCTGACGGCGCGCTACTACCGCATCCGAACCCTCATCGATTTCCGCTCTGTGGAAGCCGGCGGGTACTGTTGCGCGACCGCCGAGTACGATTATGAGGGTAAGCGCATTCACGTGATCGCAACCCATGCGGTGCGCGGCGAACTCGCCTGCGCGGCGCGGGCGCTCGGTCCTCTGCTGGCCGAGGTGCCCGCGGATGATGACGTGGTGCTCGACTTCCTGGTCTGGAGTTCCGAGTGCCTGGGAGATCCCGACCGCACGGACGAGGAGATCCGCAGTGCGCTCGCCGAGGCCGGTTTCCCGCGCCCCATCCGCCGGATCGTCCTCACGGTGGCCGGTCCCGGCTGCGGGCAGAGTATCACAGCCGTACAGCACTTCACCTACCGCCAGCGGGAGGAGCGCTTCGAAGAGGAGAAATCCTATCGCGGTCTGCACCCGATGTTGGCCAAGCGCCTGCATCTTCGGCGTCTGGCGAACTTCAACATCGAGCGGCTGCCCTCGAGCGACGAGATCTATCTCTGGCACGCTGTAGCCCACGAAAACCCGAACGACGAGCGGTTGATCGCCTGCGCCGAAGTGCGCGACCTGACGCCCGTGCGGGACGAGAACGGCCGCATCGTGCAACTGCCTCACCTGGAGCGCATGTTCACCGAAGCCGCCGCGGGTATCCGCCTTTTCCGGCGAAGGCGGCCGCTTGCAAAGCGCCTCTACTGGAACCGCATCCTTCTTTACGTTTGGCCGCCGCTAGAATTGAAAACGGACGAATTCGATTGCATCGTCCGCAGGCTCGTGCCGGTGGCCGCGGATCTCGGGCTGGAGCAGGTTGTCGTGCGCGCGCGCATCCCCAACCCGGCTACCGGCGAACTGCGCGACATGCTGGTGCGCATCTCGAGCCCCGCGAATTCGCGCCTGTTGATAACCTTCCGCCCAGCCGGTAAGCTGCTGCCCATCAAGCCGCTCACCGAGTACGAACAGAAGGTGGTCCGCATGCGCCAGCGGGGGCTGATGTATCCATACGAAATCGTCCGGATGCTCACGCCCCGTACGCCGGCCGCCGATGAAACGCGCGCCGACTTCCCGCCGGGGGATTTCGTGGAGTACGACCTGGACGCTTCAGGACGCCTGGTTCCCGTGGACCGTCCCTACGGCCAGAACACGGCCAACGTCATTGTCGGAGTGATTCGGAATTACACCCCGAAATATCCTGAAGGCATGACCCGCGTGATGATCCTGGGGGACCCCAGCCGGAACCTAGGCGCGCTCGCCGAGCCCGAGTGCCGGCGCATGCTGGGAGCGATCGAGATGGCTGCCTCCATGGGGGTGCCGGTCGAGTGGTTCGCCATTTCGGCGGGCGCCAAGATCTCGATGGACAGCGGGGTGGAGAACATGGACTGGATCGCCCGCGTCCTGCGCGGGCTGGTGCTCTTCACGCAGGCGGGCGGGGAAGTCAACGTCATCGTCAACGGGATCAACGTCGGGGCGCAGCCGTACTGGAATGCCGAAGCCACCATGCTGATGCACACACGGGGCATCCTGGTGATGACTCCGAAAGCCGCCATGGTGCTCACAGGCAAGCGCGCGCTGGACTATTCCGGCGGCGTTTCGGCCGAAGACAACGAAGGCATCGGCGGCTACGACCGCATCATGGGCCCCAACGGCCAGGCGCAGTACTTCGCGCGCGATATCGATACGGCGTGCCATATCCTGCTGCGCCATTACGAGCACACCTATGTCGTTCCGGGGGAGCGCTTCCCGCGCCGCACCTCTACCAGCGACCCCATCGACCGCGATGTGCGCAGCTACCCGCATTCGGACGGCGACGAGGGCTTCTCCCGCGTGGGGGACATCTTCTCGGACGAGACCAACCCCGGGCGGAAAAAGTCCTTCGACATCCGCAAGCTGATGATGTCCGTGATCGACCAGGACCACAGCCCCTTGGAGCGCTGGGCCGGCATGCGCGGCGCCGAAACCGCGGTGGTCTGGGACGCTCACCTGGGCGGAATTCCCGTCTGCCTGATCGGCATCGAATCCCGCCCGGTGCCCAGGCTGGGCTTCGTGCCCGCCGACGGTCCGGACCAATGGTGCGCCGGAACCCTCTTCCCGCTCTCGTCGAAAAAGGTGGCGCGCGCCATCAATGCAGCCAGTAATAACCGTCCTGTGGTGATGCTGGCGAATCTTTCGGGATTCGACGGCTCACCCGAATCGCTGCGGAAGCTGCAACTCGAGTACGGCGCCGAAATCGGCAGGGCGGTGGTGAACTTCCGGGGGCCGATGGTCTTCTGCGTGGTTTCGCGATACCACGGCGGCGCCTACGTGGTCTTCTCGCGGGCGCTGAACGATCAGCTCGAAGTGGCGGCGCTGGAGGGGACCTTCGCTTCGGTCATCGGCGGCGCACCGGCGGCGGCCGTGGTCTTCGCCGGTGAGGTGGAAGCGAATGCGCGGAAGGACCCCCGCCTGCGCGCGCTCCAGGAGGCCATCGCCAAGGCCGACGGCCTGGAGAAGAGCCGGCTGCGCGCCGAGTGGGACGAGCTGTTCAAGGTGGTGCGGTCGGAGAAGCTGGGCGAGATGGCCGAGGAATTCGACCGTGTCCACAGCGTGCACAGGGCGCTGGAGGTGGGTGCGCTCCACCGGATCATTCCCGCCGCGACGATTCGCCCGTACCTGATCGACGCGGTAGAGCGCGGCGTCGCGAGATCCCTGTGCGAGCACGGCCAGGCCGTGGAGGCACCCGAGACCGCCGCGGCAACCGTGCCGGCCCGATAGCCGCGGGGGCGCGCCATGGAGCTCTACTGGCTGGAACAGGCGGAGTGCGACGTACCCGAGGGCGACGGCTGGTTGTGCGCCGACGAGATCGCCGTCCTGGAGCGCATGCCGGTCCCGCGGCGCCGCGCCGACTGGCGGCTGGGACGCTGGTCCGCCAA
>JAWLGN010000147.1:0-13124 GCA_041685075.1 Bryobacteraceae bacterium
ATCCTGAATCATCTGCCGGGTTAGAACCCATGGCGGGAGGCGAAGTTCCCGGCGCGGCGGTCGCGAAAAGCGGCCATACTAGAGGGAGGAGAACCTCCGCTTGAGAAGCATGCTGACGCCGGGAGCCACCATCGGCTGTTTGTTCGCGGGACTGGTTTTGGCCCAGGGGCCGGCGGCCACCGCGGAGCTGCAGCCGGCCACCGTGCAGGCTTTCGACAGTTACATCCGGGCGGCCGAAGCCGGCATGAAACCCAGCGGAGGGTTCTTGTGGGTGGACCGCGACCCGGCGCGCGCCGGGCAACTGCGCGCGGGCCAGGTGCTCAGCCAGCCGTGGGGGAAGCGCGCCGAAACCTCCATCCCGGACGGCCTGGTGCACGATTGGGTGGGAGCCGCGTTCATCCCCGGGGCCACCCTGGACAAGACCCTGGCGCTGGTGCAGGACTACGACCGGCACGAGACCATCTACCCGGAAGTGATCGATTCCAAGCTGCTTCGCCGCGACGACGGGAACTACCGGGTCTACCTGCGGCTGCTCAAGAAAAAGGTGCTCACAGTGGTGCTGAACACCGAGCACGAAGTTCGCTACACGCGCGTGGACACGCGGCACGCGGCCAGCCGCTCCTACAGCACGCGCATCGCGGAGGTGGAGAACGCCGGCAAGGCCGATGAGCGCGAACTGCCGCCCGGCCGCGACCATGGCTTCCTATGGCGGCTGTATTCCTACTGGCGCTTCGTGGAGCAGGACGGCGGCGTGTATCTCGAGTGCCGCGCCATCTCGCTCACCCGGGCGGTGCCGAGAGGCCTGGGCTGGCTGATCGAGCCGATCATCCGCAATCTTCCGCGCGAGTCCCTGGCCGGCACTCTCCGGGCAACGCGGGACGCGATGGCGAAGTAGAGGCCTGAAGGCCACCCCACGCTATAGCGCCTCCCGCACCTTGCGCCAGCCGCGGCCCCTGTCGAGCATTGCGGAGAGTTCGCGCACCGTCGATGTGTGCTGCGGCAAATCGGCCAGGTTGGCTGTGGCGGTGGGACCGGCGGCGTGGTCGTAGAGTTCACGCGCGACGATTTCGCCGGCCGGCCGGGAGATCCACTCGGTATAGCGCCAGCGCGCGGTACGCAGGCTGTAGCCCATGATGCCGCGCCCGCGGGGGTACTGGCTGAAAGCCGCCGCCTTCCACTTGCGGCGCGGGTCGTCGAGGAGCGGCAGCAAACTCGCGCCCTCGCACTGGCGGGGAACTCCGAGACCGCACGCTTCGGCCAGGGTGGGGTAGATATCGACGTACTCCACCAGCGCGGAGGTTGCGGCGCCGGCGTTCCGCTGGCCCGGCAGCGAGAAGAGCAGGGGCACGTGCGTATCGAGTTCGAGGTTGGTGTGCTTGCACCAGGCGCCGTAGTCGCCCAGCTTCCAGCCGTGGTCGCCCCAGAGAACGATGGCGGTGCTGTCCCGCAGCCCCAGGCGGTCCAACTCCGCGAGCAGGCGGCCCACCTGGGCGTCCATGTAGCTGACGCAGGCGTAGTATCCGTGAATCAATACCCGCATGGTGGCGGGGTCTACCGGGCCGGCGCCCGGGATACCGGCGTAATTGCGCAGCTCACCCCATGCCGAGCCCGCCAGCTTGGGCATGTTCTCGGGCCAGTCGTTGCGCGACGGCAGTTCGATGTCCGCGGGGGAGTAGAGGTCCCAGTGTTTTCTGGGCGCGTTGAACGGCAGGTGCGGCTTCATGAAGCCCACCGCGAGGAAAAACGGCCGGGTGCGCAACCGCTGTAGTTCGGCGATGGCGCGGTCGCATGTCATGCCGTCCGGATAGGCGTTGTCGGCCACGTCGGGCGCTTCGTACGCGGGACCACGGCCGTAGAGCGGTGCGGGCGGCCTCTTCCCCTCCGCCAGGCGGGCTTCGTAGGCGGCGCGCATGGCGGCGTCGCTCTGGCGCACGATGATTTGGGACAGCGGGTCGAGGTATCCGCGACCTGCCCATGCTCCCCGCGGCTGCCAGGGCGGCGCGCTCCAGGCTTCAGGATCCTCGTTGGGGTGGTGATAGATCTTGCCCAGCGAAATGGTCTCGTAGCCGTGGTTCTTGAAGTGACGCGGGATACTGACCAGGTCCGGGCGCACGGTGTTCAGCGGCGTCTGGAGGTCGTAGACGCGCGTGGTGTCGGGCCGCGTGCCGGTCAAGAGGCTGGCGCGCGTGGGGGCGCAAACGGCCTGTTGGCAGTAAGCGCGGTCAAAGCGCAGGCCGCGCGAGGCCAGCCGGTCGATGTGGGGCGAGCGGATCTGCGGGTGGCCGTAGCAGCCCAGTTGGGGCCGCAGATCGTCCACCGCGATGAAGAGGACGTTGGTCTTCCGCGGGCCCCCGAAGGCCGCCGCCGCGGCGGCGGAGGCGGCAAGAAAATCGCGCCGGGTCATAGCCGCACCAGCAGCCAGATGAGCGCCACCATGCCGAAGGCGATCAGCCAACCGATGGCGAAGCCCTTCAGGTCCGTACGATAGGCTCGGAGGAACGGCACGCCGGCGGCGGCGCGGCGCAGATGGAACAGGTTTACCAGGATGAGCTGGCGTCCCTGGAGAGCCACCTCGCGCGGATCGGGCTTCTTCCACTCCTCGCCGCCGTCGCTGGGACATTGCAGGCGGTCGAAGAAGGACTCCTGCGCGGTGCGGGGTTCGGGCGGGGTGAGCAGGCTCACCACTACCAGTGCCGCAACCCCGGCCACCATCGCGGAAAAGAATACCGTGGGATCCCAGTGGTCGAAGCGCTCGTTGCGCAGGATGTAGGTGGCGAAGTTGGTTCCCATCGCTACGACGATACTGGCGATGGCGCCCCAGCGGTTGGCGCGCCTCCAGAAGACCCCGCCCATCACACTGATGCCCACAAAAGTGGCCAGCGTTTCGGTCAGCAGGAAGGAGTAGAGCACGCGGTCGATGAAGAAGACCGCGTAGACCACCGCGATCAGGGTGATGAGCAGGCCGCTGAAACGTCCCACCAGCAGGTAGTGCCGGTCGGGATGCGAGGGCGCCAGGTACTTCTTGTAAAAGTTACGGGTGAACAGCGCGCCGCTGTCCACCATGAAAGCCGAACAGCCGGCCATGTTGGCGGCCAGCACGCAGGCGATCAGCAGGCCCAGGCCGCCGGGAAACAGGAGGTGGCGGCAGCCGAAGCCGAAGGCATCCTCGGGGTCGTCGAGCGCGGCCACGCCGAAGACGTTCCCCACCACCAGCGCGGTCACGAGCAACCCAACGAGCGCCCAGCCGATCGTGCAGAAGCGCTTGACGAAGTTCCCGTACAGGAAACCCACGCGGCAGGTGTACTCGTCCTTGCCGGTTCCCACCGCGGCCATCATGTGCGGCTGCGCCACAATGCCGACCAGGCCGTTGATAGTGAGCATCAGGATGAACCAGAGGCCCACGCCTTCGGGAGTGGCCAGGGAGAGCTGGTATTCGGGCAACAACTGCCGGATGCCCTCCATGCCGCCCACGCGGTTCCAGCCGAGGGGAATGAGCAGGAACGAGAGGACGATGATGAGGAAGCCCTGGAGGATATCGGTCCAGGCGGTGGCCACGATGCCCCCCACGAAACTGTAGAGCACGAAAACCAGGGTCATCACGACCACGATTTCGTTGACCGGCATGTGCCCGCCGGTGGCCTGGCTGATGACCTTGCCGGCGCCCTTCAGCATGCTCGCCATCCCGATGGTGAAGAAGGCCAGGGCGAAGAGGGTGTAGAAGGCGCCCATCCAGGAGCCGTAGCGGTCCTCGATGAGTTCCGCCACCGTGGTGCGGCGGATGCGCCGGAACAGCGGAGCAATCAGCCAGTAGAAGGGGGTGGCGAACATGTTCTTCCACTGGTACCAGATGCCGGACAGCCCCACGGTGTAGATGGCGCCGGCCAGGGAGACCGGCATTTCGGCGTGGGTGCCGGTGCTGAAGCTCTGCCCGATCATGATCAGCTTGCCAAACTTCCGGCTGCCCAGGAAGTAGTGGCCGGTGTCCTTCACCCGAAGTCCGACCAGGAGTCCGATGATCGTGATGATGACGAGGTAGCCCGCCAGAACGATCCAGTCCACGGCGGCGAGTTCGATGGTCATAGAAAGTTCCTTTCGAGCGCAGCCGCGCCGCACTCATTCGAACTCCCCAGTTTACCCTCTCAACACCGGCGAGGTACCGCTTCGGCGGGAGTACAATGCGCGGTATGGTGGCAGCGCTCTTTTTGCTGGCGGCGGTGGTTCCCCTGCCCGGCACGCGCCCGCTGGAGATGGCGGGCGACCCGGCGCGCCTGATGGTGAACGGGATGGAAGCCTGGCTGGCGCGCGCGGCGGCGCAGGCGCCGGCGAAGCGGGGCGGCGGGCGCGCGCGCCTGCGCGAGATCATCGGGGCGGTGGATGAGCGCGTGCCGTTCACTTCGCCGGAACTGGCAGCCACGCTGGCCAGGCCCGCGCGGGTTGGTGAAGGGCCGGGCTACACGGTCTACGCGGTGCGCTGGCCGGTCCTCGAAGGCGTAACGGCCGAGGGCCTGCTCTGGCAGCCCAATGGAAAACCCTCGGCGCGCGTAGTAGTGCTGCCGGTTGCCGGCACGGCGCCGGAGGACTCGCCGATGGCGGCGCGGCTGGCGGCGGCCGGTTGCCAGGTGCTCTCGCCGGTCCTGATCGACCGCCAGAGCACGTACGCGGGCAACCCGCGCATCGGCCGCATGACGAAACAGCCGCACCGGGAGTTCATCTACCGGATGGCCTTCATGGTGGGGCGCCACATCCTGGGCTACGAGGCACAGAAGGCGCTGGCGGCGGTGGACTGGTTCGTCGAGCAGCAGCCGGCCGCGCGGGTTGGGGTGTGGGGAGAGGGCGACGGCGGCGCGGCGGCGCTCTACGCCGCGGCGCTCGACGACCGCATCCATGCGGCCGGAGTGGTGGGATACAACGGGCACGCGGACCTCTGGGCACAACCCATCGACCGCAACGTGTGGGCGCTCCAGCGCGATTTCAGCGACGCCGATATCGCCGCGCTGGTGGCGCCGCGCACGCTGGCGCGGGATGAGGAAACGTTTTTCGCCGCCCTGGGCCTCGCGCGGGGTGAGGCGGGCGCGCCGCGGTGGGTGGGCGAGACCGATCGTGAGGCGCGCATGAAGCGGCAGCTTTCCGAACTCATCGCGCACGTGCGCATGCTGGTGGAGCGCTCCGAATCCGTGCGCGAGGCGTTGTGGAAGCGCGAGGGCGCCGAAGGCGTACGCAGGCGCGTGTGGGAGGAAGTAATCGGGCGGCTGCCGGCGGGCGGCGTCCCGCCGAACCCGCGCACGCGGTTGAGCTATCGCAGCGCGGCGTGGGACGGCTACGAGACCGTGCTCGACGTGGCGCCCGATGTCTTCGCCTATGGGGTGCTCTTGGTGCCCAAGGGCATCCGGCGGGGCGAGCGGCGGCCGGTGGTGGTGGTGCAACACGGGCTGAAGGGCCGCGCGCTGGATCTGTTCGGCCAGCCGGAGACCGAGCGCGGCCCCGACGGCCGCAACACCAGCTATCACTACTACCGCAACCTGGGTTCGCGGCTGGCGGAGATGGGCTACGTGGTATTCAGCGCGCAGAACCCGTACGTGAGCCCCTTCCGCCATATCCAGCGGCGGGCCAACCCGCTGGGGCTGTCGCTGTTCAGCTTCATCGTGGCGCAGCACGGCCGGCTGCTGGAGTGGCTGGGGACGCTGGATTTCGTGGACCCGGCGCGCGTAGGCTTCTACGGCCTCTCCTATGGCGGGAAGACCGCCCTGCGGGCGCCGCCGCTGCTTGAGGGCTACGCGCTCTCCATCTGCTCCGGCGATTTCAACGAGTGGGTGCGGAAGGTGACCACCACGGAGGCGCCCTACAGCTACATGTTTACCCAGGAGTGGGAGATCCCCGAGTGGAACCTGGCGCACGTGGCCAATCACGCGGAACTGGCGCTGCTGATGGCGCCGCGGCCGTTCATGGTGGAGCGCGGCCATCGCGACGGCGTGGGAGTGGACGAGTGGGTGGCCTACGAGTACGCCAAGGTGCGGCGCTGGTACGAGGAAGCGGGCATGGGGGAGCGAACGCGCATCGCCTGGTTCAACGGCACCCACCGCATCGACGCGGTTGAAACGCTGGATTTCCTGCGCCGGTTTCTGGGGCCGTCGAAGCCCTGAGACGCGCGTGCTACACTCGCGCTATGGATGCTGAGCAGCGCGGACCGCGGGACGAGCCGCCGCCGTTTCTGAAGACGTGGAAACGGCTGTATGCCGCGGTGCTCGTCTACCTGGCACTCCTTATCGCCCTCTTCTACTGGTTTACGCGACATTTCTCATGAGACCACTGGACTGGGCGGTTCTGGCCGCCTCCCTCGTCGTCATCGTGGCGTACGGCATCTGGCGCAGCCGCGGCAGCAACACCATGGAGAGCTATCTGCTGGCCGGCAAGACCATGCCGTGGTACGCCATGGCGCTCTCCATCATGGCCACGCAGGCCAGCGCCATCACCTTCATCTCCACCACCGGGCAGTCCTACGTGGATGGGATGCGCTTCGTGCAGTTCTACTTCGGGCTGCCGCTGGCCATGGTGATCCTTTCGGCCACCGCGGTCCCCATCTTCCACCGGGCGAAAGTTTACACGGCTTACGAATACCTGGAGACCCGCTTCGACCCGAAGACCCGGGCGCTGGCGTCGGTGATCTTTCTGTTGCAGCGCGGCCTCTCGGTGGGGCTGACGATCTACGCGCCGGCGATCGTGCTCTCGGTGATTCTGGGGTGGCGGGACAGCGTCACTACCGTGATCATGGGGTGCACCGTGATCGTCTACACGGTGTTGGGCGGCATCAAGGCCGTCACCTGGACCGACGTGCAGCAGATGCTGATCATCTTCTTCGGCCTGGTGGTCTCGCTGGTAACGGTGCTGGCGCTGCTGCCGGGCGACGTGGGGGTGGTGGACGCGCTCTACCTGGCGGGAGCGGCGGGACGGCTCAACGCCGTGGACACGAGCTTCGACCTGGGGAACTACAACGTCTGGAGCGGGCTGATCGGCGGGGCGTTTCTGGCGCTGGCGTATTTCGGCACGGACCAGTCGCAGGTGCAGCGCTATCTCACGGGCCGCTCCATCGGGCAGAGCAAGCTGGGACTGCTGTTCAACGCGGCGGCCAAGGTGCCGATGCAGTTTTTCATCCTGTTCATCGGGGCCATGGTGTTCGTCTTCTACCTGTTCACGCAGCCGCCGCTGCTGTTCCAGCAGGTGGAGTTGCAGCGCATTCAGGCGCCGGAGCACAGGGCGCGATACGAGCCGATCGCAACCGAGTACCAGGCGGCGTTCGAAGCCCGGCGGCAGGCGGCGCTGGAACTGGTCCAGACGCGGCGGAGCGGCGACGATGCGGGTTATCAGGGTGCCGCCGGCCGCTATCGCGAGGCGCAGCGGGACCTGGACGAGGCGCGCCGCCGGGGCATGCAACTGGTGGAGGAGACCGGGGGCGAACAGGGCTTCCACGACACCAACTACATCTTCCTCTCGTTCGTAACGCGCTACATGCCGGCCGGCATCGTGGGGCTGGTGATCGCGGTGATCTTCGCCGCCGCCATGTCGTCGATTTCGGGCGAGATCAACTCCCTGGCTACGGTCTCGGTGGTGGACATCTACAAGCGGCACGTGCGCAAAGAGGCCACCGATCGCCATTACCTGATGGTGTCGCGGCTGGCGACGGCCTTCTGGGGCGCGTACGCGGTGGCCTTCGCGGGCTGGGGCAAGACCCTGGGATCCCTGATCGTGGCGGTGAACGTGGTGGGTTCGCTGTTCTACGGCTCGCTGCTGGGCGTCTTCGTGCTGGCGTTCTTCTTCAAGCGCGTGGGAGGCAACGCGGCGTTCGCGGGCATGCTGGCGGGCGAGGCGGCCATCTTCGCGGCTTTCCGTTTCACCGGCATCTCTTTCCTCTGGTACAACGTGATCGGCTGCGTCGTGGTGATCGCCGCCGCGCTGGCACTGAGCATGGGGTGGCCCAAGGCGTTTCCGCCGCCGCGGAAGCTGACAGCTTGAGTACTTATACCGCCACCGAGGAGATGGGCACGTTGGACCGCTGGCCCTCCACCACTACGATGCCGCTTTCGGTGACGTGGTAGAGCTTGCGGTCCTGTTCGAGGTCGTAGCCGATCATGGCGCCCTGCGGAACCGTGACGTTCTTGTCGAGCACGGCACGGCGGATGCGCGCATGGCGGCCGATGTCGCAGTTGTCCAGGATGACGGAGTCTTCCACCAGGGCGCCGGCGTGCACTCGCACCCCGCGGAAGAGCACGGACTTGCGAACCACGCCGCCGGAGAGGATGCAGCCGCCGGAAACGATGGAGTCGATGGCCTGGCCGCGGCGGTTCTCCTCGTCGAAGGTAAACTTGGCGGGCGGATCGGGATAGCTGGAGGAGCGCAGCGGCCACTCGCGGTTGTACAGATTCAGCGCGGGGTGCACGGAGCGCAGGTCCATGTTGGCTTCGTAAAAGGCGTCGATGGTGCCGACGTCGCGCCAGTAGGGCTGGTAGTTGGCGGGCTCGCCGGGGATGACGTTGGTCTGGAAGTCGTAGGCGTAAAGCTCGGAGCGGCCCACCAGGTGGGGGAGGATGTCGCGGCCGAAGTCGTGGGAGCTGCGCTCGTCGGTGGCGTCGCGGTGCAACTCGCGCAGCAGCGTGCGGGTGGTGAAGACGTAGTTGCCCATGGAGGCGTAGACGCGGTCGGGGTCGCCGGGGATGGTGGGGGCGTCGGCCTTCTTCTCGTGGAAGGCGATGATGCGGCCGTCGGGGCTGGTTTCGATGACACCGAAATCGCGGGCGTAGCGCCTCTCGACAGGGATGGCGGCGACGGTGACCTCGGCGCCGCGAAGCTGGTGGTACTCGATCATGCTGGCGATGTTCATCCGGTAGATGTGATCGCCGCCGAAGATAGCCACCACGTGCGGGTCGGCCTGCTCCACCAGGTTGATGTTCTGATAGATGGCGTCGGCGGTGCCCTGGTACCAGGTTTCGCCGACCGAGCGCATCTGGGCGGGGACGGGAATGACGAACTGGTTTTTCAGCAGCGGGCCGAACTGCCAGGCTTCGCTGAGGTGCTGCAGCAGCGACTGACTCTTGAACTGGGTCAGCACGTAGACGGAGTAGATGCCGGAGTTGATGAAGTTGCTGAGGACAAAGTCGATGATGCGGTATTTGCCGCCGAACGGCACGGCGGGTTTCGCGCGTTCCTTGGTCAGCGGATAGAGCCGGGTCCCCTTCCCCCCGGCGAGCACGATTCCGAGTACGCGTAGGCGCATAAGGGTCAAGGAATATTGTTCCACAGAAAGGCTGGGCTTGCGGCTCACCAGCCTGACGCATGGGGCTGCCCGACACGCCCGCACGCCGCTCGAGGATGCGGCTGCCCGCTACTCGCGGGCGTGGCGGGAAACGCGCGGCGCCTGGTAGCGCACGTCGAGCTGCGGCGTTTCGATCCGCCGGTGATCCTCGAGCCGGGAAGTGAGGCAGCTTTCGAGCACTCCGCTCACCAGCAGGGTGCGTTCGGCCGGGTAAGGCGCGCGGCCCGTGACGAACATCTCCTCCACCTGCGCCATCAGGCAGGCCGAATAAGTCACGTTCGGCTCCGGGGTGAGGAGGAACTGGTTGGAGACCACTCCCATCCCCTTCACCCGCGCGGCGAAGTTGAAATCGCGCACCGCACCGGAGAGCATCAGGAGGGTGGCGCGCAACCCGTCCTTGTATTCGATGAAGTAGGCCGCGGGGCGCTTCACCAAGCGGCGCAGTTCACCGCTCGCCACGAGGTCCTGCGGGCGGCTGTCCTGATGGCTGAAGCCCATGGGGGTGTCGCTGCGGGAGAGCGCGGCGGTGAGCAGGCGCTTCGACCAGCGTCCCTCTTCGCCGGTCTTCCAGACCGCGTCGCCGTCAAGCAGTTGCACGGCCGCGACGCCGGTTTCGCCGCCCCTGCGGCGCTCGACCATGCACTGCATGGCCTCGAGTGCGTGGTAGTCCATGGCGTCCGAGCCCCCTACCCCCACCATGAGGGCTTCTTCGATCTGGCAGCCCAGCGGCAGCTCGAGGTCCGGCAGCCGCCAGGTGACCGGCAGCGAAGAACCCGCCAGTAGCGGGAAGCGCAGCCGGCGCGAAGCTTCTACCATCCAAAGCGCCTTTTCGAAACTCCAGGAGAGATGCTTGTCGTTGTAGACCGGCACGGCACGGCCGTCCTGCTCGAAGACCTCGACAATCTGCCGGAAGAACTCGTGGCGCGGGTAGAGCACCTGGCCCTTTTCGTTGCGCGGGTACTTGCCGTGCTCGCCAATGAGGAGGACGCCGTCGACGGCGAGCTTCGAGCCTCCGCAGCGCAGGGCTTCGGCAATAGTGGGGTAGACCTGGAAGCCGAACTCCTCGGCGCGGGCGCGGCTGAGGTCGCCCTCGGGCTTCTGGTCTACCCACAGAGAGACGATCTGGACCTCGGGCTTGTGCCAGCGGCCCTTGTGCGGGTAGCCCACCAGGAAGCGGTCGGCCATGTGCTGGGCGTGGGAGAGATAGCGGTAGACGGTGGTGATAACGGCGATGCGCTTGGGCACGGTCAACTCCTCCAGAAGGTCGATTCGCGGGTCGGCCGGTAGCGGATCCCCGCGAGGTGGGGCGTATCCAAATGTTCCTGGTTGCGGAACAGGCTCTCGACGCCGGCGGCCGTCAGCCCGGTGGTGAGCAGGGTGCGCTCGACGGGGTAGGAGGGCTTGCCGGTGAGGAACATCTGCTCGGCGTGGTAGACCAGGGGGCTGAAAAAGTTCGCCAGGGTGGTGCGGCCGTCCGGCATGGGCAGGTACATCTGGGTGGAAAAGGGCTCGGCGCGGCCGTCGATGCGTGCGGCGAAGTTGAAGTCGCGCAGCAGGCCAGGGAGCAGCAGCATGGTGCACAGCAACCCGTCGTTGTGCTCGTAGCGGTAGGCCACAGGGTTCTTCACCAGGCGGCGCATGTCGGCTTCGGTGGGGAAGATGTGGTTGAAGCCCTCGCGCGCGGGAACCAGGGTGTGGCTGCGGGAGAGCGCGGCTTCCATCAGGTCGCGGGGCCAGGCGCCCGCGCGGTAAGCCTCCCAGAACTTCTCGCCGCGCCATGCCTGGAGCCACTTGACGCCGGTTTCGCCGCCGCGCCGCCGCTCCACCATGCACTGGATGGTCTCGAGACCGTGGAAGTCGTAGCTGTCCACGCCGCCGTAGCAGACGCACATGGCCTCGCGCACGCGCACGCCGGGAGGCATCTCCACCTGCGGGGTGCGCCAGGTGACCGGCAGGCTCGAGCCGCCCATGAAGGGGAAGCCCATGGAGCGCGCCGTGTCGTACATCTCCCGCGCCCATTCCCAGTTCCAGGAGAGGTGCTTGTCGTTCCACACCGGCACCACGCGGCCGCTTTCGCGGAAGACCTTCACAATCTGCTGGAAGAACTCGTAGCGCGGATACTGCCGCTGGCCCTTTTCGTTGCGCGGGTAGCGGCCGTGTTCGCCGATGAGAAGGACGCCATCCACCGCCAGCTTGCCGGTGCCGAGCGTTAGGGCTTCGGCGATGGTGGGGTAGATCTTCATGCCGGGATGGCGCGCGGCGCGCTCGCGGCTGAGGTCGTTCTCGCCGACCTGGTCGACATAGAGCGAGACCAGGTCGACCCCGGGGCGGTAGTGGGTGTTGTTCCAGCCGTAGCCGTCGAGGAAGCGGTCCACGATGTGCTGGGCATGGGCATAGCGATGATAAATGGTGGCCAGGGCGGCAATCTTGGGCCGCGCAGGAGCCGCCGCCAAGGGCGCCGCTCCCGCCGCGGCGAGGAGTCGTCTTCTGGTGATCTGCATTAGCTCCCCCGCGTATTATGCTCCGGACATTATAATGCTTGGGTGCGAGGTGCCGGTGTGAAACGCTTGCTGGGCCTGATGGCCATCGTGTTACCCCTTTTCGCGCAGGTTTCCGAGCGTGCGCGGAAGTTGCACCAGGACGCTTTCGTATTCGACGGCCATGTCCACGTCATCAACCGCCAGTTCTATCATGGCGGGGACATCGGGGAACGTTTGCCGGACGGCCAGTTCGACCTGCCGCGCGCTAAAGAAGGCGGTGTGGATGCCATGTTCTTCTCGGTGTTTGTCACGGAGGAGTACTATCCGGCGCGCTATGAGACGAAGCAGGTCGTCCGGCTCGTTGACCTGGCGCTCGAGCAGATCGAGAAGAACCGCCAGACCATCGCGCTGGCGCTCAACGCCTCCGATATCGAGCGCATCAACCGCAGCGGGCGCATCGCGGCGGTGCTGGATCTCGAGGGCGGATTCGACCTGGACGGCGACCTGGGAGTGCTGCGCAGCCTCTACCGCCTGGGACTGCGGTCGGCGCAGCTTTCGGCGCACAACTGGGCCAACAACTTCGCCGACTCCTGCTGCTCGGCGCCCAAGTGGCGGGGCCTCAACGAGCAGGGGCGCGCGGTGGTGCGGGAGATGAACCGGCTGGGAATGATTATCAACATCTCCCATGCCTCGGACGAGACCGTCGACCAGGTGCTCGATCTCAGCACCGATCCGGTGGTGGCCACGCACCATGGCCTCCGCAGCGTTAACAACATCCCTCGCAACATGCCGGACCACCTGCTGAAGAAGCTGGCCGCCAGGGGCGGGGTGATCGGCTTCCAGATCGGCAACCAGTTCCATAACCGCAAGGCCTTCGAGTGGGCCTCCCAGCACGGCGGGAAGGCCTTCTGGGACACCACCGAGATCGCGCGGCGGGGCCCCGGGATGTCGATTTTCGAGGTGGACCGCCGGGTGGCGCCACAGATGCCCCTGGCGGTGGCGGATATCCCCCAGGAAATCCGGCTGACTGTGGACGGCTGGGTGGAGGTGGTGGACCGCGCCATTCAACTCGTGGGCGAGGACCACGTGGCGCTGGGAACGGACTTCGACGGCGGGCCCGAGCCGCCGCGCGGCATCCGCGACATCCGGGACCTGGCCCTGATCACCGATGCCATGCTGCGGCGGGGCTACTCCGAGGAGCGGATCCGCAAGTTCCTGGGGGGCAACCTGCTGCGAGTCTTCCGGCAGGTGACCGAACGGCGCTAGCGAACCAGGTCCGCCACGGCATAGGCGCCCATGGTGGAGATGGTGAACTCCGTGGCCCCGCCGGAGGTTACCAG
>JAWLGN010000148.1:0-13103 GCA_041685075.1 Bryobacteraceae bacterium
CCCCCGAATCGGCCACCAGGAAGTTGGCCCCGCTCACCCCCATGCCCGCGGAAAGAAACTTCTCACGCAGCAGGCGGCGCGCGATGGCGGTCTGGCGGTCGATCCGGGTTTCACGCGGCGCCTGCAACCGGCCCTCGAACAGGTCGGCGACCTCGTAGCGCGTCATGTGCAGCGCGGGCGCTACGATGTGATACGGCCGCTGGCGGGCAAGCTGGATGATGTACTCCCCGAGGTCGGTTTCCACGGCCTCCACGCCTTCGGCCTCCAGGTGCTCGTTCAAGCCGATTTCCTCGCTGGTCATCGACTTCGCTTTCACGATGCTGGAGACGCCGCGCTCGCGGGCCAGCTTCAGAATGAACTCCGCCACCTCGCCGCCGTCTTTGCAGTACACCACCTTGCCGCCGCGCGCGGTGAGGTTGGCCTCGAACTGCTGGAGGTAGTAGTCCAGGTTTTCGAGGGTGTGCCGCTTGATGGCGTGAGCCTGCTCTCGCAGCTCCTGGTAATCGGGCAGTACGGCAGAGGAGACCACCTCGGCGCGCTTGGCGGCCAGCCGCGCCGTACCGGCATGAACGGCCTGCTGCACGGCCTCGTCGGCCAGGTTCTTGCGGATACGGTCGTCGAAGGCGGTGGACATACAGTCACCGGCTGGCCAGCACTTCGGCCAGGTGCATGGCGCGCAGGGGGAGACCGGCGCGGGAGGCGGCGCCCTGAATCTGCATCAGGCAGCTCGCATCGATTCCTACCACGGTGCGGGCGCCTGTCCGGGCGATGGAGGCGAGTTTCCCCTCCACCATGGCGCCGGAAAGTTCCGGAAATTTCACCGAGAAGGTGCCGCCGAAGCCGCAACACTCCTCGGCGGCGTCCATTTCGCGCAACTCCAGGCCGCGCACGTGGCTCAGCAGGCGTCGCGGGCCGTCCTTGATGCCGAGTTCGCGCAAGCCGTGACAACTGTCGTGGAAGGTCACCACGTCTTCCAGGTGCGCGCCCACGTCCTCCACTCCGGCTACTTCGAGCAGAAATTGCGAGAACTCCCAGATGCGCGGCCGCAGCGCTTCAAAGGCTTCCATCACTTCGGGCTGCCCGCGGAAGAGGTCCTGGTAGTGATGGGTGACCATGGAGCAGCAGGAGCCGGAGGGAATCACTACGTACTCGGCGCCGCGGAAGACCTTCAGGAAATGGCGCGCCACACGCGCGGCTTCGGCACGGTACCCGGTGTTGTAGGCCGGCTGCCCGCAGCAGGTCTGTTCGGCCGGAAAGTCCACCTGCCATCCGATGCGCTCGAGGACGCCGGCCATGGCCATACCCACGTTCGGGAACAACTGGTCCACGATGCAGGTGACGAAGAGAGATACTCTCCCGGGCACCATGATGAAGTGCCGATTATAGCAGGTGCCTGAGACGCCGGGTGCGCATGTTAGAATGTACTGAACCGCCACCATGGAACGCGCCAGCAGGCTTATCCGGAAGCTCGCGCTTCCGCGTGACGCCGTCAGCTCCGAAGAACTGGTTCGCGCCGCCTGGCCGCTGGCTGTCGGGAAAAAAATCGCCCGCCACACGCGTCCCGCAGGTATGGTGCGCACACGGCTGATCGTGGAAGTAGAGGACGTTGTCTGGCAACGCCAGTTGTTCACCCTCACATCCCAGGTGCTCGCCAACCTCGCCAAGACGCTGGGCCGCGGTATGGTGGAAGATATAGAGTTCCGCGTGGTGCCGCCGCGGCGCGAACCGCAGCGAGCCCAACGGAGCACGCCGGGCGCCTTGTTCGACGAGGCCGACCGCATCGCCGACCCGGTGCTCCGCGTCATCTACAAGCGATCGAGAGAGAAAGCACTGGCGTGAAAATCACCCAAGACGAAGTCCGGTACGTAGCCGGGCTGGCGAATCTGAACCTGACTCCCGCGGAGGTGGAGCGGCTGCGGGCCGACCTGGACGAGATCCTGGTCCACATGGAGAAGCTCAACGAGCTGGATACTACCGGCGTCGAGCCCATGGCGCAGGTGATCTTCGAAGCAGGCGAGACCGCCACCTTGCGGGAGGACGAACCGATCCCGCCGCTGGGGCAGGAGATTGCCCTGGCCAACGCGCCCCGGCACGGCGCAGGCTACTTCAAGGTCCCCAAGGTCATCGAGCGCTGAACCATGGATATCCGTACCCTTACCATCGACAGAATCCGGCGGGGGCTGGAAGCGCGCGAGTTCAGCGCCACGGAACTTGCCGCGGAGGCGCTGCGCTTCGCCGAGGCGGAGAATCCCTCCACCGGCGCCTACCTGCACTTCTGCCCGGAGCGCGCCATGGCAACGGCCGCGCGGGTGGACGAGAAGCTGGCGCGCGGCGAGGATCCGGGCCCCCTGGCGGGCGTGCCCGTGGCGTTAAAGGACGTGATCCTCACGCGCGGCGTGCGCACCACCTGCGGCTCCAGGCTGCTGGCCGACTTCGTGCCGCCCTACGACGCCACCGCCGTGGTGCGGCTGGAAGAAGCCGGAGGCGTGGTGCTCGGCAAGACGAGCTGCGACGAATTCGCCATGGGATCGTCGAACGAAAACTCGGCATTCGGCCCGGTGCGCAACCCCGTGGCGCCGGACCGCGTGCCCGGCGGATCGAGCGGCGGCTCCGCCGCGGCCACCGCCCAGGGCACCGCCGTAGTTTCGCTGGGATCCGATACCGGCGGCTCCGTGCGGCAGCCCGCTTCCTTCTGCGGCGTGGTGGGGGTGACCCCTACCTTCGGGCGCATTTCGCGCTACGGCCTCACCGCCTTCGCCAGCTCCCTGGACCACATCGGAACCTTCGCGCGGAATGTCCGGGATGCCGCGATCACGACGGCCGCCATCGCCGGGCGCGATCCCCTCGACGCCACCTCCGCCTGCGTCCCCGTACCGGAGTACACCAGCCTCCTCGACGGCAACGTGAAAGGTCTGAAGCTTGGACTCCCTCGCGAGTATCTAAAAGACTTGAGCAGCGAAACGGGCGACCTGATCGCGCGTGGAGTGGATGTCCTCAAGGGCTTGGGCTGCCAGGTGCAGGAAATCAGCATGCCCACCACGGACTACGCCGTCCCGTGTTACTACATCATCGGCACGGCGGAGGCGAGTTCGAACCTGGCGCGGTACGACGGGGTACGCTACACCTCGCGTTCGCAGGAATCGGAGACCCTGGGCGATATGTACCGCAATACGCGCGGCGAGGGCTTCGGAGCGGAATGCAAGCGCCGCATCATGCTGGGCACCTACGTGCTCAGCGCCGGCTACTACGACGCGTACTACCGGAAGGCTCAGAAGGTGCGCTCGCTGGTGGCCGGCGATTTCGCACGCGCTTTCTCCGAGGTGGACGCCCTGATCGCGCCGGTTTCGCCCTTCCCCGCTTTCAAGCTGGGGGAGAAAATCGACGATCCGCTGCAGATGTATTTGTCGGACGTCTACACGATCACCGCCAGCCTGGCCGGCGTTCCGTCGATGAGTGTGCCGTGCGGAAAGACGGCCGAAGGGCTGCCGGTAGGCATGCAGATCATGACGCGGCATTTCGACGAGGCCACCATGTTCCGCCTCGCCGATGCGTTCGAACAAGCCGCCGGCACGGCCGGCCTGGCGTAACAGGAGGCCGGCCGGGAGCCGGCTGGCGGCAGTGAGGCCGGCCAGGGGCCGGCTGGTCGTAAGGGGCCGGTCAGGGCCGGTCGTATTGAGGCCTGGCGAGAGGCTGGCCCGGCGTAATCCCGTGGACGGCGAGGGGCCGTCCCGGCATAATCCCGCGGGCGGCGAGCGGCCGTCCCGCAACTGTGCAAATCATTCGAGAGGGTAACGGATGCATCCGCAAAAAACAGAACCGATCACTCTTCCTTCCTTGCCGTACGCGTACGAGGCGCTGGAGCCGCACATCGATGCCCGCACCATGCAGATTCACCACACCGGCCACCATGCCGCGTACGTGAACAACCTCAACAAGGCGCTCGAGTCCGCACCGGACCTCAAGGGCCGGAGCGTCGAGGAACTGCTGGCCAATAACCTGGCCCTCGTGCCGGAGAACCTCAAGACGGCCGTGCGCAACAACGGCGGCGGCCATGCGAATCACAGCATGTTCTGGACCATCATGGGGCCCAACGCCGGAGGGAATCCGGTGGGCAACCTGGCCCAGGCTATCGACGCCACCTTCGGCGGCTTCAACCAGTTCCGCGAGAAGTTCAACGCCGCGGCAGCCGGCCGTTTCGGCTCCGGCTGGGCCTGGCTGGTGCGCCAGGGCGACAAGCTCGATATCATCTCCACCGCCAACCAGGACAGCCCCATCATGGAAGGGAAATTCCCGGTGATGGGCCTGGACGTGTGGGAGCACGCCTACTATCTGAAGTATCAGAACCGCCGCGCCGAGTACATCAACGCGTGGTGGAACGTGGTGAACTGGAAGGCCGTGGAAGACCGCTTCAACGCCGCGAAGTAAACCCACCATCCGGGGCGGGCGCCGCGCCGCGCCCGCCTTCGCAATTGCTATAATCGTCGGCGCATGAGGCCTGCCTGAGTGGTATTGCCGGCGGTGCTGGCCGCGGGTCTGGCCGCCCAGGAGGTCACCTTCCGGATTGGAACCCGCCTGGCTGAATTATCCGTCACGGTGCTCGATGGTGACGGGAACCCTATGGCCGGACTGTGTGCCGGCGACTTCACCATAGAGGACGAGGGAAGGCCGCGCTCCGTGGCGTTCTGCCATTTCGACGGCGGGCCCCCTTCGCCCCAGCCGCGGGCGCCGCTCCCCGCGGGCGTCTTTACCAACATGGTGGAGATTGTCGGAGACGCGCCGCGAAATATCTCCGCCATCGTGCTCGATGGATTGAACACCCCGCCGGAGCACAACGCCCGCGTGCGCTCCCACGTGATGAAGTACCTGAAGGAGCTGCCGCCCGAAACCCGCATCGCCGTTTACCACATGGGGCAGCGCCTGAGCATTCTCCACGATTTCACCGACGACGCCGCTTCGCTGTGCGAAAAGGTGGAGAAAGCTCGGCTCGAGATGCCGCTTGAAACCATCACCGATTACCAACAATCCGTGATCGAGGCCGAGCAACTGGTGGACATGTTCGAGGACGCGCCGGAGGTCGAAGAGATGGCCCGCACGCAGCTCAACATGGAAATGGCCTCGAACGCCGCCGCCCGCCGCAGCCGTATGGAACGCAGCCTGGCGGCCATGGAAGCGCTGGGAAAGCACCTGGCCGGCATTCCGGGGCGCAAGAGCATGATCTGGGTGCGGCATCGGGAGGGCTACTTCGCCGAGGACTCCACGGCGCCTCAACCGGACTGGAACGCCGCCTCCTGGCGCACCGCCATTGCCAGCCCGCTGGGATCCTCCGCGGTCCGGTTCGTGGTGGCTTGCCGGCCTCAGCCGCAGGGCGATCTGCACTTCCAGATCCGCGTGGCCGCCGCCTCGCTCCAGTTCCGCGAAGCCGGGGAAAAATGAAGACCACGCTTCAGGTCATGATCGCGGGACGTTCGGCCGAGGGCCGCACGTGGACGTCGTTCGACGAGTCGGATGCCGTTCTTCCTCCGGAAGTGGCTCCCAAGCTGCAATCCGCGGTGGTCCCCATCGTCCGCAAGTGGAAGCCCGATCCCTCGGCCAGTGTCGTGCGGGTGATTGTGCGGATAAGACGGCGGGGCGGTACGGCACCGTCGACGTGCCGCTGAAGAAGCTCGCGGTGCCTGAGTAGTCCCCGCTCGGGTCAGTAGGTGAGAACGATGATGGTCCACCGTTCGCCCGGTTCGGGCTCGATCTCCTGCCAGCCGCCGAGGCTGCGCGCTTCAAGCACCGCGGCCACCTCGTCCGAGAACGTCACACCGCCGTGAAGATCGCCGACAATCGTGCCGGGCGGCAAGGCGCGCGCCGCCTCAACGGTGGCGCACTTGGTGATAAAGGACGAGCTGTCCAGCCGGACTGCAAATCCGGAACTGGCTCCCGCCGGTGTTTGGCCCGGTATCGGCATACTTCATTGTGGTCTTAGGCGGGCCACACATGTAAAGGCTCCTACGCGTGCCACTGTGCGTATACATTCGGGACTTCGGAGCAGGCCATCCGATTCGAAGCCCTTCTACACGCGTTGTCCCACAAGCTGCCGCAACTCGCTCGCGTTGCGTGGAGCGAAGCCTTCCTGGTCGTTATCGAAGTAGATGTACACGGCGCGCAGCCGGCGCTTCCACTTGCGAATCTGCCCGGCCCACTGCACCAGCGCGTCGTGGTGATAGCTGCCCTGGTAGGGGCCTTCGGGCCCGTGCAGCCGCACGTAGGTCCAGTCCGCGGTAAGTTCGATGGGGGAACGCTGGCCGGCGAGTTCCCAAATGCAGAACGCGGCGTTGTAGCGGCGCAGCACATCGTAGACCTCTTGCGTGTGCCAGGTGAGGTTGCGAAACTCGAAGCCGTAGCGCCGCCGGCGCGGCAGCACGTGAAGGAAATGGTCCAGCCGCTCGACGTTCGCGGTCCAGAACGGCGGAAGCTGAAAGAGAATGGGACCGAGCTTACTTCCCAGCACCTCGATGTGCTCCATGAATCGCGCTACGCCGGCTTCGGGGTCTTTCAGCTTCTTCATGTGGGTCAGGAAACGGCTGCCCTTGGCGGCGAAGAGAAATTCGCGCGGCGCGGCATCGCGCCAGGCGGCCAGCGCGTCTTTCGACGGCAGCTTGTAGAAGCTGTTGTTGATCTCCACCGTATCGAAGCGCTGCATGTAGAACTCGAGCATCTTCGACGCGGGCAGATCTTCAGGATAGAAGTTTCCCTTCCAGTGTTTGTAGTGCCAGCCGGAAGTGCCTATGCGCACATCGCCGGGCATGGGCGCCCCTCAGGCGCGGCGTGCTTGCGGGCCGCCGCGCGCGGCCTCGATCTCTTCCATGACGCGCGCCATCTCCGCCGCGGGGTCGGAGGCGCGGGTGATCTGGCGGCCCATCACCAGGTAATCCGCGCCGTCGCGGATAGCCTCGGCGGGCGTGGCCACGCGCTTCTGATCGCCCTTGGCGGCGCCGGGCGAGCGCACCCCGGGGGTCACCAGGATGGCCTCCGCTCCCGCCAGCCTGCGCACCGCGGCCACCTCCAAAGGCGAGCAGACCACGCCGTCGATTCCCGCCTCCATGGCCTTGCGCACCCGCATGGCCACCAGTTCCGAGCAGGCCACAGGGTAACCGAGGTCCGCCAGGTCGCTCTCGTCGAAGCTGGTGAGCACCGTCACGGCCAGCAGCTTCAGCGGGGATCCCTCGCGCCCCGCCGCCGCCGCGCGCATCACCGGCACGCTGCCGTGCACGGTCAGAAAGCGCACCCCCGTGCGCGCCACCTGGGCTACCGCGCGCTTCACCGTCTCCCCGATGTCGTAAAACTTCATGTCCAGGAAGACGTCCTTGCCCTGCGCTACGAGTTCCCGGACAAAGTCCATACCGGCGGCGGCGTAGAGTTCCATCCCGACCTTGTAGAAGCCCGCTCCGGCTCCCAGCCGCTCGACCAGGGCGCGCGCCTCGGCGGCGGATTCCACGTCCAGCGCCACGATGATGGGGTTCGTCTTCATATCAGCCGTACAGGCGTCTCCTGGTTCGCTACAACGCGCCCGACACGATAGGCGCCCGGGTGCGCGGCGAGGAACAGCGCCGCATCGCGCGCGGGCATGGCGGCCAGCAGCCCGCCCGAGGTCTGCGGGTCGTAGAGCAGGTCTTCCACTTCGGCGGGAATTTCGCGCGTCTTCTCCACCGCGCAGCCAGCGAATTCGCGGTTGTTCTTCAACCCGCCCGGCACGGCGCCCTGCCGCGCGTACTCCAGCGCGCCGGGAAGAAACTCCACGGCATTCACCGTGATTTCGAGCGTGACGCCGCTCGCGATGGCCATCTCGCGCGCGTGGCCGACGAAACCGAAACCGGTGACGTCGGTGGTGGCGTGCACGTCGAGATCCATCATGCGCTCGCAGGCCGCGCGGTTCAACTCCAGCATGGAAGCGACGGCCGCTTCCACGTCCGCCGGGTCGGCGATGCCGCGCTTGAGCGCCGTCCCCACCACGCCCGTGCCGATGCGCTTGGTGAAGACCAGCTCGTCGCCGGGGCGCGCACCGCCATTGGTCCGCACGTGCCTGGGATGCACCACGCCGGTCACCGCGTAACCGAACTTGATCTCGTCGTCGTTCACGCTGTGACCGCCCACCAGCGTGCAGTTGGCTTCGACCATCTTCTCCGCCCCGCCGCGCAGGATCTCTTCCAGGTCTTCCAGGTCGCCCTTGGCCGGATAGGCCAGGATGGAGAGCGCCGTCATCGGCCGCCCTCCCATGGCGTAGACATCGCTCAGCGAATTGGCTGCCGCAATGGCTCCGAAGGTGCGCGGATCATCCACGATGGGGGTGAAAAAGTCCACGGTTTGCACCAGCGCCAGGCTGTCGTCGATTCGATACACTCCGGCGTCGTCGCAGGCATCGAAGCCTACGATGAGGTTGTCATCCGGAATGCGCGGAATCGCGCCCAGCACCCTGTCCAAAACCTTTGGACTCAGCTTGGACGCTCAACCCGCGGCCTTAACATGAGCGGTCAGCTTTTTCATATCGCCGCATTACTATCATAGCGGCGCATCGTCGCCAGGCGGGAAACCTGCGACCGCGATGCCGGCCTCTTCGGCGCGGGCGAGCATTTCCTCACGGTCGAGCATCAGGGTGCGTCCGGCTTCGACGGCCAGCGCCGTGGTTCCGGTCTCCTGCATCACAACCACAGTCTGGGTTCCGGTCACAGGCACATCGAAGAGCAGGTGGCGGCGGCGGCGGGCCACTTTCACCAGGGTGAGGGAGCGGCCGTTCACCAGGGAGGCGGCCCGGCGCAGCATGGCGTCGGTACCCTCCATGGCCTCCAGCGCCACGCAGGCGCGGTCGCAGATGGCCACGCTCTGTCCCAGGTCGAAGCCCGCCAGCGCGTTGGCCACCCGCCGCCCGTATTCCACGTCGGCCTTTTCGGAAGAAGAGAAGCGCCGCCGCGTCATGGGCCCTTCATCGGCCAGCAGCGGCTTGAGCAGGGCGGTGGAATCGACCAGCCGGATGCCTTCCTCGGCCAGTACGCGCGCCACGCCTCCAATCAGCCCGTCGGTGTTCTTGGATGGCAGGCTGGCCAGCAGCTTGAACAACCGCCAGTCCGGCCGGATGGTGGAGTAGATGCTGGCGTGCTTCACCTGCCCGGCCATCACCAGCTCGGTGATGCCCTCCTCCCTGCAGATGTCGATGAGGCGGCCGAGCTGGCCGAGGGAGATCCAGTAGCAGCGCGCCGCCAGTTGCTCCACCGCCTGCGGCGCCTCTTCCCGGATGGCGATCGCCACCACCTCGTGCCCCAAACCCCGCGCGCTTTCAAGCGCCAGAATGGGGAAGCGGCCGTTGCCAGCGATCAACCCGTACTTCATCTACTTAATGACGCCCCGCTTCGAAGCGGCGATGAAGTCCAGCAACTCTTCCACCTCGGCCGAAGGCAGCAACTCGGCGCGGATGCGCTCCACCGCCTGGGAGGTGTTCAGCCCCGCGCGCGTGAGCAGCCGCATGGCGGTTTGCAGCTTCTCGATGGACTGGGTTTCAAAACCGCGCCGCTCCAGCCCGACCTTGTTGGCGCCGTAGACCTTGATCTGCCGCTCGCTCACGGTGTTGGAGAAGGGCATCACGTCCTGGGTCACCACGCTGTAGCCGCCGATGATGGAGTGGCGCCCCACGCGGCAGAACTGGTGCACGCCGGTGAAGGCGCCGATGACGGCCCAGTCCTCCACGGTGACATGCCCCCCGAGCGTCACCCCGTTGGCCAGCACCGCGTGGCTGCCCACGCGGCAATCGTGCGCCACGTGCACGTAGGCCATCAGCAGGGTGTCGTCCTCAACCGAGGTGACCAGCCCGCCGCCCTCTGTGCCGCGGTGGATGGTGACGAACTCGCGGATGCGGTTGCGGTGGCCGATGCGCGTTTCGGCCCGCTCGCCGCGGTACTTCAAATCCTGGGAGGCCACCCCCACCGAGCAGTACGGGAAGAAGGTGTTGTCCTCCCCCACCCGCGTGGGGCCTTCCATGTAGACGTGGGCCATCAGGCGCGTGCGCGCGCCGATCTCCACTTCCGGACCGATGATGCAGTAAGGACCGATCTCGGCGTCCGGATGGACGCCGGCCGCCGAATCGACGATGGCGGTAGGGTGTACGGGCATCTACACGGCTGCGGGCCGGCCGGCCGGCTCTTCTTCCTTGTCCGCCAGCTTGCACATGACCTCGACCTCCGCCACCACCACACCATCCACGGTGGCGCGGCCGGCCATTTTGGCCACCGACGCTTTGCGCTTCACCACGCTCATTTCCATGCGCAGCGTGTCGCCCGGCACCACGGGCCTGCGGAAGCGCGCGTTCTCGATCCCCACCAGCAGCACCAGCTTGCGGTCGCGGTCCGGAATGCTCTTGAGCACCAGTACACCGGCGGCCTGCGCCATGGCTTCCACAATCAGCACTCCCGGCATCACGGGGTAGTCCGGGAAATGGCCCTGCAGGAACGCCTCGTTCTGGGTCACGTTCTTGATGCCCACGACGCGCTCGGCATCCATCTCCACGATGCGGTCCACCAGCAGCATCGGGTAGCGGTGCGGCAGGATCCGGCGGATCTCGTTAATGTCCAAAACGGTCATGAATGTGGCTATTATAACAGCCGTGGATCGCTTTCTCGCTTACGCACAATCACACCGCAAAGCCATTGTGGCGCTCATCAGGCAACTGGTGGAGTGCGAATCTCCCAGCGACAACGCGCCGGCCGTAAACCGCTTCGTGGAGCTGGTATCGGACACGGTAGCGCCCTTCGCGCGCGTCCGTACGGTAGCGGCGCGCCGCTACGGCCGGCACCTGCTGTGCGAGTTCGCTCTTCCCGGCCGGCGCAAGTCCGGACAGGTCCTGGCGCTGGGCCACTCCGATACCGTGTGGGAGACAGGCACGCTGGCCGGTATGCCGTTCCGGGAATCGCAAGGCCGCCTGTGGGGTCCCGGGGTACTCGATATGAAGGCCGGGGTGGCGTTCTTCATCTTCGCCATGCGCGCCCTGCGGGACCTCGACGTGCCGGTCTCCTCCAGGGTGTTGCTGCAGCTCAACTCCGATGAGGAAGTCGGGAGCGAGAGTTCCCGCGCGCTCACGGAAAAGAACGCCGCGCGCAGCAAGGCCGTGCTGGTGCTCGAACCGGGCACCGGTCGGGAGGGCCACCTCAAAACCGCCCGCAAGGGGGTGGGGAACTACACCGTCACGGTGCGTGGAAGAGCGGCGCACTCGGGCCTGGATTTCACCTCGGGAGCGAGCGCCGTGCTGGAACTGGCGCGGCAGATCGAGCGCATTGCCGGCTTCACGGACCTGCGCCGCGGCATTACCGTGAACCCGGGGGTGATCTCCGGCGGCACCCGCGTGAACGTGGTAGCGGCTGAAGCCCGCGCCGAGGTGGACCTGCGGATAGTGCGGCTGCGCGATGCCGCGGCTCTCGACCGCAAGTTCCGCGGCCTGCGTCCGGTGGACAAGCGTTGCACCATCGAAGTCGCGGGAGGGCTGAACCGGCCGCCCATGGAGCGCACTCCCGCCATCGTGGCGCTCTACCGCACCGCGCGGAAGCTGGCCGCCGAACTGGGCGTCGAACTCGAAGAATCGCTCAGCGGCGGCGGCTCGGACGGCAACTTCACCGCGGCCCTCGGGGTTCCCACCCTCGACGGCCTGGGGGCGGTGGGCGAAGGCGCCCATGCCCGCAACGAGAGCATCTTCGTCAACCGCATCGCCGATCGCACGGCCCTGCTGGCCAAGCTGGTGGCGGCGCTCTGAACCTCGTTACGTGGCGGGCGCGCGACCCGGGACGCCGTACTTGCGCGTCAGCTCGGCGTCCTCGCCAATCTCATCGGTGAAGACCGGGTACATCCCCACGATCACGCCGTCAGTCGGTTTAATGTTGCCGAAGGCGAAGGAGAAGGCGCGGTCGACGGCGGCCGCATCCCTGCAGGCATGACCGGCGGCCAGAATCTTGTACGCCAGGCACGGCTTGCTCACCTCGCGGATGCGCGCGGCCATTCTCTGCGGATCGGAACGCACGAAGATGTAGGGCCCCCAGAGATCCTCCGAGAGAATCCTGCGCCGCTCTTCCGGCGTGCGGGTGAGGTAATAGAAGCACGCCATGTAGAAGTCGTTCTCCCAGCCGGCGTCCTCGAACTTTGCCAGGAAGTCCGGGTTGTGGGTGGAGATTCCGGCCATCGCGCCCAGGTCGTGGACGCGCTTGACGAAGTCGTGGATCGCCTCCTGCTTGCCGCTCCGGGTGAGCCTGTCGCTGACACCGCCGTGATGGCAGACGGCGATGGGCTTGAGGGCCATGGCTTCCTGTAAGTTCCCCTGGGATTCCGACGTCAGCAGGATCCACTGGATGCGAGAGCCCCGCTCCCGCGCAGCGCGCAGACCGTCGCGCACCCGCGGGTTATAGTTCGACTGCCAGGTAGTGATGCCCTGCCGTTCACAGCGCAGGATGAACTCGGTGATGCGCTCGACGGTGAAGTACTCGAGCATGTGGCGGTCGAGCTTGGGGGTCCCATAGGAGTAGCCGCTTATGGGGTTGCTTCCGGCCACCAGCCGGGAGATTGTCTTATCCCCAATGCGCACGGAGGGCAGTTCCGCGGCCCGCGGTCCGCTGGCCCGCTGGGCGCCGCGCAGCGACGAAGCGGCCGCTGCCGGCAAACCGGCCGCGATGAACTCCCGCCGCCGGGCCGTTTTGTCCAACATGGTGTGCAACACTCCTTACAGCGGCCAGTGTAGGTGCTGCCCGGGCCGGCGTCAACCGCCCGGCGCACCGCGCCGCCGGGCGCCCTCAGGAGATACCGAACATGGCCCGGTACTTGGCCGGCATGCGGCAGGGCTTCAGGTCGCGGCCGCAGAAGACGTGGCGTGTCTCGCCGGTGGCGATTTTGCGGCCGTCGGCTGCCGCGCGCAGCTCGTAGCCGAAGGTCAACATGCGGCTGGAGACCTCCGCGATCCACGTCTTGATAATGACTTCTTCGTCGAAGCGCGCGGCGGAGGAGTACCGGCAGGAGGCTGCGGCCACCGCCAGCAGCACGCCGTCGCGCTCTTCCATCTCCTTGTAGCTGAAGCCGCGCGCCTTGCAGAACTC
>JAWLGN010000149.1:0-13079 GCA_041685075.1 Bryobacteraceae bacterium
CCAGCGCGTAGCCCATCTTGCCGCTCGAGCGGTTGGAAATATAGCGCACCGGGTCGAGCGGTTCCTGGGTGGGGCCGGCGGTGATCAGCACGGTTTCGCCTTCCAAATCCCTGCGGCGCCGCAGTTCGCTCTCGATGGCCGCCAGGATGGCCTCGGCGCAGGCCAGCCTCCCGGGACCCACCATGCCGCAGGCCAGGTAGCCGTCCTCGGGGTCGACGATGCGGTGGCCGCGCCGCCGGAGCGTTTCCACGTTGGCCTGGGTGGCGGCGTGCAGCCACATGTTGGTGTTCATCGCCGGCGCCAGTACAACGGGGCCTTGGTAAGCCAGGTAGAGGGTGCTGAGAAAATCGTCCGCGATGCCCGTGGCGAACTTGGCCAGCAGGTCGGCGGTGGCGGGCGCCACCACCAGCAACCCGCCCTCCTGCGCCACCCCGATGTGCTCGATGGCGCTCGAAAGGGTGGCTTCCGGGCTGGCGTCGGAAAACATCCCGGTGATGGTCTTGCGGCCCGTCAGGGCGGCGAAGGTCAGGGGCCGGACGAACTCCTGCGCGTGGGCGGTCATGACCACCTGCACCGCATGCTCCCGCTCCATCAGGGCGCGGGCCAGTTCCGCGGCTTTGTAGGCCGCGATGCCACCCCCCACTCCCAGGATGATGTTCATGGCACGCTTACAGGAGGACTTCCGGCAGGGCCTCCTCGGGCTGCTCCTCCTCGCCCGGCACGTAATACTTCACCAGCCCGCGCCGCGCCTCTTCTATGGCAATGACGGTGGGCTTCTTCGAGGAGGTCGGCAGCACGGGACGCGCACCGCTCTGCAACTGCCGCGCGCGCTTGGCCGCCACGATGATGAACCGGTAGGTGCTCTGCTCCGGGTCGTCGGGAAGAGCGCAATGGGCGTTGTTCTTCGGGGTGTTCTCGGACATAATTACCACTGTTGCTTTGACGTTACGTCGAACGATTCCAGAATGGGCCGGATCTTCTCCTCCACCCGCGTCCGCCGCACGCGCTCGGCGCGGACGATGGCCGCCAGCGTCCGCTCCGATTCTTCCAGCTCGTCGTTGATGAGCACGTAATCGTACTGCTGGTAGTTGCGGATCTCATCGGCCGCCGCTCTCAGGCGGCGTTCGATGACCTCGGGCGCATCCTCGCCCCGCAGGCGCAAACGCTCTTCCAGACTTTCCCGGGAGGGGGCCAGGATGAAAATCGTTACGGCATCTGGAATCTTACGTTTCAATTGTCTCGCACCTTGCACATCGATGTCGAGCACCAGGTCCCGGCCGGCGGCGCGGGCCTGTTCCAGCACGCTCACGTGGGTGCCGTAATAGTTCCCGAAGACGCAAGCGTGCTCCAGGAACTCGTCCCGCGCGATGCGCTCCTCGAACTCCTCCCGGGAGATGTAGTGGTAACTCTCCCCCTGCCGCTCCTCTCCGCGCAGCGCGCGCGTGGTGAAGGAGACGGAAAACTCCAGATCCGGCATCTGCGCCAGTAAACTCTTCACCAGCGTGGATTTACCGGAGCCCGACGGCGCCGAAATGATGAAAACGGTGGTCACGACAGCCTCATTCCAGGTTCAGCGAGTGCTCCCGCATCTTGTCGATTTCGGACTTGGCCGCCAGCGCCAGATCCGTCATGGTCAGCCCCAAGTCGCCCAGGCCCCCGGTCTTCGAAAGCACGGTATTGGCCTCGCGGTTCATCTCCTGGAGCAGGAAATCCAGGCGTTTGCCGACTTCGCCGGCGTGGCTGAGCAGCTTTTCCACCTGGCCCGCGTGGGTTTTCAGCCGCATGAGTTCCTCGCTGACGTCGCTGCGGTCGGCCAGCACGGCGGCCTCCTGGGCGATGCGCTGCGGCTCCAGTCCCACGCCGCGCAGCAGCTCTTTCAACCGCTCCTGGAGGCGTTTCTGGAAGGCCTGGGTGGCGTGCGAGCGGATCTCCTCCATGCGCTCCGCCAGCTCCCGCACCTTACGGCAACGATCAAGCACTTCAGCGGCCACGGCCCGGCCCTCGCGCTCCCGGAAGGCGTTCAGGGCGTCCAGCGCCTCCTCCATGGCCTCCACCAGCGCGGGTTCCAGCGCGGTCTCGAGGTCCGTTTCCGGTTCGGCCCGGAACATTCCGGGCAGGGATAAAGCGGTGTTCAGATCCGGCGTGCCCTCCAGCTTGAACTCCTCGGCGGCGTGGCGGAAGGCGCCCAGGTAGGCCTCCAGCAAAGGGCGGTTCAGGTGCGCGCCGGCCTCCGGGGCCGTGCGGTTGAACAGCAGTTGAATCTGCAGGTGCCCGCGGGCCACGCGGCCTTTCACGGCGGCGCGCAGCGCGGTCTCGCTGGCCTCCAGTTCCGCCGGCATGCGGAAGTGCAGGTCCAGGGCGCGGTGGTTCACGCTCTTAATGCTGAGCACGATCTCGCCCTGCGGCACGGACTTGCGCACGCGGGCGAAGCCGGTCATGCTGCGCGGGCTCACGAATCCACCGCCGTGTCCGCGCTCACGAACTGCAGTTCGTGCAACCGCTGGTACATTCCGTTCTGGCTCATGAGTTCCTCGTGGGTGCCGGTCTCGGCGATGCGCCCGCGATCGAGCACTACGATTTTATCCGCCCGCCGGATGGTGGAGAGCCGGTGCGCGATGACGATCACGGTACGATCGGCCATCAGGTTGCCCAGGGCGCGCTGCACCAGCATCTCGGATTCGGTATCCAGGTGCGAGGTAGCCTCGTCCAGGATCAGGATGGGGGCGTTTTTGAGCAGCGCGCGCGCGATGGCCAGCCGCTGCCGCTGCCCGCCGCTCAGCTTGACGCCGCGCTCCCCGATGACGGTGTCGTAGCCCGCCGGCAGCTCCCGAATGAACTCATCGGCCAGGGCCGACTGCGCCGCGCGCTCGATGGCTTCGCGCGGCACCTCCGGGCGGCCGTAGGCGATGTTGTTGGCCACCGTGTCGTTGAACAGGAAGGTCTCCTGGGCGACGATTCCCACCAGCGCGCGCAGCGAGGCGAGGTCCAGTTCGCGCACGTCGTGGCCGTCGATGCGCACCGCTCCGGCGGTGACGTCGTAGAAGCGCGGCACCAGGTTGGCGAGGGTGGTCTTGCCGGCGCCGCTGGCTCCCACGAGCGCCACCACTTCCCCGGCCTTCACCTCCAGGTCGATCTCCTGGAGCGCAAAGCCGTTGCCGTTCGAGCCGGGGTAGCGGAAGGCCACGCCCTCGAAGGTAATGGCGCGCGAGAAGCTCTCCACCTTCAGCGCTCCGGGCTTTTCCTGGATTTCCTCCGCGTGGGCCAGGTGCTCGAAGACTTTCTGGGAGGCGCCCAGGGCCTGCTGGAAGATGTTGTGGATGCCCGCCAGACGCTTCACCGGCTCATAGAGCATCAGCAGCGCCACCACGAAGCTGAGGAACTCTCCCGCGGTCAACTGCTGGTTGGCGATCTGGATGCGCGCGTAGGTGAGCAGCCCCACGATGGTGAGGGCCCCCAGCAGCTCGATCATGGGCGACGCAATGGCCTGCTGGAGCACGTAGCGCAGGTTGCTGCGCAGCAGCCTTTGCGCCGCCGCGCGAAAGCGGCGCGACTCGTGCGCCTCGGTGCCGAAGGCCTTCACCACCTGGTGGCCGCTGAGGGTCTCCTGCAGGATTTCGTTCAGTTCGGCGGCGTGCTCCTGGGTGCGCCGGCTGGTCCGCCGGATGCGCCGCCCGATATGGGTGGTGGGCAGCAGCACGAAAGGTAGTACCGTCAGGCTCACCAGGGCCAGCTTCCAGTCCTTCTGGACCACCACCGCCACCAGCGCCGCCGCCACGAACACCTGCCGCAGGAAATCCGCCAGAATGTGGGAGACCGCCACCTGGATGCGGTCGATATCGATCATGATGGACGACATCAGCCGGCCGGTGCTGTGCGACTCGAAGAACTGCATCCCCTGCTTCACCACCTTTTCGAAGACGGCGTTGCGCAGGTCCATCACGGCCGAGAAGCCGGCGTAGTTCACCAGGTAATTGGCCAGGTAGTCGCACAGGCCCTTCACCAGGAAGGCGGCCAGCAGGGCAAAGGCCACCATAGCCCAGACGTCGGTGACGCCGGGGGGCACGAACTGTTCCAGGTAGAAGGCGCGGCCGAAGACCGGGTCGCGGAAGAGCAGCACGGGGCTGCCGGCCGTGGCGGGGTTGAGAACGCGGTCGAAGATGGGGCCGATCAATAGAGCCACGGTGGCATGCGCCGCCCCCACAAAGACCATCAGAACGACCGAGACCACCAGGTGCGGCACGTACCGGCGGGCGTAGCGCAGCAGTCGCAGCAGGTCCTTCATGCCCGCACCCGCAGCCGGTCGAGCGCGGCCGCCACCTGCGCCACCGTGATATAGCCGATGCCCTGCGGCGATTGCAGCACTTCGGCATCCGTTTTCCAGGGGCGCCACACCGCGCTGTCGGAAGCGCCGAAGATGACTGCCACCGGCAATCCGAAAGCGGCGGCCATGTGGGCCGGTCCGGAATCGTTCCCCAGAAACAGCGACGCGCCGCGCAGCAGCGTTTTGAGGTCTTCAATGTGCGCGCCCTGCACGACGCGATAGCGCCGGAACGGCACGGTATCGTCCTCCGGCCCGGCGATGAACACCGGCTCCAGGTCGAGCGCTTCTTCCAGGTGCTCGGCGGCGGAGAGGAAGCGTTCTGCGGGCCAGGTCTTATCGGGATGGGAGGCCATGGGGTGAATCACCGCGTAGGGGTGGCCGGGCGGCGGCGCCGGAGCGAACAGGCGCGCGCGGGGAATCTCGCGCCGTTCCGCTCCCAAATAAAAGATCGCCGAGGCCAGGTGCTCGGCGGTGTGTACCGTGCGTTCCTCATCCAGCACCTCCTGCGCGCGCGGGATCTTCACGTTGTAAATACAGCCGTGCCGAAAATGCGCGAACCCGGCGCGGAAGCGCGCGCCCGATAAAGCCGCCAGCCGCGCGCTGCGAGAGCCGCCGTGGAGGTTCAACACCAGCCGGGGCCGCCAGCCCCGGAGCGCAAGGAGCGAGGGCGGGGCCATCGCCGCCACCCCCGGATGGCCCTCGAAGACGGCGCGGAACCGGTCTTCCACCACTATCGCCACCTCCAGGTCCGGCCGCGCTTCGTGCAGAATGTCGAGCGCCGGAGTGGTCAGAACGCAGTCGCCCAGCGAACGGAGCCGGATGATCGCCACCCTGACCCCACGCGGCAAACTTGCGAGCACGCTGGCCATGGGCCCGGCGCCTATTCCTCGATCGTGGCTTCGTCCACCAGCATCACCGGAATATCGTCGCGCACCGGGTAGACGCGGTGGCACTGCACGCACTTCAGTCCGCTTTCGTCGGGTTTCAACTCCACCGTGGCTTTGCACACGGGGCAGACCAGAATTTCCAGCAGATCCTTGCTGATCGCCATATGTTTTCCAGAGTGTACCAGAGCGGCGCTCAGGCCGAAGCGGCCTTCATCTCGGCGCGCGCCTTGGCAATTGCCTCCAGGTATTGCCGCGCCTTCTGTTCGATGGCGTCGTAGCGGCCTTCCTTGATGCTCTTGGCATCCACCAGTTCTCCGCCCACGGCCACGGCGCAGGCGCCCGCCTTCAGGAAATCGCCCGCGGTTTCGAGGTTCACCCCTCCGGTGGGGATCATCTCCACCTGCGGGAAGGGTCCCTTGAGAGCCTTGATGTACTTGGCGCCGCCCACGTTGCCGCAGGGGAAGATCTTCACGACGTCGGCGCCGGCATCCCAGGCGGTGATCACCTCGGTGGGGGTGAGGGCGCCGGGGCAGATCACCTTCGAGTAGCGGCGCGCCATCTCGATGGTCTTCAGGTTCAGCGCGGGGGTGACGAAGAACTCGGCGCCGGCGAGCATGCACGCGCGGGCGGTTTCGGGATCCAGCACGGTCCCGGCGCCCAGGACGATCTTATCGCCGAACTGGTCGGCCACCTTTTCCAGCGCACGGATGGCGCCGGGAACGGTCATGGTGATCTCGGCGGCGCGCACGCCGCCCTTATAGATGGCTTCCACGGCCTTAACGGCCGATTCCGCACTGGTGGTGCGAATGACGGGCACAATCCCGACTTCGGTGATGAACGAGAGGACTTCCTTGCGTGTCATTTCCTTCTTACGTTAACACTGGGAACGGCCGGCGCGAAGCGGGGCGGGGAGCGCCGTCAGGCCGCGGCCAGTTTCCGCACCCAGAGGAACCTGGGCCGCGCGACGCCCGGGAAGCGTTCCGGGAAGCGCTCCACCAGCGCGGCTACGGGCGCATAATCGCCCGGGCTGTCGTGCACCAGCGGCATCCCCGCGGCCAGCGCCGAGGCCGCGATGGAGATCTGGGAGCGCCAGCGGGCCAGGCGGTCCTGGCGGCTTTCCGCGAAGAAGCCCTTGCGGCGCGGCGCGCTGGGGGAAAACGGCACCAGCACGGCAAGCTGCGCCGCCACCAGCGCCTCGGCCGCACCTGTGGGCACCACCGCTGCCGCGCCCGAGGCCAGCCGCTCCAGGTAGCTGTCGCGCGCCGCCTCGATGGCCGGCAGACGCTCCGGCACGGCGCCTTCGGCCAGCAGCGCGTAGCCGCGCATCTGCTCCGTCACAGTGGCCGGGGCCAGGAAGACCGGGTAGAGGTCCACGTAGCGGCGGAACCAGCGCGCCGGACCGCGCTCCTCCGTGCGCGCCAGGTAGCCCAGGGCGGCGGTTTCAAAGATACACGGACTTGCCGAGGGCGCCATCATTGCCGGGTCGCGTCGCTCATCAGAATGCCGTCCACCAGCAGCATCTCTTCTTCGGTGAGGGGGGCGAAGGCGCGCTTCCAGGCCTCCACGTGCTCCTGTCCCATGCCGGAGACGAACTCCACCTCTCCCACCGCGCGGCGGAGCAGCGCCGTGGCCGCGCCCGCGGGTTCCGTGCGCCGCGCGCGCGCAATGCGCTCCAGTTTGCCGTAGACATCGGGGGGAACGCTCAGCGCCAGCTTGCGCGGCGCGGTCTTCTTGGTTGCCATGTCAGAGTCTTTACCAGTCCACTACCGAGCTGTCGTCGGCATCGTAGGTTTCCGGGTTGCGCCAGTCGTGGTCGATCTTATCGGCCAGGGCGTTCTCGTCGAGTTCGATCCCCAGACCCGGCCCGGTGGGCAGGTCCAGGTAGCCGTCGCGCACCGTGAAAGGCTGCTTCAGGTATCCTTCCCCGAGCGAGACCTGCTCCTGGCACAGGAAATTGGGAATCGAGGCCGCCAGTTGCACGCCCGCAGCCAGGGCGATGGGTCCCAGGGGGTTGTGCGGCGCGATGGCCGCGTAATAGGCCTCGGCCATGCCGGCGATCAACCGCACTTCGGTGATGCCGCCCGCGTGCGAGAGGTCCGGCTGCAGGATGGTGGCGGCTTTCTTCTCCAGCACCTCGCGGAAGCCCCACTTGGTGAAGACGCGCTCGCCCGTGGCGATGGGCAGGAAGGTGCCGCGCGCGATCTCCGCCATTACATCGTGGTTCTGCGCCTGGCAGGGCTCCTCGATGAACATGGGCTGGTAGGGCTCGAGCGCGCGGATCAGCAGCTTGGCCGTGGCCGGGCTGATGGCGCCGTGAAAATCGACCCCGATATCGGCGTCCTTGCCGGCGATCTGCCGCAGCTCGGCGAATTTTTCCGCCGCGTACTCCACCTCGGCGGGCGTCTCCACATAGCGCGAAGGCCGCCGCTTCGCCGGACCCGTCTTGAAGGCCGTGAAGCCGCGCGCCCGCGCCTGCTTCACCGCCTCCGGGGTGCGGGCATGGGCGTAAACCCGCACGCGGTCGCGCGTGGGCCCGCCGAGCAGTTCGTAAACCGGCACGCCGAGCGCCTTGCCCTTGATGTCCCACAGAGCCTGGTCGATGCCGCTCAATGCGCTGGTCAGGATGGGTCCCCCGCGGTAGAAAGCATGGCGGTAGATGGCCTGCCAGTGGTGCGCTACGCGGCGCGGATCCTTCCCCACCAGGTACGGCTCGATCTCCTTCACCGCCTCGGCGCAGGTGCGCGCGCGGCCTTCCAGGATGGGCTCCCCCAGCCCCACGATCCCCGCGTTCGTATGCACTTTCAGAAACAGCCAGCGGGGCTTGACGAGAAAGGTTTCCAGGCGCGTGATGGCCAGCTTGTCCCGGGGCGATACTTGGGGCGCTGCCGCGGTGGCCCTCGCGCCGAGGGCGCCGAACGCGCCTGCCACCGCCGCCCGGCGCGAGACTTTCATCCTGACCTCCGTTGCCTCACCCGCGCCCCAGAAGCTTTCCGAGGAAGCCGGCTTCTTTCTTGCTGACCGCTTCCAGTTCTCCCTTGTCGAGCCACACGCCTTCGCAGGAGGTGCAGCGGTCGATGTGGATATTCGAGTAGGCGATCTCTTCGAGCTGCGAGCCACACTTCGGGCAGCGCATGTGGTGCAGCGCGCGCAGGCGCTCCCGCTCCTCGGCGGCGGCTTTGGCGGCCTGTTCCTGGGCGTGTTTCCGCCGGCGCTCGGCTTCCTGCCGGGCGAAATACTCCTCTTCCTTCTGGGTCGGTTTCTCAGGCATATAGGTGTCTACGTAAAGAGCATACAACAGGTTTTCGGCGGGGGCGGCATTGTGGGACAATGCAGACTCTTGCGGGACCCACTGGTTGCGCCCCTGGCTGCCATTGCCGCGGGAATTCTGCTGGCGCGCTTTGTGCCCTTCGAGGCCCGGGAACTGATCGTCGCGGTGCTGCTGCTCGGGGCCCTGGGGGTGGTGGCCCTGTGGCGGCGGGCGCGCATCGCCGCGGGATGTTGCACGCTGGCCGCGCTGGTATTTGCCGGAGCGCTCTGCGCCGTGGCGCGCCGCCCCGGATTGCCCCCGGTACTCGAGCCCGAAGGGGAAGTGATCATCACCGGGTGCGTGGTGGAGCCGCCGGTCCCCGCCGCCGGCCGCGAGCGCTTCATCGTGGATCTGGAGCGGGATGCCCGCGCCCAGGTAACGGTCTATCTCCAGGACGGCGAGCGCCTGCCGCCGCTCCGCTACGGGCAGCGCGTGGAACTCGACGCGCGCGTGCGCAGCCCCCGCAATTTCAACAATCCCGGCGCCTTCGACTACGCCGGGTTTCTGGCGCGCAAGAACATCTTCTGGACCGCCGTGGTGCGCGGCGCCGCCGCGGTGCGGGTGTTGCCGGGGCACTGCGGCACGCCGTTCCGCGCCGCCGTGAGCCGCGCGCGGGTGGCCGCGCTCGAACGCATCGCCTCGCTTTATGAAGGCCGCCCCTACGACAGCGCCATGATGCAGGCCATCCTCATCGGGGAGACGTTTCAACTCGAGAAAGTCTGGGTGGAGCACTTCCGGCGCACCGGCACCATCCACGCGCTGGTGATCTCGGGCGCGCACGTGGCGGCGCTGGCGGCCTTCTTCCTGTTCCTCATGCGGATCTGCTTCGTGCCGCGCGGCCTCGCGGTGGCGGTGACGGTGCTGGCCACCTGGGGTTACGCGCTGATCACCGGCTGGCAGGCGCCCTGCGTGAGGTCGGCGGCGGGCCTTACGCTCTACATGATCGGCCGCCATTTCTACCGCCGCCGCAGCCTCATGAACGTGCTGGCGGCGGTGGGCATCGCCTTCCTGGTCTTCGACCCCGAGCAGTTGTTCGAGGCCAGCTTCCAGCTTTCGTTTCTCGCGGTGGCCTTCATCGCGGCGTTTGCGGAGCCGCTGCTGGAGGCCACCACCGCACCGCTGGTCCGCGCGCTGGGGCACCTGCGCGATGCCGGCCGCGATCTGCGCCTGGCCCCGCGCGCCGCCGCCTTTCGCCTGGAGATGCGGCTGCTGGCCGATACCCTGCGGCTGTGGCTGCCCCGTCGCGTGGCCGAGGCGCTGGTGACGCTGCCCGCCTGGATCGTCTTCTACGTCTTCGGGCTGGCGGTGGTCTCGGCGGTGGTGCAGGCGGGCCTGGCGCTCCCCATGGTCAGTTACTTCCACCGGGTGGGCGTCACGGGCCTCTCGGCCAATCTGCTGGTGGTGCCGCTGATGGGCCTGGTAGTGCAGTTCGGCTTCGTGGCGATCGTGACCGGCTCGAGTTGGGTGGCGTGGCTCGCGGGGTGGCTGCTTTGCTGGTCGCGCGCGGTGGTGGAATGGCACGCCGCGCTGGAGCCGGACTGGCGCGTTCCGGCGCCGCCGCTCTGGCTGGCGGTGGCGCTCTCGGCGGCCCTCATCGCCGCGGCCCTGGCGGTGCGCCACCGGCGAGGGCGCGCTGCCGCCACCGCGGCGGTGTTCGTGCTGCTGGCCCTGGTGTTCCTTCACCCGGTCCCGCCCGACACCACCCCCGGAGCGCTGGAACTCGCGGCCATCGACGTGGGGCAGGGCGACAGCTTCCTGCTGGCTTTCCCCGACGGCAAGCTCATGACCCTGGATGCCGGCGGTTTCCCCGTTTTCTCCGGCGGCCGCGCCCCGGGCATCGATACCGGCGAGGACGTCGTCTCCCCCTACCTGTGGCGCCGCTCCATCCGCCGGCTCGACGCGGTGGCCATCAGCCACCTGCATGCCGATCACGCCGGCGGCGCCGCGGCCCTGATCGACAACTTCCGCCCCCGCGAGCTATGGACCGCTCCGCCGCCCGACTGTGCCGAATGGCGCCTGCTGGCCGGGCGCGCCGCGCGCCGCAACGTGCATATCCGGGTGCTCCGCCGCGGCCAACGGTTCGGCTACGGCGGAGCCGAGATCGAGGTGCTGGCTCCCGCGTCCGGCTACACCCCCGGACCCGCTCCCCACAACGCCGACTCCCTGGTGCTGCGGGTGCGCTACGGCCGCCACGCTTTCCTCCTCACCGGGGATACCGAGCGCGCCGGCGAGCGGGAACTCCTGGACGAGAAGCTCGCCGGGCCGGCCGACGTGCTTAAAGTGGCGCACCACGGCAGCCGCACCTCTACAAGCGAAGAGTTTCTGGATGCCGCGCGTCCCCTCTTCGCGCTGGTCAGCCTGGGGGCGGATAATCTGTACGGCTATCCCCACCCCGACGTTTTGAAGCGCCTTTCCGCGCGGGGCATACGGGTGCTCCGCACGGATCGCCACGGATTGGTGAGGATTCGTACGGACGGGCAGCGGCTACAGGTGGATACCGCTGCCTGGAGGGCGGACCGGCCCGGGCTATACAGCGTCTTCTGAAGCCTCCGATGCCTCTTCGGCAGCCTCCGGGCCGGCTGCCCTGGCCTCCTCCAGCACCCGCTGCGCATCGTCGAGGAGGTGCCTCGGCACCTGCACCTGGAACTCCAGCGAGGGGATCGTCGAAGGGCCTACGACTATGGCCGGAATGTCATTCGACTCCATCAGCGCCCGGATCGACATGGCTTCCATCTCCGCCTTGTGGTTGGAGGAACTGAACAGCGTCACCATGTCCAGGTCCGCCGAGGGGTCCACGTCCGACTCGGGTTCCCGCTCTCGGTCTTCGTCCATGCCTTACAGCATATCGCGTCCCATAGCGGCTTCCCATCTCCTAAAATGTGGTGAAGGAGACCTCATGCCCAGGCATGCTCAAGTGGATGAATTGGCCGGCGCGCACGGCGGAAGTTGGGGATGGTTTCTGGCGGGCACTCTCACCGGCGCCGTAATCGGGATGCTCTATGCGCCGTGTAGCGGCCGCTCGGCGCGGGACGCCATCACCTCCACGGGCCGGGATTTGTACGGGCGCAGCCGCGACTACTACGAGCGGGGCAGGGAAATGGTGGGGGATGCCGCGGAGTTGTTCGAGCGCGGCCGCCGCCTGGCCACCCGCGACCTCGAACCATGACCTCCATCGCTGTAGGCGACTTCCGCGTTACCCTGGTCCGCGAGGCGTTCCACTGGTGGGACGGCGGCGTGCTGTTCGGGGTGGTGCCCAAGGCGCTGTGGTGCCGGCGCGCCGCCCCCGACGAGCGCAACCGCATCCGCCTGGGTTTCAACTGCTACATCATCGAGACCGGCGAGCGCACCATCCTGGTGGAGACCGGCGCGGGCGACAAGCCCGATGAGCGGGCCCGCGAGCGCATGAACCTGGATGCCGCGGCGCGTCCCATTCACAAGGTGCTGGCCGCCTGCGGTTTCGACCCCGCACGAATCGACATGGTCATCAACACTCACCTGCACTGGGACCACTGCGGCGGCAACACTACTCTCACGCCCGAGGGTCCCGCGCCGGCGTTCCCCAACGCCGTCTACATCACCCCGCGCGGCGAGTGGGAGCATGCTCACCAGGGGCACCCGCGCGACGGCGTCAGCTACGATGCGCGCAACTACGACCCGCTGGTTTCCTCCGGCCGCATGCGCCTGGTGGGCGCGGTGCACGACGTGGCGCCCGGCATCCGCATGACCGGCGTTTTCGGCCACAACCGCGATATGGCGGTGGTCACTGCCACCTCGCGCGGCAGCGTGTTCTGTTTCTTCTCGGACCTGGTCCCCACGTCCGCGCACCTGACCCCCACGTGGGTGGCGGCCTTCGATCTCTATCCGCTCGAAACCATCGATAACAAGCGGCGCTGGCTGGACGAAGCGGCGCGCGGCGGCTGGATGTGCGCTTTCGCCCACGATCCGGAGATCGCCTTCACCCGCATCGCGCAACAGGACAACGGATTCACCGCGCGGGAACCGGTCGCCGGATAAGCTGGAGGGATGGAAGACCTCCCGCCCTTCCGCAACGAACCCTACACCGATTTTTCCGTGGCCGCGAACCGCCGCGAAATGGAGGCGGCGCTGCGCTCGGTGCGTGCCCAGTTCGGCCGGGAGTACGAACTGCGGATCGAAGGCGAGCGCATTCGCACGGGCGACCTGCTGGTATCGGTGAACCCTTCGCAGCCTAACGAAATCGTCGGCCGGCACCACAAGGCCAACCGGGAACTCGCCGCCCGCGCCGTGGAGAGCGCCTGGCGCCACTTCCCCGCCTGGAGCCGCACCCCGGCCGCGGAGCGCGCCCGCATGCTGCTCGCCGCCGCCGCCATCCTGCGCCGGCGGAAGATGGAGTTCAATGCCTGGCTGGTCTATGAGGCCGGCAAGACCTGGCCCGAGGCCGAGGCCGATGTCTCCGAAGCTATCGACTTCTGCGAGTACTACGCGCGCGAGATGCTGCGGCTGGACGGCCCGCGCCCCATGGTGCAGCTTGCGGGCGAGCGCGACGAGCTGGTCTACATTCCGCTCGGCCCCGGCGTAATCATCC
>JAWLGN010000150.1:0-12996 GCA_041685075.1 Bryobacteraceae bacterium
CAGGTCGGCGAGCGCATTGCCGGCCAACTCGCGAAGAACGCCGCGAAACGGCTCCATCCCGGGCCGGCCGGCGAGCCGCCCGAGCGCTTCGGCCCAACCCTCGTACTCCGGCCGGCCCTTCATTCGGGCCAGCGGGGGAGCCGTCGCGTATAACTCCCGTGTCAGCCGGTCAAGACCCACTGCCCGCTCTTCCCGTCAAGCCGGAGATTACCCCCGCAACCGCTGCCTTCACGGCATCCGACGAGCTGCCGAACGTGATCTGCAGGTCTTTCCACTTGAACGACTCGATGCGCAGCACCAGCAGCAGCAGCGGCGCCGCCGCCAGCAGCAGTTCCGGTCCTCCCAGCTTTCTCATTTGCCGTTGGTAGGCCGCCTCCACGGCCGCCGCCAGTTCCGGTTGCTTCCGTATTTCGTCGAGAGCGGCCAGGCTGATCCGGCGGGATGCTTCCGGATCCCGTAGAGCCGCGCGGACCTGGTCCGCGGTGGCGGCGGGCGCGACGCCGGAAAGATCGGCCCGGATCTCCTCGGCCGCCGCCCGATCGGACATCTCGAGAGCGTCCTCAGGCACCCGGCTACCCTGGCCGGCATCCGCGAGGATTTCGGCAGCCGACCGTACCAGCCGTTCCAGTTCGCTTTCGTCGTAGTTCGGGAACTTGTCCCAGATGGACATATCGTTTCCTCCGTGGCTAGAGCCAGTCTCCGAGCAACGCAGGCACGGCCCACTCGGAGACCGGCCGGGGGTTTTCATCCAGCTCTTCGCGGATCGATTCGCGAAATGCCAGCGCCTTGGGCAATCGCAGATCGCACCACTGCCGCAGAAAGCGCGGCGCCCAGCTTTTGGCGAAGTCGAAGTCCAGCGTCCACAGGCTCGCCAGAACGCTCGCCGCGCCGATTTTGAGAAACTGGTGTGCCAGGCTGTGGAAGTCGTCCGCCGACGAGGTCTGTCCAGTCGCGGTGGAGCAGCCGATGAGCGCGATCAACTGCGCGCCGGTGGATGCTCCCACCATGAGTTCGTCCACGGTCAGAATCTCCGGCGAACAGCCCGGGCGCACGCTGATTTCCGTCGGAAAGAAACGGAACGGGAGGTCGCGGAACAGGAACGGCCTCCCGTAGTGAATGGGGATGGTGATTTCCGCGCCGATGCCCGGATGGCGCGCGAGCAGGAGGCCGGAGCGGCCGGGAAACTCCGGGTCGTAGTGGCCGTGACACACGATGCACAGGACATCCGCGCCCGGCGTTCCTCGCCGCGGCTTGATCCAGATCCGTTCGGCGCCGCACCACTGCTGCTCCTCGAAATGATCCAGGAAGAGATGCGCGACCTGCTCGTACTCGCCGGTGGCGTGAAACTTGACATCCACGGCCGCGGCGCGACAGCTACGGGGCGGCGGCGGAGCACTGTCGCCGCCGCGGCGCGGAAAGCGCCAGGCCACGGGATCGAACCGGCGGGCCGCGTTCCGGCTGACGCAGCGCGTGAAGAGCGTGCCGGAAGGCGCGTAGGTCAGCCCGTGGGTGACGGCCAGCGGAGCCTCACCGGCGCCATACACGACGGCGTGCAGCGGGATTCCGTGGAGCGAGGAGTGGGGAATGACGACGAGCACGTCGGCGGTTGCGAGCGCCTCCGGGGGAGGCAGCAGGGTGCGGCCCCAACCCCGCGAAAACTCTTCGAACACCCTTTCCCTGCGGGCGGGAGAATACGCTCCATCGATCACTTCCAGGAGCAGCTCGATTCGGGGCAGCGTTTCGCGGCAGGGGCCCAGGGGAAACATCTGCTCCCGTCCCGTGGGATCGTGAAAGGCGCAATAGAGACGGTCGACGCCGATGAAGTAGGCGAGGATGCCAACTCGAACGTCCGCCACACGCGATTGCGCCGCACGCGCCACGGCCCCTCCGTTTGCTGAATCGTACCTTGACCGATGGAGCGGCGCAACGGCGGGCAAACGGCTTTTCCCGGGATTCCGGCCGCGGAAAGGGCCGGATCGTACGCGGCCTCACGGCGGGTTCTCCGCGGGGAGCGGGCTTTACGAGGCGTACACCGGGCGGCCCGGGTAGCCGCCGCGGCGGGGAGGGCGTGGGCGGGCCCCCCGATCCGCTATGCTGGATGATTGTCATGGTGCAACACACGCTCTCGGTCCTGGTGCCGCTGTACAACGAGGAGGAGTTCGCCGCGCCGCTGCTGGAGCGGGTGATCGCCGCGCCGCTTCCGGAGGGTTTCAGCCGCGAGATCATCGTGGTGGACGACGGCTCGACGGACGGCTCGCAGGAGGCCGTGGAGCAGGTGATGGCGCGGCACCCGGGGGTCATCCGGCTGGTGCGGCACGGTCGCAACCAGGGAAAGGGCGCCGCCATCCGGACGGCCATCCAGCACGCCACCGGGGACTACTCCATCATCCAGGATGCGGATCTCGAATACGATCCGCGCGAATACCCCCGGCTGCTCAAGCCCCTGGTGGAAGGTAAAGCCGACGTGGTCTACGGATCGCGCTTCATGGCGGCCGGGGAACGGCGCGTGCTCTACTACTGGCACTCCATCGCCAACCGGCTGCTGACGGCGGCCTGCAACGTCGTTTCGGACCTCAACCTGAGCGACATGGAAACCTGCTACAAGGCCTTCCGCACGCCGCTGCTGCGCAGTATTCCGATCCGCAGCAACCGTTTCGGCATCGAGCCGGAGCTGACCATCAAACTGGCGCGCCGGGAGGCCCGCATCTATGAAACCCCCATCAGCTATCACGGGCGCACCTACGAGGAGGGCAAGAAGATCGGCTTTGCCGACGCGCTCCAGGCGGTTTGGGTGATCGCTCGCTACGCCTTCACCAACGACCTGTACAACTCCTCGGGGCCGGAGATCCTGGCGGCCTTTGCCGGCGCCCCCCGTTTCAACCGCTGGATGGCCGACACCGTGCGCCCGTATACCGGCAAGGACGTGATGGAGATCGGGGCGGGGATCGGGAACCTGACGCGGCTGCTGGCGCCGCGGCGCCGCTCCTACACCGCCACCGATATCGACGCCGAGCACCTCGCCCGGCTGGAGAGCCGCTTCCAGCACCGTCCCAATCTGCGGGTGCGGCACTGCGATCTTTCCGCGCCGCAGGATTTTCGGGAGTTCGCCGGCGCCATGGATTCGGTCGTCTGCCTCAACGTGCTGGAGCATATCCCGGACGATCTTCAGGGGCTGCGCAACATCCACTCCGTGCTGCGGCCCGGGGGGCGGGCCATTGTGCTGGTGCCGCACGGGCAGAGCATCTTCGGCACGCTCGATAAGGTGCTGGGGCACTATCGGCGCTACTCCCACCAGGAGCTGCGCGGGAAGATGGAGGCCACGGGCTTCACGGTGGAGCGGATTGTGGCGTTCAACCGCATCTCGCGGCCGGCCTGGTACGTGAGCGGCAAGCTGCTGCGGCGCGAGACCATCAGCCCCCTGGCGCTCAAGGCGTTCGACCGCACGGTGTGGCTGTGGCGGCGGCTCGACGCCTGGCTGCCGTGGGCGCCCACCTCCATCATCGGCATCGGAGTGAAACGCGAAGCGGCTTGAAAACCGTCTTGTGGAAAGCGGCGTTGGTATGATGAGTGTTTACGTCGGGAGCGTGATCCTATGAAAGGCGTTGTGTTGGCCGGAGGCACCGGCAGCAGGCTGTTTCCCCTGACGAAGATCACCAACAAGCACTTGTTGCCCGTCTACGACAAGCCGATGATCTGCTATCCGATTCAAATGCTTGTCGATGCGGGCATCCGCGACATCCTGATCGTGACGGGCGGCAAGAACGCGGGCGACTTCCTGCGGCTGCTGGCCAACGGCAAGCAGTTCGGCCTGACCCACATCAACTACACCTACCAGGAGGGCGAAGGCGGCATCGCCGAGGCCTTGGGACTGGCCGAACACTTCGCCGACGGGCACAAGATCTGCGTGGTGCTGGGCGATAATATCATCGAGGGCAGCATTCGGGACGCGGTGGACGACTTCCGCCGCCAGGAGCGCGGCGCCAAGATTCTGCTCAAGGAGGTGCCCGACGCGGAACGCTTCGGCGTGGCCGAAATCGAGGGCAACCGGATCAGCCGCATTGAGGAGAAGCCCCGGGCGCCGAAATCCAACTACGCGGTCACCGGCATTTACATGTACGACGGCACGGTATTCGATAAGATTCGCAACCTGGTGCCGTCGGCGCGCGGCGAGCTGGAGATTACGGACGTGAACAACGCCTACATACGGGAAGGCGCCATGACGTTCGCCTACCTGGAGGGCTGGTGGACGGATGCCGGCACCTTCGAGTCGCTGCTGCGCGCCGGCAACCTGGTGGCGAAGTCGCAGAAGCGGCTGGCGGAAGGCGCGGGGGGCCGCTGATGGGCGCGGAAGCGGCGCGAGGACTGGCTCCGCTGGCCCGCCACGGCGCACTCGAACTTGTGCTGCCGCGTTGTGAGAAAGGCATCGGCGCGGTCATCACGCGGGCCGATTCCCGGCACCTGATCGAAGGCGTGCGCATCGAGGAGATCGAGTTGTGGCCCGACGACCGCGGCTATTTTCTCGAAGTGCAGCGCCTGGGCCGGGGCCTGGCGGCGGCGTTTCCGGCGGCCGAAACGCAGGTCTCCGCGGCGCTGAACTACCCGGGATCGATCAAGGCCTTCCACTATCATCTGCTCCAGCACGACTGCTGGACGCCTGCCATGGGGATGTTGCAGGTGGCGCTGGCCGACCTGCGCGCCGGCTCCCGCACCTTCGGCAGCCGCAATACCTTCTACGTGGGAGTGCTGCGCCCCTGGCGGATTCTCATTCCTCCGGGCGTGGCCCACGGCTACAAGGTCATCGGCACCAGCCCCGCCATGCTGATCTACGTCACCGACCGTTTCTACAACCCGGACGACGAAGGCCGCATCCCGTACAACCACCCGGACCTCAACTACGACTGGGAACTGCAACATAAATGAAACTGCTGGTAACCGGCGGGGCGGGGTTCATCGGATCCGCTTTCGTCCGGATGGCCCTGGCAGCGGGGGACGCGGTAACCAACCTGGACAAGCTCACCTACGCGGGCAACCTGGAGAACGTGGAGGCGGCGGCGGAGAACCCGCGTTACCGCTTTGTTCACGGCGACATCTGCGATGCCGGGTTGGTGAACAGCCTGCTGGCGGAGGAGCGTTTCGAGGCGGTGGTGCACTTCGCCGCCGAGTCCCACGTAGACCGCAGCATCCTTTCCGCGGCCCCAGTCTTTGAGACCAACCTGCGGGGCACGTTCACGCTGCTGGAGGCGGCGCGCGCGTACAAGCTGCCGCGCTTCGTGCACGTCTCGACCGACGAAGTCTACGGCAGCCTGGAGCCGCCGCTCGAAGCCAACGAGAACTTCCCGCTCCAACCCAGCAGCCCGTACTCGGCTTCGAAGGCAGGCTCGGACCTGCTGGCCCTTTCCTACTTCACCACCTACCGGCTGCCGGTGATCGTCACCCGGGCTTCGAACAACTACGGCCCTTACCAGTTTCCGGAGAAGCTTGTTCCGCTGATGATTGCCAACGCGCTTGAGGGCCGCAAGCTGCCGGTCTACGGCGACGGCATGCAGGTGCGGGACTGGCTCTACGTGGAGGACCATTGCCGCGCCGTGCGGGCGGTGATGACGCGGGGGCGCGAGGGCGAGATCTACAACATCGGCGGCAATCGGTCGCTGCCGAACCTGGAGGTAGTGCGGCGCATTCTGGCGGCCACCGGGGCGCCGGAATCTCTCATCGAGTATGTCGAGGACCGTCCCGGCCACGACCGCCGCTATGCGCTGACCAGCGCCAAGGTGATGCGCGAAACCGGCTGGGCGCCCGAGGTGCCGTTCGAAAAGGGCCTGGCGCTCACGGTCGACTGGTACCGCCACAACCGCGGCTGGGTGGAGCGCGTGCGCTCGGGCGAGTACCAGGCCTATTACGAACGCAATTACGGGGACCGGCTCCGAACATCTTGACGGATTCCATTTCCATCGTCATTCCGGCGTATAACGAGGAGCGGCGCCTGCCGGCGGCGCTGGAGCGGGTACGCGCCTACCTCGACGGGCGCCGGTGGTCTTTCAGCGAAGTGGTGGTGGTGGATGACGGCTCCACGGACAAGACCGCCGAGGTGGGGGAACGCTTCGGCGCGCGCGTGCTGGCGAACCCGGGCAATCGCGGCAAGGGCTACTCGGTGCGCCACGGGATGCTGGAGGCGCGGGGCGAATGGGCGCTCATCACCGATGCCGACCTTTCCACTCCGATCGAGGAATTGGAGACGCTCTGGCGCGCGGCCGCGGAGGCCGGGGCCGAGGTGGCCATCGGCTCGCGCGCGCTCGACCGCTCACTCATCGGCGTGCACCAGCCGGCCATGCGCGAGTATGGGGGGCGGATCTTCAACCTGGCGATGCGGTGGATTACCGGCCTGCCCTTCCGCGATACGCAGTGCGGCTTCAAGCTCTTCAGCGCGCGCGCGGCAGGGGAGATCTTCCGGCTGCAGCGGCTGGACGGCTTCGGATTCGACGTGGAGGTGCTGGTGCTGGCGCGCGAGCTGGGCTACCGGGTAGTCGAGGTGCCGGTGCGCTGGAACGACGTGCTGGGAACCAAGGTGAGCCTGCGCCGGGGCTTGACCGCCTTCCTGGATCCACTGCGGGTGGTCTGGAACCTGCGCACGGGCAAGTACCGCAAGTGAGCGAACCGCTTCCGCCGATGGCGGCGCCGGATCGCCCGATGTAAGACCTATGATCAGACTCCTCTGTGTAGCCGGCGCGCGGCCGAACTTCATGAAAATGGCGCCGCTGGTTCGCGCGCTGCGCTCGGATCCGGATTTCCTGCCGCTGCTCATCCATACCGGCCAGCACTACGACGAGCAGATGTCCGGCCGGTTTTTCGACGAATTGGGTCTTCCCGCGCCGGCGCGCAACCTGGCGGTGGGCTCCGGGTCGCATGCCCGCCAGACGGCCGAAATCATGACGCGCTTCGAGCCGGTGGTGCTGGAGGAGAAGCCGCGGGCGGTTCTGGTGGCCGGCGATGTGAACTCCACGCTGGCCTGCGCGCTGGTAGCCAGCAAGCTCCAGGTTCCCGTGGTCCACGTGGAGGCGGGGCTGCGCAGTTTCGACCGCGGGATGCCGGAGGAAATCAACCGCATTGTTACCGATGCCATCTCGGATCTGCTGCTGGTCAGCGAGGAGACCGGGCTGGCGAACCTGCGCAACGAGGGGGTGCCTGAGGAGCGGGTTTGCTTCGTGGGGAACCTCATGATCGACTCGCTGTTCTTCCACCTGGAGCGCGCCAGGCAACGCGACATCCTCAGCCGCCTGGGGGTGGAGGGAGAGCGATACGGCCTGTTGACCCTGCACCGGCCGGCGAACGTGGACGAGCCGGCCCGCTTGATGGAGATGCTGGGCGCCTTGGAGATGATCTCACGGGAACTGCCGCTGCTGTTTCCGGCGCATCCGAGAACCCGCGCCCGGCTGGACGCGCTGGCCTGGAGCGCCCCGGGAGTGCGGCTGCTCGAACCGCTCGGTTACCTGGACTTTCTCTGCCTGATGTCGCGCAGCGCGGCGGTGCTTACGGATTCCGGCGGGATTCAGGAAGAGACCACGGCGCTGGGAATCCCCTGCCTGACGTTGCGGGAAAATACCGAGCGCCCGATTACCATCGATCAAGGCACCAACCGGCTGGCGGGAACCAGCCGGCAGAGCATTCTGGAGACCTGGAGAGAGGCCAGCGCGCGACCCAAGACAGGCCGGGTTCCGCCGCTGTGGGACGGGCATGCCGCCGAACGCTGCCACGCCGCGTTGCGCAGGTTCTACGATCTGGAGACGGGATGAGAGAACCGGTTTCTACCGGGCGCCGCGTCCCAGCAGCATGGTCTTGATGGTGGCGAAGATGATGTAGTAGTTCAGGGACTGCGACATGTACTTGATGTAGTAGAGGTCGTATTCGAGCTTGCGCACGGCGTCTTCGAAGCTTTCGCCGTAGTGGTAGTTGACCTGGGCCCAACCCGTGATGCCGGGTTTGACGGCGTGGCGCTGGCGGTAGTAGGGGATCCGCTCGGCGAGCACCGCCACGAATTCGGGCCGTTCCGGACGAGGACCCACGATGGACATGTCGCGCCGCACCACGTTGAAGAATTGCGGCAACTCGTCCAGCCGCAGCTTGCGGATGATGCGTCCGACGCGCGTCACCCGCGGGTCGTCGGCGGTGCTCCAAACCGCGCCGGTGTGCTTTTCGGCGTTCACCCGCATGGAGCGGAACTTGTAGAGCGTGAAGGGCACGTTGTTCTGGCCCACGCGCCGCTGGCGGAACAGCACGGGGCCGGGCGAATCGAGCTTGATGGCGATGGCGATGAGCAGCATCAGGGGCAGCGCCGCGACCAGGCAGAACAGGGAAACGGCAACGTCGAAGGCGCCATAGAACCAGTTCTGGCGGGAGACGAATTCGCTGGTGAAAATCAGTTGGGAGGGGCGCAGGTCCTTGCTCGAGATGCGGCGGCAGATCTTCTCATAGAAGGTCACGACTTCTTCAATGGCGAAGCCGGCGAAGCGGAGATCGAGCAGCATGTCGACGGGCATCTGGTCGCGGCGCTCCCGGAAACCGACCACGATGCGGTCCGGGTTGACGGCCTCCACGACCTCCCGCAGGCGTTCCATAGGCCCGATGGTCTTGGCGCCCTTGGGCCCGTCATCGGGGTAGCCGTCGTTTACGTAACCGATGATTTCGAGGCCCATATCGTCCTGCCGGGCGGCATACGCGCAGATCTCCTCCAGCAGGGGGCTGGAGCCGACCAGCAAAATGCGCTGCGCCGCCATCTTCCAGACCACCGCGATATAGAACAGCCGCCAGGCGAAGACGCAGACCACTGCAGCCGGGCAGCCCGGCAGCATGATCCGCAGCGGCACCCGGAGCGAGTCGCTGAAGTAGCTCAGCAGGCCCTGGGCGATGAGGGTGAAACCCGCGGTGAGGATGAGCCCGTGCAGGATGAGAGATATCGAACGATGGCGCGCGTTCGAGTACAAATCCTGGTAATACGCCGCCAGGATGAAGATCGCGGCCGCCATTTTCATGCGCAGGAGACCGCCCTCGTCCAGCAGGTACAGAACCGGATCGACTTCCAGAAAGAGGAAAGCGGCGGTCACGAAGCAGCCCAAAACGATAAGGCTGTCCGCGACCAGGAGCGTCAACACGCCAGCGGGTATAAAGACCCGAAACAGGCGAATCACAAATGCCTAAGACGATCATTATACCCGTATGGGAAATCCGTTCGGGGTATTGTTCCATGCCGGGGACGAAGCCGCAGAGCCGGTGACAGGTTCGGGCAGGGATGGCCATGCGCGGCGTGCCGGCGGACAGGATGCTTCTGAAATCCAGAGAGCGGCCATGTTGCGTCGTCGGATATCGGGTTATAGTAGCTAAATCGGATACGCCGGTACGCTTTCCTGGCGGCGGCGTCCGGACGGCTTCCGATGCTCAGTTTGGCAGAGGTGATCTTGGCCGCGAGCGCCGGGTTCGTGTTATACGTCCTGTTCGGCTATCCACTGCTGTTATGGCTGGTGGCGCGCAAAAAGGCCAGGCCCGTTGCGGCGTGCCTGGAGCCGCGAACCGTGACGGTGTTGCTGCCGGTCTACAACGGCGAACGGTGGATCCGCGACAAGCTGCTTTCCATTCTGAATCTCGACTATCCGCGGCGGCTGATGGAAATTCTGGTGATCTCGGACGGCTCGACGGACCGCACCGATGAGATTGCCCGAAGTTTTGCGGTGCACGGCGTCCGGCTTCTGCGCGTCGAGCGGAGCGGGAAGGCGGGCGCGTTGAATGCAGGAATCCAGGCCGCCAGGGGCGAAATCCTGTTCTTCACGGATGTTCGCCAGGAACTGGCGCCCGACTGCCTGAAGATACTGGTGGCGAGCTTCGCGGATCCTCAGGTCGGCGTAGCCGGCGGGGAGTTGATGATTCGCGGCGGGAGGACGCGGGAGGAAGCCGACATCGGGCTGTACTGGAAGTATGAAAAGCAGATCCGCTTGCGGCAAAGCAGCATCGATTCGGTGCTGGGGGTGAGCGGGTGTTGCTACGCGATGCGGCGTAGCCTGACGGTACCGATGCCCGCGGATACGCTGCTGGACGATGTCTACCTGCCGCTGGCCGCCTTCTTCCGCGGTTACCGGATTGTGCTTACCGATGCCAGGGTGTTCGACGATCCCACGGATCTGAAGAGGGAGTTCGGGAGGAAGGTCCGGACGTTGGCCGGGGTCTACCAAATGATCCGGCGATACCCCGCGCTGTTGGGACCCGGCAACCGCATGTGGGTACATTTCATGTCGCACAAGGTGGGGCGCTTGGGGTTGCCCTATGCCTTGGTGGCGGCGCTGGTGTCGAGTTTCTGGTTGCCGCCTGCGTGGGCAGTTGGGGCGCTGGTGGGGCAGGCGGCGTTCTATGCTCTGGCGGGCCTGGACTTCGCTCTGCCGGAGGGCCTGGCATTGAAGCGCGTCTCTTCCCCGGTGCGCACGTTTGTGGTGATGATGGGGGCCACGGTCTGCGCGCTGGCCATTCTGTTTTGCCCCGCCCAAAAGCTATGGAAGTCGCCCGAACCGCCTGAAACGCCGCAGGTGCGGCGGGCCGCGGCGTGAGGCGCCGGCGATAACGCGCGTTCATCCCGAGAGGATGTCGCGGTAGAGGCAGGCCAGCGACTGGGCGTACGCGGTGAACGGGTAGTCCCTGGCAACCGCCTCTCTGCCCGCGGCGGAGAGGCGGCAGGCCAGTTCGGGGCAGTCCAGGACTTCGGCGAGAGCGCCGGCCAGCGCAGCGGGGTTGCGGGTAGGCACCAGGCGTCCGGTAGCGCCGTCGCGGATCATTTCCGGGACGCCGCCCACCGCGGCCGCGACTACCGGAACCCCGGCGCAGAGGGCCTCCAGGACGACGTTCGGAGATCCCTCGGAGTGGGAAGGGAGCGCCAGGACGTGGGCAAGGGAGTAGTAGGGGCGCACGTCGGACCGGTAGCCGGCGAAGTGCACCAGGTCGCCGAGCCGCAGGCGTTCGGACTGCCGCTCGAGGGCGGCGCGCTCCCGCCCGTCGCCTACCAGCAGCAGACGCACGCTCAGCCCGGGATGGCGCTGCCGAAGGATGGAGAAGGCATCGAGCAGGTCCGCATGGCCCTTTTCGCGTGAGAGGCGCCCGATAGAGAGGACCACTTTCGCGCCGGGAGGCAGCGCCGCCTCCGCGCGCGTGCGTTCGATAGCATCCGGAGGCGGGGGCGAGTACGGCCTGGCGGGATTATGGCGCACGAAGATGCGGCCGGGGCGGACGCCGTAACTTTCCATTTGCCTGGCGAGCGGCTTACATACCACCACCACGCGCCGGGCTTTGGGGAGCGACCAGCGGTCCAGCCGGGTGTACAGCCTGTCTTTCCAGTCCACCGCGGTATAGCCATGATTGAAAGCCACCCAGGGGTAGCGACGCCAGAGCCCGGCGAGGCGCACCAGGAAGTGGGACTTCACATGATGGGTCTGGAGGATGTCAGGCCGGCAGCGCTCGAGCAGGGCGCGCAGTTGCGGGAGAACATCGAGGTCGAAGCGGCGGCGCTCGCGAAGAACTTCAAGCGGCACGCCTGCCCGACGCACCGCATCCACGAACAGGCTGGTGGTTTGGTTGCCGCGAAGATAGGTGGCGATAGTAACCTCGATGCGGGGCAGGCCGGGTGGGGGAGATAGTGCGTGCAGGCTGAAATCGAGCAGGTTCCTGCCCGGTCCGGCGGCAGCCGCCGCTTCCGAGAGCGCCAGCACGCGAATGCGGGCGATGTTCCCAGGTGCAGGATGGGGGGGACTGGGGTGGCCGCTCACAATCCCAGAATACGTTAGGACGCCGGCGATGGGGGATATACTGGCCTGTAATGCGGAAAACGACGGCCGGGCAGCCGGAGGAAGCCTGCGACGGCCGCGTGCGGGTCTGCCTGCTGGCAGACGACATCGGGCCGGATGCGGGAGCGGAGCGTCAGCTTGCGGAGACTGTCAAGCGGCTGGACCCGGCGCGGTTCAAGGTGCACGTGTGCTGTTTCAGCGATAGCGCCAGACTGCGGGAGCTGGAGGAGTACGCCTCGACGGCGATTTTTCCGTTCGAGAGCGTTTACTCGCTGAAGGGGCTGCGGCAGATGCGGCGCTTCCGGTCTTACATGCTGAGGCATCGCATCGAGGTGGCGCATGCTTTCATGGTGCGGTCCGCGATCTTCCTGGTGCTGGCGGGGATGGGCACCGGCTGCGCGACGGTGACCAGCAGGCTGAATACGGGCTACTGGTACACACCCTTCTACCTGCGATTTTTCCGGCTGCTGAACCGATGGACGACCCGGATTTTCGTGAACTCGGTGGAGGCCCGGGCCATTGCCATGGAGCGCGAAAAGCTGCCGGAATCGAAGTTCGCGCTCATTTACAACGGCGTGGACCTGGCGCGCTATGGAGCGGGGAACGAGAACTCGCCGGTGGCGGCGGAGTTGGGGATTCCGCCGCAGGCCCGGGTAGTGGGGATGGTGGCCAATCTTCGGCCGGTGAAGGATGTGCCGCTGTTCCTGCGCGCCGCGGCGGTGGTGGCGGCGCGGGTTCCCGAGGCGGCGTTCGTGCTGGTGGGGCAGGGCGGCGAGCGCGAGATGCTGGGGCGGCTCGCGGTAGAGCTGGGATTGAACGGGCGGGTGTTTTTCAGCGACGGCCGGGGGAGGGTGCCGGATTACCTGGCGCGCCTGTCGGTGGCCTGCCTTTCCTCACAAGGGGAGGGCTTTTCCAACGCCATCCTGGAATATATGGCGGCGGGGCTGCCGGTGGTGGCGACCGATGCCGGCGGGAACCGCGAAGCGATTGTGGACGGCGTGACGGGATACCTGGTGCGGGAACGCACCCCGGAGGCGATGGCCGCTCCGATCGTCAAGCTGCTGGAGTGCGAGGAGTTGCGCGCGGCCATGGGGCGGCGCGGACTGGAGCACTGCCGCAAGCACTTCGCCATGGAGCGGTACGCCGAGGCAATGGAGGCCTTCTACCACAGCCTGGCGCGGCCGGG
>JAWLGN010000151.1:0-12821 GCA_041685075.1 Bryobacteraceae bacterium
CGACGCACTGCCGCAGGCGGGCTACGGGCAGGGGCAGGTAGTGGCCACGCCCTTCCAGATGGCGCGCGCCGCGGCGGCGGTGGCGGCGGGCGGGCGCATGCCCCAAGGCCGTTGGGTGCTGGACGAGTCGAACCTGCGCGCCGAGCCGCCGCGCGAGGTGATCGCCCCGCCACTGGCGGCGCAAATCGCGCGCTACATGCGGCTGGTTGTCACCTCCGGTACAGGGCGGCGCGCAGCAGCCGGAGCCGCGGTCCCCATCGCCGGCAAGACCGGCACCGCGGAGTTGGCCAAGGCGCCCTCGCACGCCTGGTTCATCGGCTTCGCTCCCTACGGTGTGCCTGAGGCACGCAGGATCGCCTTCGCCGTAATCGTCGAAAACGGCCGCTACGGCGCGAGCGCCGCCGCACCCATCGCGGTGGACCTGGTGGCGGCGGCGGCGCGCTACGATATGTTCAACAGCGAGGCCGGGCAATGAGCATTCTGCGGCGCGTGGAACGGGAACTCGACGAGCGTATCCGCCGCTTTTTCGCGGGCACCACCGGAGAGCAGGCGCGCGGAGTGCTGGAGATCCACCGCGCCATTCTGGATGAAGTGGCGGAGCGCGTGGAAGCCGTCGGCCGCGGGCGCCGCGTTTTTCCCTTCAGCCGGTTGAGCGTGCACGTCGCCGTGCCGGCCCCGGAGGAGCGCCCGGTCTACACGCTGGCTTTCGCCGAGGGCGATCAACTGGCGGCCGACATCCGGGAAGCGCTGCGGGAAGCCGGCGCCGAGCCGCCCGCCGGATTGCGTGTCGAAGTCGTGCTGGAAGAACAGCCGCTCGCGGGCGGCTACCGCGTGGTCTATCACGAGAAGCCCGCACCACAGCCCGCACGTGCGCCCGCAAGGCCCGCGACTCTAACCATCCTGCGCGGCGAGACTTCCCAGCGGGTCTATACGCTGGGGACCGGGCGGGTGAACATCGGGCGCCTGGCCGACGTGCTCGATGGCCGCGAGCGCCTGGTGCGGCGCAACGAAATCGCCTTTGCCGACAGCGCCGACCCTGTGGCCTCGACCGTCTCCCGCGCCCATGCCCATATCCGGTACGATGCCGCCAGCGGCGAGTACCGGCTCTACGACGACCACAGCGCCTACGGCACCAGCCTCTTCCGCGATGGCGCGCTGCTGCCGGTTCCCGCCGGCGCGGGCCGCGGCGTGGCCCTGCGCCCCGGCGACGAGATCTACTTCGGCCAGGCGCGCGCGCGGTTCGACGTGTAAACGGCAGGGATGTTCAAGCGCCGGCCGCCTCGAGCCAGCGGCGCATTTCGGTGCGCGGCACCGCGCCGGTGCGCTCCAGCACCACGCGGCCGTCGCGTAGCACCAGGAAGTAGGGAATCGACTGCACGCCGTAGCGCGCGGCCAGTTCGGGGTGCCGTTCGGTGTCCACCTTCAACACCACCGCGCGGCCGGCCATCTCGCGCGCCAGCGCTTCGACCTCCGGAGCCGAGATGCGGCAAGGCCCGCACCAGGAGGCCCAAAAATCCACCAGCACCGGGACCTTGACTTCCTGAACAACCGCCGCGAAGCCTTCCGGGTCGATAGCCAGCGGCTCGGCCACGGGAGCGAGCGGCGCCTTGCACGACCCGCAGCGCCCCTCGTCGGCCAGGCGCCCGGCCGGCACGCGGTTCTTCGCTCCGCAGGCGGCGCAGGTGCGAATGATCGTTGGGTTCACGCCTGGTGCCTCCTCTGAAGTGATCATGCACAGGTCCGAAACCTCTTGACAAGAGCGGGCTGTATATCGAACATTGATATATGCCCAGGCGCAAGTTCCATCCCCTGCCGCCGGCGGCGCTGCACATTATGCTCTCGCTGGCGGACGGTGATCGGCACGGATACGGCATTATGCAGGAGGTCGCCGCCCAGACCGGCGGAAAGGTACGGCTGGGACCGGGAACGCTGTACGGCACGATTAAAGCCCTGCTCGAAGGCGGTTTCATTGCCGAAGCGGGTGAGCGTCCGGACGATGCCGCCGGCTCGGAGCGCCGGAAATACTACCGGTTGACGGGCGCCGGCCGGGCGCTGGCGAGTCATGAGGTGGAGCGCATGGCTCAAGTGCTGCGGATTGCGAGACAGAAGCGGGTCGCGGTGCCCTCCCATGCATGAGAAGATCTACCGGCGGTTGTTGAAGCTGTATCCGGCGCATTTTCGCGGCGAGTACGGCGAGGCCATGGCGCAGCTTTTCCGCGACCGCATGCGCACGGCCGACGGCCCGGGCGGCAAACTGCGCGTCTGGCTGCACATCCTGGGCGACCTGGCGGTTTCGGTCATCCGGGAACACCAGCGCCCCACTCCCACCCCCGCCGGACCGCCGAACGTGTTCCGGCTGGATAGGGCCGGCGCCGGCGCGCTGATGCGCAGGCAGGTGTATGGCCTGCTCTGGTCACTGCTATCGGCCGGTGTGGGAGCGCTGTTGGCATGGGCGGGACGTGCGCCCTATGGGCTGGTGATCTGTTTCTCGGTGCCCGCCGCGGCGGCGCTTTTGGGGGCGATTCGCGGGCGCGCCAGCGCCCGCGCGCAGTGGTCGGCTTTTGAACTCGTGTTGGAAGGGGATCGGCTCGTCCAGAGGGACAACCGAGGCACCAGGGCCATCGCTCGTGACGAAATTGTGTCCATGATCGAGGTCCCCGGCTACGGCCTTTCCATTCTGGCGGCAAATCCCCGGCAGAGCATGTTCGCGCCCGCGCAGATCGGCGGATATGCCGATCTGCTGAACCGGCTGGGCGCCTGGCGCGACATCGTGCGGCAACCCAGGCCGCTGTTGTGGGGCCACGGCGCCGCCTCGGGAGTGGCGGCGCTCTATTTGGCCGCTATGTTCGCCCGCAGCGCCTGGGTGGTGCTCCCCTGCGCGGGCATCTGTGCTGTTTCTCTCGGCTGGAGCTTCCGCCGCGCCGGCGAGAGCCGCACGGCCCGGAGAATCTTCGCTGTGCTCCTGGCGGCCCTGTCTCTCAGGTTGGCAGTGTTGCTGCCGGAACTGCTGCGGCTGTCCCGGTGAATTGCCCGGAACACGGCAGGGGTCTGCTGCGTAGCTTAGCGTAATGAATCCGGTAATCGAACTGCACGGCCTGGAGGTCCGCTTCGGCCGGCGTGTGATTCTGGACAGACTGACCGGCTCGCTGAGCGGCAGGGCGATCGGGCTGTTGGGACCGAACGGCGCGGGCAAATCCACCCTCATCAACACGCTGTTGGGCTTCCACCAGCCCTGGAGCGGCACCGCCCGGGTGCTGGGCCACGATATCCGCATTCCCGCCCAGGCGCGCGCGGCGCGCAGCCTCTACGGCTACATGCCGGAGAACGACTCCTTCATCGCCAACATGAGCGGCGTGCGCTTCGTGCGGCTGATGGCCGAACTCGCCGGGCTGCCGCCGGACGAGGCCATGGAACGCGCTCACGAAGCCTTCTTCCTGGTGGGGCTGGGGGAGGCGCGCTACCGCAACATCGGCACCTACTCCACCGGTATGAAGCAGCTTGCGAAGCTGGCCCAGGCCATCGCCCACGGGCCGCGGCTGCTGTTTTTGGACGAACCGACCAACGGGCTGGACCCGCCTGCGCGCCGCCGCATGATCCAGCTCATCCAGGAGATCCGCGACCGCGGCGAACTGCACCTGATCCTCTCCTCCCACCTGCTGCGCGACGTCGAAGAGTGCTGCGACGAAGTCCTGATCCTCAAGAAAGGCCGCATCGCCGCGGTCTCGAACCTGGAGGAGGAACGCCGCGCCAACCGCAAGTTCCTGGAGCTGGAAACGCGGGGCGGCAACGGCAGCTTCGTCGAGGCGATCGAGGGCCTGGGCTGCGAGACCGCCTGGGGAGCCGGCGGGCGCATCAAGGTGGTGATGCCGGATGGCGTCGAAATCCGCCAGTTGTACGCCCTGGCCGCCGCCCGCCAGGTGCAGATCCGACGCCTGAACCACAAGCGCGATTCCCTGGAAGACATCTTCCTGAAGGCCATGGAGGCGCCCGATGGCGGTATATAGAAAAACCTACCAGCCCTACAGCGGCAGGCTCACGCCGGAGTGGGGGCGCCTCTTCATCATCCCGCGCTACGCCTTCGACGACCTGCACCGGCGGCGCTTCTTCTCGCTGTTTTTCCTGGCCAGCATGCTCTATCCGCTGGTGTGCGCCTTCGTGGTCTACGTCAACCAGAACCTGGAGTTCCTCAGGCTCCTGCCGGGACAGCGCCAGGAACCGCTGCTGGAGATCGGCTCGACGTTTTTCATGACCTTCCTGGGAGTGCAGAGCATGGCGGGGTTTTTCATGACCGCGTTCGTGGGACCGGGGCTGATCTCGCCGGACCTTGCCAACAACGCCCTGCCGCTCTACCTCTCGCGCCCCCTCAGCCGCCGGCAGTACGTGCTGGGCAAGATGCTGGTGCTGGTGACGCTGCTCTCCGTGATGACCTGGATCCCCGGGCTGCTGTTGTGGCTGCTGCACGGCTCCCTCACCGGCAACGGATGGTTGGGAGAAAACCTGCGCCTCGCTTCGGGGCTGTTCTTCGGCGCCTGGACCTGGATCCTGGTGCTTTCGCTGCTGGCCCTGGCGCTCTCGGCGTGGGTGAAGTGGAAGCCCGCGGCCGGCGCGCTGCTGTTCGGCGTCTTTTTCGTGGCCGCGGGTTTTGGAGGAGCCGTTAATGCCGTGCTGCGCACCCGGTGGGGCCACCTGATCAATATCAGCCACCTGATGGGCTCCGTGTGGACGTGGCTGTTCGAGGAACCCATGCGGCGCGGCGCCGGCGCGGTCTTCTTCCGGGTCATTTCGGGCGAGGAGATCCCCATCTGGTGCTGCTGGGCGGCGCTGGCTTCGGCCTGCGCGGTGTGCCTGTGGCTGCTCCACAAAAAGATTCGCGGCGCGGAGGTGGTGCGGTCATGAAGATCGTCTTCGACGGCGTTTCGCGCTTTTACGGCGAGGTGCTGGGGGTGAACCGCGTATCGCTCACCATCCCGCCCGGCATCACCAGCCTGGTGGGACCCAACGGCTCCGGCAAGAGCACTCTCATGAACCTCATGACCGGCCTGATCCGCCCCACGCACGGCGAGGTCAAGGTGCTGGATATCCCGCCGAACGACTCCGAGCGGCTCTTCCGGGAGGTGGGCTACTGCACGCAGTTCGACGCCTTCCCCCGCGGGATGACCGGCTACCAGTTTCTCGAGGGCTACCTGCGGCTGCATGGCCTGGCGGCCGAGGTGTGCCGCAAGCTGGCGGTGCAGGCGCTCGAGCGCGTGGGGATGACCGAAGCCGGCAACCGGCAGATCGCCGCCTACAGCAAAGGCATGCGGCAGCGCATCAAGCTGGCCCACGCCATCGCGCACAAGCCGCGCGTGCTGGTGCTGGACGAACCGCTCAACGGGCTCGACCCCATGGCGCGGGCCGAAACCATCGCGCTGTTTCGCGATTGGGCGCAAGAAGGCCGCCACGTCATCGTATCCAGCCACATCCTGCACGAAGTGGATCGCATCTCCGACCAGGTCGTGCTGCTCAGCCATGGCTACGTGGTGGCGGAAGGGCAGATCCAGGGGGTGCGCAGCGAGGTGACCGACCAGCCCATCCAGATCCTGGTGCGCTGCGACCGCCCCCACCTGCTGGCCTCCCGCATCTTCAGCGAGGACCACGTGGTGGAGGCGCGCATTCACGACGACGGCAAGGGACTGCTGCTGCGTACGCGCGACGCAGACAGCCTCTACCTGTTGCTCAACCGCGTGGTGATGGAAACGGGCCTGGAGGTGGAGTCGGTAGCCCCGGCGGACGAGGACGTCGACTCGGTGTATCAGTACCTGATCGGAGGCGAAGGAGGCGCGTCATGAGCGGCGACTGGAAACTGTGGAGCGTGCAGGTGGCCGCCATCCTGCGGATGGAACTCAGAAAGACGCTGTTTTTGCGGCGCGGCTGGTGGGTGTACCTGCTGTTTGCCGGGCCGCCGCTGCTCACCTTCGCGCACTCGCTCTTCCTCATGTCGCGCGGCCGCTGGGGATGCACCATCGGGGAAGACAGCATGGTCTACGCCGGCATCTTCCAGTTCTTCTACCTGAGGCTGGCGATCTTTTTTGGCTGCCTGGGGATCTTCTCCAATCTGTTCCGGGGCGAGGTGCTTGAAAAAACCCTGCACCTCTACCTGCTGGCGCCCGTGAGGCGAGAAGTGCTGCTGGCGGGCAAGTACCTGGCGGGCTTGATTGCCGCGCTGGTGGTCTTCGGCGGCAGCGCCGTGCTGGCCTACATCGGCATCTTCCTGCACTTCGGGCCGCAATTCCAGGATTTTCTGTGGCGCGGCCCGGGGCTGGAGCACCTGGGCTGGTACGCGGTGGTGATGGCGCTGGCCTCGGTGGGATACGGCGCGGTCTTCCTGGCCGCCGGTATGGTCTTCCGCAACCCCTTGCTGCCCGCCGCGGTGGTGATGGTTTGGGAAGCGATCAACGGCTATCTGCCGGCGATGCTCCAGAAAGTTAGCGTGATCTTCTATCTCAAGTCGCTGGCGCCGGTGGAGGTGCCGCTGCGCGGCCCGCTGGCGCTCATCGCGGTGGTGGCCGACCCGGTGCCGGCCTGGCTGGCCATCCCGGGCCTGCTGGTGGTTTCGCTGCTGGTGCTCATTTACGCGGCATCCAAAGCACGAGAACTGGAAGTTAGCTACGGCGAGTAATTGCACTGGATCCAGGCAAACAACTCTGAAATTGTATTTGAGTTGAGTTAGTCTGAAATACATGAGGCTGCTCTGGATCCTGTTGCTTGCCGCCGCACCGCTGGCTGCCGAGCGCTATGCCCTGCTGCTCGAACACGCGCCCGCGGCTTCGGGCGGCCCGCGTATCGGCATTCGCGCCGCGCAGACCAGCTTACGGTCGCAACTGGTGCGGCGTAACATGCAGGTCACGGGAGCTGTCGAGCGCATCCTGAACGCCGTTTTTGTGGAAGCTGCGCCCGATCGCGTCGCCGAACTACGCTCGCTCGCGGGAGTGCGCGCCGTAGTGCCTGTGCGGCGCTACACCCTCAAGCTCCACCGCGCCGCCGAACTGGTGAACGCGCCGGCTGCCTGGAGCGCGCTGGGCGGCACCGCCAACGCGGGCGCCGGCGTCAAGATCGCGGTCATCGACACCGGCATCGAGCACACCCACCCGGCCTTCCAGGACGCCACGCTCGAGGTGCCCGCGGGCTATCCGCGGTGCAACGGCGACGACTGCCGCTTCACCAACACCAAGATCATCGCGGCTCGCAGCTACGTATCGCTGCTGGCGCGGGGCGATCGCGGCAATCCGGCCGAAACGCTGCCCGACGACCCTTCGCCGCGCGACAGCGACGGCCACGGCACGGCAGTAGCGATGGTGGCCGCCGGGGCACCCAACAGCGGTCCCGCGGGCACCATCACCGGCATGGCCCCCAAGGCCTGGCTCGGCAACTACAGAGTTTTCGGCAATCCCGACATCCTCCCGTTCACCACCGACGACCTGATCATCATGGCGCTCGAGCAGGCGCTCGAGGACGGCATGGACGTGGCCGTGCTGTCTCTGGGCAGCCCCGCGCTCACCGGCCCGCTCGATACGGGCGATGCATGCGGTCTGCCCTCCGGCGTGCCCTGCGACTTGACGATCGCGGCCATCGAGAACGTCGTCCGGGAGGGCATGGCGGTAGTGGCGGCAGCGGGCAACGAGGCCGATCTGGCGGAGCAGGTCCCCGCCCTGTCGACCGTGGGGTCGCCGGCAACCGCCCCCTCGGCAATCAGCGTGGGCGCGACCACCAATGGCCACAGGTTTGTGAACAGCCTGGCAGTGCCGGGCAGCGATGTACCTGCGAACCTGCGGCTCGTCTATGCCCTGTTCGGCGATGGGCCGCGGCTTACCGAACCGGTCACCGCGCCTCTGCGCGATGCTGCCGTGGTTGCCGGCGACGACGGCCTCGCCTGCGCGGCACTGCCCCCCGGCTCTTTCACCGGCGCCTTCGCGCTGATCCGCCGGGGCGTGTGCAGCTTTGAAGAAAAGGCTTTCAACGCCCGCGCGGCGGGAGCCGTGGGCACTGTCTTCTACATGAGCGACGACGAAGAGATCTTCTCACCCGGCGGGGTGGCCACTGCCGGCATCCCCACGGCTATGATCTCCTTCGAAGCCGGCACCGCGTTGCGAGGATTTCTGGCCGGCCATCCGGACCGTCCCGTGACACTGAACCCCGGAATCGCGGCCATGCCCTCGAGCGACTACGACAATATGGTCGACTTCTCCTCGCGGGGACCGAGCATCGGCCGCGGTGAAATCAAGCCCGAAGTGGTCGCGGTGGGGCGCGATCTCTACGTAGCCGACCAGACCTACAACCCGGAAACCCACACGTATGACTCCAGCGGCTACACCGTGGTCTGGGGCACCAGTTTCTCGGCTCCCATGGCAGCCGGCGCCGTGGCGCTCGTGAAACAGCGCAACCCCGAGTTCACCGTGCCGCAGTTGCGGTCCGCCATCATCAACACGGCTTCTCCCGCGGTATTCGAGGAAGGCGAGCACGCCGGCGTGTTGGCCGCGGGTGCGGGCAAGCTCGATATCGCGGCGGCGTTGCGAACCACCGTGACGGTGGAGCCTGCCACCCTTTCGTTCGGCATCCTCGATGCGTCCACCCCGGAGGCCGTGACCCAGACACTCGTGGTCCGGAACGCCGCAGCATCCCAGGTAGTCCTGAACCTCAGCATCGAGCCGCGCGCGCCGGATATGCCGGGCCGCGTGAAGTTGAGTCAAGCGAGCCTGACGCTGGCCGGAGGCGCATCCGCCGCGGTCGACGTCACGCTCCACACCGCGAACCTCGCACCCGGCTCCTACGAAGGCGTGCTGGCCATCGCCGGCGGCCCCGTGACCCTGCGGGTCCCCTACCTCTATGTTGTAGGAGACGGCAAGCCTCACAACATCCTCATGCTCTACGGCGACTTCTATGTCGACGCCGTGGCTGAGGAGCATGGGCTGGCCTTCAAGGTGGTGGACCGCTACGGCGTGGGCGTGCCGAACCTGCCGGTCAGCTTCCGGGTGCTGAAGGGCGGCGGCTCGGTAAAACCCCTGCAGACCGTAACGGACCGCTACGGCATCGCCCAGGCAGACGTGACGCTGGGCCCACGGCCGGGACTGCAGGAGTTCGAGGGCAGCGCGGGAGGGTTGAGCATGACCTTCCTCGGCACCGCCCGCTACCGGCCCCGCATCGAAGCCAATGGCGTAAGAAACGCGGCCGGCCTTGCCGCCGGACAAGCCGTCGCGCCGGGCTCCCACATCACAATCATCGGCACCGAGCTGAACGAAACGGAGCGCTCGACCTCCACGGCCCGCCTGCCGATAACGCTTGCCGGAACGCATGTCTCCTTTGACGCGCCGGGGGTGAGTGTACCCGCTCACCTGTGGTACACCAGCCCGGACCGCGTGAACCTGCAGGTGCCCTGGGAGTTGGCCGGGAAGGAGTCGGCGCTGGTGAAGGTGAACTACCTGAACATCAAAGGCCGCCTGGCCACGGTGCGGCTGGCCGAGTACTCGCCCGCGGTCTTCAGCTATACGGAAGGCTGGACGCGGCTGGCAACGGCACAGTACGCGAAAGAGAACTACCGGCTCATCACGCCGCAACAGCCGGTTCCCGCAGGGGAGGTGATCGTAGTCTACTGCAACGGTCTGGGGCCGGTGAACCATCGTCCACCTTCGGGTGAGCCCACGCCCTTCGAGCCGCTGGCCACTACCCTCGCCACCCCTGTGGTGACCGTCGGGGGCCGCCCGGTCGAGGTTCTCTTCAGCGGCCTGACTCCGGGAGAGGTGGGGCTCTACCAGTTGAACCTGCGGCTGCCCGACGATTTACCAGCGGGCGTACACCCGCTGGTAGTTTCCATCGGGGGGCACTCCTCGCCGCCGGTGAGTTTGCCCGTGGCGCCCGGGGTATAATTCCAGCCATGTTCGTCCTGTCACTCGACGAAGGCACCAGCAGCGCGCGCGCGGCTCTGTACGACCGGCAGGGCCGCAACCTGGGGATCGAATCGGTTCCCCTGGCCTCTGAGTATCCGCAGCCCGGATGGGTGGAGCAGGATCCCCACGCCATCTGGACGGCGCAACTGGAGGCCGCGCGGCGCCTGCTGGCGCGCACCGGGGTGAAGCCGGGAGAGATCGCCGCAACCGGCATCACCAACCAGCGCGAGACCACCCTGGTGTGGGATCGCGCCACCGGCCGGCCCGTGGCGCCCGCCATCGTCTGGCAGTGCCGCCGCACAGCCGGCTTCTGCAACGAGATCTCCCGCTCCCGCAGCGCCGCCGTGGTGGCGGAGAAGACCGGCCTCATCATCGACCCCTACTTCTCCGCCAGCAAGATCCGCTGGGTGCTCGACAACGTGCCCGGCGCGCGCGAACGGGCCTGCGCGGGCGAACTCTTGTTCGGCACCGTGGACACCTGGCTCATCTGGAAGCTCACCAACGGCGCCGAGCACGTCACCGATACCAGCAACGCCTCCCGCACCATGCTGATGGACCTGGCTTCGGGCGAATGGGACGACGAACTGCTCGGCCTGTTCGATATCCCGCGCTCCATGCTCCCCCGCATCGTGCCTTCCTGCGGGGTGGCGGGCATCATGGCGAAGGAACACCTGGGCGCGGAGATTCCCATCGCGGGCATCGCGGGCGACCAGCAGGCGGCCCTGGCCGGGCAAGCCTGTTTCCGTGCGGGGCTCTCCAAGAACACCTATGGGACGGGCTGCTTCGCCCTGCTGCACACCGGCTCGCGCCGCCCGGTCTCGCGCCACCGCCTGGTGGGCACCCGCGCCGCTGGACCCACCGCCGAGCCATGCTTCGCCATCGAAGGCAGCGTCTTCACCGCCGGCGCCGTGGTGCAGTGGCTGCGGGATCGCATGGGGCTGATCCGCACGGCGGCGGAATCCGAAGAGATGGCGCTCCGGGCGGACGGCACCAACGGCGTCTATTTCGTCCCGGCCTTCGTGGGTCTGGGCGCTCCCTACTGGGACTCCGGCGCCCGCGGCATGCTCACCGGCATCACGGGATCCACGAATCCGGCGGAGGTGGTGCGGGCGGCGCTCGAAAGCATCGCCTATCAAACGCGCGACCTGGTCGACGCCATGGAAGCCGACACTGGCGAATCGCTTGAGGAGTTGCGCGTCGACGGCGGCGCCGCGGCCAACAACTTCCTCATGCAGTTCCAGGCCGACATCCTGGGGCGGCCCATCGTCAGGCCGGCCGATATCGAAACCACCGCGGTGGGTGCCGCCTACCTGGGGGGCCTGGCCACAGGCTTCTGGAAGGACCTGGCCGAGGTGGAGAGCTTCTGGCGCGCCGAGCGCCGCTTCGAACCGCAAATGCCGGCCGATGCCCGCGAGCGCCTCTACGCAGGCTGGAAATCCGCTGTGGTACGCTGCCGTACCAAGACCGCGGAGGAGTGAGCGCAGCTTTACAGTAGTTTTACAGCAGTTTTGCAGTAGTTTACGAATCCTGAGGCGGCCTCCAGTTATCCTGAGACGCCATGAAGAAGATTGCCGTGCTGCTACTGGCGGCGGTTGCGGGGCTCAGCGCCCAGACTGCCGAGACCGTCTATTTCCGCGCCCTGTTGCTGCCTGATAACGAGGTGCCGCCCACCAATATCGAAGCTTCCGGCACCGCCACCATCATCGCCCATCTCGTCCGGGGAACCAGCGGCGAGATCGTAGACGGATCGGTGGATTTCCTGGTGGCATACCGCTTCCCCGAGGGCCAGACCTTCCGGGGATTGCACATCCACAGCGGAACGGCGGGAGTCAACGGTCCCGTGACCATCGATACCGGCATCAGCGGCGCTAATCCCGTGGTGGACGAAACCGGGGTGGGGATGATCCACCGCCAGGCGCAGGTCATGCCGGACGACACCGCGGGCGTGGCCACCCTGCGGGGCATGCTGAATAACCCCTCCAGGTACTACGTCAACCTGCACACCATGCAGTTTCCCGGCGGCGCCATCCGCGGGCAGCTTCAGCGCGCCGATGTCTCCGTCTTCGTGGGGTTGATGAGCCCGCTCAACGAGGTGCCCCCCATCACCACGCTGGACGCCTCGGGAATCTCGCACGTGCGCGCCATCACCACCCGCGACCAGGACGGCAACTTCACCAGCGCGCAACTGGGCTTCAACCTGGACTACAGATTTCCCAGCCAGGTGACCTTCACCGGGTTCCATATTCACACCGGCCCCGCGGGCGTTAACGGCCCGGTGATCTTCGACACCGGCATCTCGGGAGCGGCGCCGGTCGTCTCCACGCCCTCCGGAGTAGGCAGCCTGGAGTACCTGGTGGAAGTGAACCTCGAGAACGCGGCCCAGCGCAGCGCGCTCGAGACTCTCTTCACCGACCCCTCCGCGCTCTACATCAATCTCCACACCACGGAATTTCGCGGAGGCGCTATCCGCGATCAACTGCGCCCCACAGACACCATGCCCTTCAACATCACCCTGCGGCCCGAGAACGAGGTGCCGCCGGTCAACGTGGATGCCCTGGCGCCCACGATCACGACCATCCGGACGGTGCGTGATGAGGACGGCAGCATCCTGGCCGGAGTGGCGGAGTTCGATGTGAACTTCCGTTTCCCCGGCCCGGCCGAGTTCACCGGGCTGCACATCCACGATGGCGCCGCGGGGGTCAACGGCCCCGTCCGGGTGGATACCCGAATCAGCGGCGCATCCCCTGTGATGACCGAAACCGGCTTTGGCAACATCTTCCGTTCGGTGAACGTGGATTCGGGCGCGGCGCTGGCCACCCTGAGGTCTCTCTCCGTGAACCCGGAGAATCACTACGTCAACCTGCACACGCGGGTCAACCCGGGCGGCGCGGTGCGCTCGCA
>JAWLGN010000152.1:0-12741 GCA_041685075.1 Bryobacteraceae bacterium
ACCGGAACTCCGCCAATGGCGCGCACTTCGTCGCGCACAGCCCCCAGCGCCAGAATACCGCTCTCCGGCGGGTTGATGATGGCGGTGAACTGTTCCACCCCGTACATCCCCAGGTTGGAGATGGTGAAGGTGCCGCCGCTCATCTCATCCGGGGTGAGCCGCCTGGCCTTGGCTTTTTCGGTCAGGGCGCGGCGCTCGGCGCCGATCTGGGCCAGTGTTTTCGATCCGGCGTCGCGCACCACCGGGACCAGCAGGGTCTCCTCGTCGGCGGCCACCGCAACCCCTATGTGGGCCGCGCTGTGGCGCTCGAGTTTCCCGTCGTTGAGGCTGGAGTTCACCGCGGGGAACTCCGCCAGGCAGACGGCCGCCGCCTTCACGAACAGGTCGTTGTAGGCCACCTGCGGGTGGGCCGCGCGAAAGGCCGCCGCGGCCGTCATATCCACCGTCACCGTTAGATAGATGTGGGGACGCTCCCGCACGCTGCGGGTAAGCCGCTCGGCGGCTACCTGGCGAACGTGCGAAAGCTCCGCTCGCGGCGCGGCTTCCGCCGGGAGCGCCTTCTTCACGTCCTCTTCGGTCACCAGGCCGTTGGGACCGGTGCCGGTGAGGGTGCGCCAGTCGACGCCCCGCTCCTCGGCCAGCCGGCGCGCGCGGGGAGAGGCGGTCTTCTTCGCGGGCGGCGGAGGCGGCGGGGGAATCTCAGCCCCGGGCTCCCCGATGATGGCCACCGGCGCGCCCACCTGCACGGTCTGATTCTCCGCCACCAGCCGCCGTAGGAGCACGCCGTCGGCGGGCGCTTCCACGTCCAGCACGGCCTTATCGGTTTCCACCTCGAAGAGCGGCTCACCCTTGCGCACGCGCTCGCCTTCCTCCCGCAGCCACCGGGAGACGGCGCCCTCGCTCATAGTCAGCCCCAGCATGGGCAGCGGGACCTCGACGGGCTTGTTCATAGCAGCTCCTTCACCGCCCGGACGATTTCCGCCGCCCCCGGAATGACGTAGTTCTCCATCACCGGCGCGAACGGCACCGGCACGTTGCGACCGCAGACGCGCCGCACCGGTTTTTCCAGCGAGTAGAGGCCGCGCTCCATCACCTGGGTGGCGATCTCCGCTCCCATGCCGCAGCGCTCGTAGCCCTCGTGCGCCACCACCAGCCGCCCGGTCTTCTCCACCGAGGCGAGAATGGTCTCCATATCCAGCGGCACCACCGTACGGGGGTCGATTACCTCCACGCTGATGCCCTCGCGCTCCAGTTCCGCGGCGGCTTCGATGGCGCGCAGCACCATGCGGGAGAGTGCCACTACCGTGACATCGCTGCCCTCGCGACAGACGTTGGCCTTGCCGAAGGGGATGAGATACTCGTCCTCGGGCACTTCGCCGCGGCTGTTGTAGAGCAGCTTGTGCTCGATGAACATTACCGGCCCCTCGTCGCGCACGGCGGTCTTCAGCAGGCCTTTGGCGTCGCGCGGCGTGGCGGGCAGCGCCACCTTCAGTCCGGGGATGTGGGCGAACCAGGCCTCCAGGCTTTGGGCATGCTGTGCCGCCGAGGAGCGGCCCGCGCCCTCCTGCGTGCGGAACACCACGGGAATGTGCGCCTGCCCGCCGGACATGTAGCGCAGCTTGGCCGCCTGGTTGACGATCTGGTCCATCGCGATGGTGGTGAAATCGATGTACATGATCTCGGCCACCGGGCGCAGGCCGGTCATGGCGGCGCCTACGGCCGCGCCGGCGATGGCGGCCTCCGAAAGCGGCGTATCGCGCACGCGCTCATCGCCGAACTCCTCCCACAAGCCATCGGTGGCCTTGTAGGTGCCGCCGAAACGGCCGATATCCAGGCCCAGCAGAAAGACGCGCTCGTCGCGGCGCATCTCTTCGCGCAAGGCGTCGCGCACGGCCTCCTTGTAGAAGATGTTGCTCATGCTTCCACCTCCTCGAGGGCGTCCTCGGGCCTGGGGTGCGGGCTGCGGCGGGCGAACTCGACGGCTTCTTCGATCTCCCGCGCCACCTGCTCGCGCACGCGCTCGGCTTCTGCGGCCGGAAGTACGCCGCGGGCTTCCAGTTCGCGCTCGTAGCGCGGCAGCGGATCGTTGGCCTTCCAGGCGGCCACCTCCTCCGCGGGACGGTACTTCCCGGGATCCCCCACGTAGTGACCCAGCCACTTGTAGGTGCGGCATTCCACCAGGCTGGGACCTTCGCCGGCGCGGGCCCGTGCCACCGCATCGGTTACGGCGGCCCAGACGGCCAGCGGGTCGTTGCCGTCCACCGTCACCCCGGGGATGCCGTACGCCGCCGCGCGCGCCGAGACATCCGGCACCAGACGCTGCCGCGATTCGTGCGTGGAAACCGCGTAGAGGTTGTTCTCGCAGACAAAAACGGACGGCAGCTTCCAGACCGCCGCCATGTTCACGGACTCGTGAAAGGAGCCCTGGTTGGCCGCGCCATCGCCGAAGAAGGCCGCCGCCACCTGGCCGCTCTTCCGCATGCTCGCCGAAAGCGCCGCCCCCACCGCGATGGGAATCCCGCCGCCCACGATGCCGTTAGCCCCCAGGATGCCCTTGGAGAAATCGGCAATGTGCATGGAGCCGCCCTTGCCCTTGCAGTAACCCGTGGTGCGGCCGAACAGTTCCGCCATCATGCGGTCGAGGCGCAGCCCTTTGGCGATGACATGCCCGTGGCCGCGGTGCGTGCTGGTAATGTAGTCGTCCTCGCGGAGCGCCGCGCAGGCGCCCGCCGGCACGGCTTCCTGCCCCAGGCAGGAATGCAGAAAGCCGGGCAGTTCCTGCGCCATGAACAGCTCCACGGCGCGTTCTTCGAAGCGCCGGATCCTCACCATCGTCAGGTGGATGGATCGCATCAGTTCAGCCGTGGGCGCGGCATGCTTCCCCACCCCGGCACAGACCGGTTGACCTGCCATTGTTGAAACCTCAGTGTAGGACGTGCCGTTGCGTGGCAGGAAGTTTGTTGCGGTAAACCAGGGCGATTTACCGTAAATTTACCTGCCCCGACTTTACAGCGCCGCCGAATCCGCTTACCCTGCCGGGTGATGAAGGTCTACCGCCGCGCGGCCCTGGCGCTGGTTCTGTGCGCCTGCGCCGTAACCGCCGAGGAGGGCCGCTTCTGGCGCCTGCATTGGTTCGAACCGGGCCCCGAACACGGGAATTTCATGGCCAATGCGCGCTTCCGGGTGAACTCCCCGGAGGCCGTGCTGCACCCGTCCTACGGCCGGCGCCCGGAAGTCCGCAGCAGCGGCATGCTGCAAATCCATGCGCCGGAGGACCTGTTTCAACTGGACGCCGCGGAACTCTACCTGGAACTGTGGGGCGGCCACCCCGGCACCGCGCGCAAGCGCGTCACCCTCAACGGCCGCACTACCTACGACATTCCGGAAACCGGCACCGCCGCGAGGAACTGCACCCACCAGTACCCCACCTTCGCGCTGAAGGTGGCGGACCTGGTCAACGGCTACAACGCGCTCCAGTTCGCCTGTGACCAGGGAAGTTCCTTCTGGGGCCACTTCATCGTGGAAAACGCCTGCCTGCGCGCTGGCCTCAGGCCGGACCACCCGGCGCTTGAAGAGGCCGGGCTATCCGACTGCCGGTTTTCGGTCGAGGCCTCGCCCACAGGCGAGAGCATCGGGCTGCGCCTGAAGGCCGCTCCCGCCTGCCTTGCGGCGGTCTCCGCGGTGGATTACCAGGGCCTCTACACAGGCTACGACGAGAACGGCAGCGGCTCCGCCCGCGACTGGCACGGCTTCACCAAGCGAAGGGAACCGGTGGCCTACATCAACCGCGCGACCTCGGCTCCCTTCGCCGCCACCTGGGACCTTTCGATGCTGCCGGACCAGCAGGATATGGCGGTGCGTGCTCTGGTGCGGTTCGCCAAGCACCCGGAACTGGTCTACCGCACCGCGCCGGCCGAGGCCCTGGCCACGCCGGCGCGCCGCGGCGCCGTGCGGCTCTACCCGGTGCGCGAGTTGCCGCGGCCGTTCTGGTCGCGCGCCGGCCGCAAGGTGACGGCCGAGATCGATCTCGACGTAGACCCCGCGCGCATCGAGCGCGCCGAACTGCACGTAGTGGTCTGGGACGGCGGCGCGGAAAACCCCGTCCCGTTCACCCTCAACGGCCAGCCGGTCAAAGTGACGGGCAGCGGCCGCCACGACGTGATCTACACGGTCACGCGCCTGGATCCCCAACAATTGAAGCGCGGCGCCAACCGGGTGGAACTGCTCTCGGCAACCGAGCACCACGGTGTGGAGGTCTTGTTGCCCGGCCCCACCATCGCGGTGCGCACGCGGTAGATTGCGCCGCACGGCGCGCGCTCCTCGTCCCGCTGTATACTGGCCGGAGGAGGGGAGATGGAATTACTTGTTGTCGGCGGCACCGGTACGGTGGGCAGCCACGTGGTACGGGCGCTGCTGGCGAAAGGCTGCGCGGTGAGGGTGTTGACGCGCAGCCCCGAGCGCGCCGCCGCGGTTCCGGCGGGCGCAGAAGCCGTGCTCGGCGACCTGCAGCATCCCGAGGGGCTGGGCCCCGCTTTCCACGGCGTTAAGGCCGTTTTTCTGCTGGTGTCGCAAGCCGCGGACGAAACCGAGCAGGGGATCGCCGCGGTGAAGGCCGCGCGCCAGGCGGGCGTCGAGAAGATCGTCTACATGGCGGTGCATAACTTCGAATTCGCCCTGCAGGTCCCGCATTTCGCCAGGAAGGTGCCCATCGCGCGCGCCATTCTGGAGTCCGACATGGCCTTCACCCTGCTCGAGCCCAACAGCTTCTTCCAGGTGGACCTCGGGCTCCAGGACGCCATCGTGAAACACGGCGTCTATCCCCTGCCCATCGGCAGCGTGGGGCTCAGCCGCGTGGACGCGCGGGACATCGCCGACGCGGCCGCGGCGGCCCTTACCGAACCCGGGCACGACGGCGCCGTCTATCCGCTGGTGGGACCGGAGGTGCTCACCGGCGAATCCGTGGCGGCCGCCTGGTCGCGCCACCTGGGCCGGGAGGTTCGCTATGCGGGCGACGACCTCGAGGCCTGGGCCGCCCAGGCTCGCGCCACCATGCCCGAGCGGCAGGTGCGGGAACTGGTCACCATGTGGGAGCACGTCCAGCAGCACGGCATGGCCGCCACCGCGGAAGAACTCGAGCTGCAGGCCAAGGTGCTGGGCCATCCGCCGCGCTCCTTCGACGCCTTCGCCGCCGAGACGGCGGCCCATTGGCAAGCGCACGCCGCCGCCTCCTGAGCGCCGCGCCGCGGTAACATGATCCCATGCGGCGCTTCCTTCTTTCCCTTTTCGCGCTGCCGCTCGCGGTTGGATTTGCCGCGGCAGCGCAAGGGGGCTTCGTGCCCCTGTTCAACGGCAAGTCACTCGACGGGTGGGAGGTCTGCAACGGCAAGGCCCCTTATCGCGTCGAAAACGGCGAGATCGTCGGCACCACCGCCGAGGGCAGCCCCAACAGCTTTCTCTGCACCACCCGGGAGTACGGCGACTTCGTTCTGGAGTACGAAACCAAGACCGACCCGGCGCTCAACTCCGGGGTGCAGATCCGCAGCCACCGTTACGCGGCTAATGCCACGGTGCAGACCTTCAACGGCAAGACCATCGTCCCGCGCAAGCACCCCGCCGGGCGCGTCTATGGCTATCAGGTGGAGACCGCCAACGAGAAGTCCGGCAGCTCGGGCGGCATCTATGACGAGGCCCGCCGCGGCTGGCTGCACGACACCTCCTCCGACCCCGCGTGCAGCAAGGCCTTCAAGGACAACCAGTGGAACCGCTACCGGGTGGAGGCGCGCGGCGACCGCATCCGCACCTGGGTGAACGGCGTCGCCTGTGCCGACGTGGTGGACTCCATGGACCTGACCGGCTTCATCGCCCTCCAGGTGCACAGCTACAAGGGCCCCCAAACCGAGGTGCGCTGGCGCAACATCCGCATTCAGGACCTCGGGCGGCACGAGTGGCGCCGCCTCACCGACGGCCGGTCGATGAAGGGCTGGTCTCACGTGGGCGCCGGCAAGTGGACCGTCGAGGACGGCGCATTCCATGGCGTGAGCACCCCCAACGACACGCGCGCCGGCTACCTGGTGAGCGAGGCGACCTTCCAGAACGTCACCGCGCGGCTCAAGTTCAAGATCCTCAAGGGCAACAGCGGCTTCTTCCTGCGCGCCGCCGAAAACATGCGCAGCGGCTACGAGCTGGAGATCGACGGCGCACGGCGCACCGGCGGCTATTGGGAGGTCGGCGGGCGCAACTGGGTGACCGGGCCCGAGGACAACAATGTGGTGATGGCGGGCGAATGGAACGAGGCCACCGCCTCGATACACGGCCGCCGCGTGGTCTTCCACATCAACGGCGTGAAGACCATCGACATCCCCGACGACGACCCGGGCAAGACCGCAGCCGGCCACCTGGCCGTGCAAGTGCACTCCAGGTTCGACACCGATGTCTGGTTCAAGGACATCGAAGTGCTGGTACCCGCAAAAAGGTAACCCGCGGGGGCGGCATCTCCGCCGCCCCCGTTCCGCACACTAGAACCACAGCCGCAGGCCCATCGTGATGATGCGCGGGCCTTGCTGCGCGCCGGTGGGCCTTCCGAAGTTGGGGTTGCCCACCGTCCCGTTCACGCCGCCGAAGTTCGTGCGGTTGAACAGGTTGAAGAAGTTGGCGCGGTACTCCAGCATGGTGGATTCCCCGAACATGAACTTCTTGACGAGGGTCATGTTCTCCTGGAAGATGGGCGGCTGGCGGAAATCGCCGTAGTAGAGCGCCGCGTCGCCCAAGGCAAACTGGGGAGGCGCCGCGAAGGGCGAATTGGCGCCGGAGTTGAACCAGCGGATCTCCGGGTTGTTGGGGTCGAGCGAGGTGCGGTCCACCCCGGTGCGGATGGGGTGGCCGGTGATGTTGGCCTTGGTCCTGCGGCTGAACAGCACGCCGCTGCCCAGCGTGTTGGCAGGAGCCGACACCTGGATCAGGGCGCCGTTGTAGTAGCGCTGCGCCGCGGCAATGGTCCAGCCGCCCACCAAAAGGTTCAGCGCGCGACCGGCGGAGCTGAAGAAGCGCTTGCCCCTGCCGAACGGCAGATCGTAGCTGTTGAGGATGTTCAGCACGTGGGTCTGGTCGAAGGGCAGGTAGGATTTCATGTCCTCCAGGTTGTAAGCGTCCTGCGCATACACCTGGGATTGCGAGAAGACCTGCCGGTAATGGCCCTGCCCCAGCGACTTCGAGAGCGTGTAGGCGGCCATGAGCTGCCAGCTTCCGAAGCGGCGTTCCACCTTGGTCTGGAGCGAATCGTACCAGGTTCTGCCCACCCCGGCGTTCAGGTCCACCACCGAAGTGAACTGCGGGAAGGGCCGCAGCGCCTGCGCCAGCGGCTGGGTATCGGGGAAGTCGTCGAAGGGCTTCCGATAGCCCAGCGCCGCCACCTGCGGGTCGCCGATGGGCAACTGCAGCAGCGGGCCGAGCGACAGGTAGCTGACCGGCAACTGGTCCAGCTCCACCGAAGCGTTCAAACCGCGGCCGCGGTTGCCCACGTAGGCGCCTTCGAAGACGAACTGCCGGTACTCGTGCTGGAGGGTAAAGCTCCAGTTGTAGATCCGGGGCGCCTTGCCGAAGTTCGGCCCCATGCGGGTGACCGTCTTCCAGTTGCCGTAGCTGGGATCGAGGAACGGGGGCGCCTGGTAGCCGGGAGGAATGCCCACGCCCTCATCCATCTGAAGGGCCGGGTTCAGGCCGTCGGAGGTGTAGGAGAGTGAACCGGTGAAGCCCTCCGTGCAGCCGCAACCGCCGTTGCTGAGCGCCTGGTAGTAGATGCCGAAACCGCCGCGGATGACGGTCCGTTCAGTGAGCCGGAGCGCGAAACCGAGCCGCGGCCCCACATTCGACCAGTCCGTGGGATAAAGCATCTTGTTGCCCGTGCGGCCCGCGCCCTTGCCGGCGAAGACCAGGGCGCCGGGGAGGCCGCCCGCTCCGGGATTGGGCTTGTCGAGATCCACGCTGGAGTAGTTGCCGTTGGCCATGTGCCAGCCGATGGGCACCTCGTAGCGCATCCCGAGTTCCAGCGTCAGGCGCGGATTGACCCGCAAGGTGTCCTGAAAGAAGACGGCGTGGTAGGAGTACCGGATGTTCGGGTCCAGCACGGGCGTGGCCATCCCCGAGGCCGAGTTGGCTGCGCCCAGCAGGAAGCTGGCGAAGGCGTGGCCGGTGGCGGCGATGCGCGCCGGGTCGGCCGTCTGCGCGCGGTCGAACGAGTACAACCCATTGCTGCCCGCGAGATCATGCGCCGGAGTTCCCAGCCGGCGGATGTCCCACCCGATCTTGAATTCATGCCGGCCGCGCGTGTAGCTGAGGGTCTGGCTGAACTGCTTGGTGTAGTTGAACTGGTAGCCGTTGGCCACCTTGCCGTCCTGCACGCCCCAGGGGGTCAGGCCGTCGGCGCCGGTGAACTGGATGCGCGGGAAGGCGTCCGAATCGCCGCTCAGGTTCAGCCCGATCTGGGAGCCGAAGCCTTTCTGCTGGGGGTTGTCCCACATCTGGCGGTAGCGCGAGTAGCCGAAGGTGCTGTGGAGCAGCATGGTGGGGCTGATGATCCAGTCGTAATTCACCCGGTAATTCTCCGGCCGGTTGCTGTTGGTGAGGCCGTGGCCCAGCGGCCCCCTGAACTGCGTGATGTTGGTGTCGCGCTGGTCCTGCCGGGTGAGGAAGAAGGAGGCGCGGTGGGCGTCGGTGATGGAGTGGTCGAACTTGAGGCTCCAGATATAGTCGTCGCGCTGGCTGCTGTTGACGAAGGCGTAGTTGCCGCTGATGCCGGGGCCGGTGGGGTCCGGGATCAGGGGGACGACGTTGGCAGCCACCCGGCTCCAGCGCGACTGCGGGATAACGTTGCCGGCGAACGGCTGGCGTGTGGTCACGCCGTCCACCGTGGCCGTGGTAGCGGGGTCGAAGATGGGTTGAGTCACTTCGGTGAATACGCCCTGCTTCATCTGTGGGGTGGGGAGGGTGGCGGCGGCGGGGAAGCTGATGGTCGCGGGCCGCACGTCCTGGGAGTAGGTGAAGTACCAGAAGGTTCTGTTGCGGCCGTCGTAGATCTTGGGGATCCACACCGGGCCGCCCGCGGCGCCTCCCTGCTCGTTGAAGCGCTCCTTGGGCCGGAATCCCGGCGGGTTGGCCCGGTTCTGGTTGACGCTCCACGCCGCGGCGTTCCAGATGTCACGCCGCATATTCAAGAACGCGCTGGCGTGCAGGTCGTTGCCGCCGGACTTGGTGAGAAACAGTTCCACACCGCCGCCGAAGCGCCCGTACTCCGCGGAGTAGGTGCTGGTCAGCAGCCGAAACTCCTGGAACATTTCGGCCGCGGGGAAGTTGAAGGAGACGCCGCCGGATTCCGGGTTCGTGAGGCTGGCGCCGTCGATCAGGATCTCCTTGGCGCGCCCGCCCGAACCCGCGATGCTCGTCTCCGCGCCCGTGTTCACGCCGGGCATATAGCTGACGAACGCCTCGCCGTTGCGGATGCCGCCGGTAAACAGCGGCAGGTTATTCATGAACTCCGGCGAGACGCTCTGGCCGCGCTCCGGCGTATTGGCCTCCAGCAGCGGCGCCGTTGCGGTAACCTCGACGCTTTGCTGGATTTCCCCGACCTCCAGCCGCAGATCCATGGCCAGGCGCGTGCCGATGCGGATCTCGACGTTCGTCCGCTCCAGCTTCTTGAAGCCCGGGCTTTCGACGGAAACGGTGTACGCTCCGGGCGGGAGATATGGGAAGACGTAGAGACCCGCCTCGGTGGTGTGGGTCTGGTAGGCGCGCCCGGTGGCGGTCTCCCTGGCTGCCACCATGGCGTTGGGCACGACGGCGCCGTTAGGGTCCAATACCGAGCCTGAAATGGAAGCCGTACTCGATTGCGCCAGCGCAGCACCGGCGGCGCAGGCGAACAGCGTCATGAGCATGCAGGCAGTTCGCGTATGCATCGGAAACGTCCTTTTCTTTGAAGTAGGAGGGCGCGATAGCGGGGCGGAGGGAGGGATTCGCGGAGCGCGGCAATGCCTCTCGTTCTCCGGAATGGCAACGACATGGCGCACCGCCCGTGTCTGTTCCGCGACGTACGCCCCGGCCGGGCCGCGCCGCTCTGAACTGGATTATCGCGGCAAGTATATCAGAAGCGGCGCCGGCGGCCGCCCCGGACGTAGTGTTTCTTACAGTTCTTAATCGAGGGTGGCGAGCAGCCTCATGGTGGCGCCGTGCGCCAGCACCACGTCGGGGTCGCGCTGCATGGCTTCGAAATATCGCCTGGCGAAGCCGGCTCCCTCCTCGGCGGGCATCAGCAGAAAACGCGCCTGCGTTAGCAGGTGGTCGGCGGTGGTGCGGGCGGTCTCCTCTTCGGCCAGGGTCTCGTCGATGGCAACCACCAGTTCGGATAACTCGTGTAGCCAGTCGAACCACGGGTCGTGCATCACCAGCCCCAGCAGTTGGCCGCGGCTGCCGATGCGGGCCACGTCGCGCTCGTAGACCGCGCGTTCGGAGTCGAGGAGGGTTTTATGGAGCCGCATCAGCCCGTTACGCAGCTCCGTCAGGCGCTCGCGGGTATGGTTGAAACCGGGCCCCATTCCTTCATGGTAACCCGCGCCCTCCGCTCAGGCAGTTGCAGGCTGCACAACCCGCACGGTGAAGGCGCCCTCCAGGGCCGGCTTATCCGCCTTGAGGAGCACCCGGTAGACCCGCTCCCCCCAGGATGACCGCAGGCGGGCGTCTTCGATTCGGATCTCTTCCGACGAGTACGAGAGGGTACGGTGATCGTAGAGCACCTTCACCGGTCCGAGCACCACTTCCCCGGCTGCGCCCGCGGCCGGCTGGTACGGGGTCATCAGGGTGAGGGAGATGTTAGGGGCGGCTTTGGCCAGCCGGTAGCGGTCCTGGATGCGGACTTCGTTCGCGGCACGGTCGAGCACCAGGGTACGGCGCCAGGAGGCAATGCCCGCCTCAGCCGGATAGGCCTTCTCGAGATTGAGACTCAGCTCCGCCTGCTTCTTGTCGGAGCGGTAGGCCGTTTCGGTGGCGGCAAACTCGCGCCCGGGCGGCTGCATCACCCCGCCCACCGTGGGCAGATTGTGATAGGCCGACTGCATCGTCCAGATCTCGTACCGCCGCGAACTGAAGGTCTTGGCCGTGTAGGTCTCCACCCCCACGTCGATGATGGCCGGCTTGCCGCCGGCGTAGACGATGAAGCTGCCCACGTCGTTGTGGTTGTGGCTCTCGCTGTTGTGCCCGCCCTTGGCCGCCAGGTAGAGGCCCCGTTCGGAGCCCTCCTCGATGCGCGCGGCCATCACCTCGATGCCGGGCAGCCATACGTCGCGCACCAGCGGCGGCCCGGTCTCGACGGCCCGGATGGCGGCCATGTTGAAGAGGGCCGGAAGCTGCCGCCCCAGGCTGTCGTCGGCGGTGGGGGTGCCGTTGCGCGCCTCGGCCCAGGCCCCCAGGGCCTGCATCTTCTGGTCCTCGATGCGTTGACCGTACTGGAACACCAGGTGGCCCCGCATCCGCATCCTGGCCGAGGCGTCGGCGAAGTTGATCACGTAATCGCCGGCGATGTGGGCGCGGTAGATGTACCGTCCGATTTCCCGAATCAGCGGCACGCGGTAGAGATCCACCGCGCCGCGCGTGGCCGAGTGCAGCAACTCCAGGCAGTCGAACAGCGACCCGCCCGCGCGAAACCAGTAGCTGGGACCTTCGTCGCAGCCGCCGTCGTCGTGGTAGCCCTCCAGGAAACGGTCCAGGCTGCGCATGATCTTGTGCACCGCCCCGGCGCGCCGCTGGCCGTCGGTTTCCTCGATCAAAACGCAGGTGAGCCAGTTGGAGTTGACCCAGGGGGTCCAGTTGTTCAGGTGGCGGCGGCCCTTGGGGTCCAGCCCCATCCACCAGAAGTCTACGCGCTCGAAGTTGGGGGTCAGGATGCGGCGGTCGATCTCCCGGTGAATGCGCCGCCGCAGCGCGGCCGAGACTTTATCCAGCCGCTCGGAAAGCAGGTAGCCGGTCCAGGCCAGTTGGCTGGCGGTTTCGGCCGCGAACAGGTCCACCACCGGCTCGGTGACATCGGGCAGGCCGAAGCGCTCGCGCTGGAGATTGAGGTGCGCGGGCACACCCCAGAAGGTCTCTTCGCAAATCACCCAGATGCCGTTCGAAATCTCGTCGAGGAAGCGCCCCCGGTCCTCCGCGCACTCGGCCACCACCAACTCGCGCAGCCGCGTGCGGCGCGCGTTATAGGCGCGCTCGTAGCGCGACCGGTTGCCCTCCCGGGCGAACTCCAGGAACAGGGTGGCGGGCAGAACCGCCCACTCGCCGCCAAGTTGCTTCTCGCCGCGTTCCACCAGCGCCTTGCGGCTGTCGGCCGGAAGCGCCTCCCAGGCCTCCCGGTCGCGGACGTCGGGAAACGGCTTCCACTCCTCGCGGGGGACCAGCGCCCGGGCGAGTTTTTGCAAAGTCCAGTTGGCGGCAATCAGGTTTTGCGGCCGCTTGCCCGCAGCCTGTGCGCCGGAACCAAACGCCATGGACGGGCTGATCGTGAGCGAAGCTGCCGCGCCGGCAAGCTCCCGCCGGGTGATTGGGGCCATATGTGTAAGCAAAGCTTATCATGGATGGCCGTAAGGGCCCAGTACTCCGCGAGCGCGTTGTCGCTAGCATGTGAGTTGGCCGGTCCAATTAGCACGTGAATTGTCCGGTTCGGGCCGCGGCGGGATTCTGGAGTTTGACGATCCCAGAGAAGGTCTC
>JAWLGN010000153.1:0-12531 GCA_041685075.1 Bryobacteraceae bacterium
TAAGCGCGCGCTGGTTCAGTGAAGCCGCCAGGCGCAACGCCGTGGTGTAAACGTTCCTGGTCACGACTTGATCTGACATCTCTAAACTGCGCCTCGCGACGCGAGAGGAGATGTTAGCGCAAACACCAATCGGAACATTATCCGGGCCAAGGTCGGCTTGCTGAATCTGTCGTTTCGATTCGTCCTCCGGCCAGAGGTGGCTGGCAGATGCGGAGCATGAGCGGTGTCTGCTATAAACTTGTCGGAGTCCAGATATGTTGATCGGCCACGATTTCGCAGGTGACAATAACGAGACGCTGAAGCAGGTGCAGTTCCGGCTCTACTGGGACATGCTGCCCATTCTGCTCCTGCGTGCCCGGGATCGCTACCTCGATGCGTGCCGGCTGGTCGAAGCGGAGACGGAACTAGCGAGTCGCGCGAAGGCAATGGACGGGTTCGATCACCGGACTCTCCAGGCCGCTCATGATCTGACCGCCGCGTGGTACAGATTCTTGCACGACGACGGAGGACAACTTCGGCTTGGGGAGACGCCGGAGGATTACGAGAAGAGGCTGGCCACGGAGTGGCGCGAGTTTTTCGAGATGGAGGCAGCTAATCTTGTAAGAATCGATGAGTTCACACGTGACATCCTGCGCGCCGCGGTTTTTGCGAACACCCAGACAGGTCATGCCGCCGAAGCGTCAGTTTGTGAGCGTCTCAAGGAGCGATACGCCTCGATGTACCGGCCGCGGGTAATTGCGCACGACGGAGCGGCTTAACTCGGCAGTCGATGCGGTTTTCGTCCTCGTTTCCGCGTCCGCGGCCCTGAGCAGGGTCCACATCTCGCGCGCCGTAGTCTTGTGAGCGATATGGTGGCGCGCCGGCTTCGCATACCGCTCGGTCATTTTGATATTCGAGTGGCCAAGGATCGTGAAGACGCCCAATCTCGACCGCCTGGCGGCGCAAGGCGTGAAACACGAAGGCGCCTACTGCCAGTTTCCCCAGCCGGGCTTCCATGCACCGGCCTGCGGCCCCAGACTACCCGCGTGCTCGGCAATAGCATCGATTTTCGCGACTTCCTGCCCGATGCCGTGACGCTGCCGCAACTGTTCCGCCGACACGGCTTCTACGCCGCGCGCGATGGAAAGATGTTCACATGACCGTGCCGCGCGGCGTGGGCCCGAATCATTCCAGGACGAAGCATCCTGGGATCTCTCCTGTAGCCCTCCGGGTCTGGAGGACAGGAGCCCGGGTGAACGGCCCGGCCCTTCTTCCTGGGGGTGGGTTTTCTGCGCCCGCACCTACCCTTCGTCGCGCCGTCGCGGTCCTTCGATCTCGATCCGCTGAACTCGGTGGAACTGGCGCAGAACCCGCCCCGCGGCCTGGACGATATCCCCGAGGGACACAAGAAGCTTCGTCCCTGGCTCTGGAACCACATGAAGATGCGGGAGAGCGACGAGCGCGAGGCGCTGCGGGGATATTGCGCGGCCATCTCCTACATGGATCACGAGGCGGGGCGCGTGCTTGCGGCGCTGGAGAAACTCGGGCTGGCCAAGCGCACCGTGGTTGTGTGAACCGGCGACCACGGATGGAACCTCGGCGAGCATTCGCGCTGGCAGAAGATGAGCTTTCTTGAGGAGTCGGCGTGTGTGCCCCTAATTGTCCGCACTCCCGGTGCACGGGGCAACGGCAAGGCATCCCGGGCGCTCCGGCGCACATCGGCAGGCGCTCGAACAGATACGCGAGATCCTGCGGGTGGGCTGGCGAATGGCACGCGCTTAAGCGCGGCTTGTTGTTTTTACAGGCGCATCGGCGATTTTTTCTTGCCGCTCTTCGCGTTTTCAGGTATGCTTTCGAAACCGGGATGCATAGCTGTTGCGTTATAGATTCGGCAATCCGTTGCTATCCGGCTGAGTCAGGTCGTCGATACATCCATCGCACCTCGCAGTAAGTCGCGATTCGCGCCTCCGGAATAGCCCCTATGGCAGCATAGCGTTGCACCTCTTATCAGAGGGAGCATGGCGTTTGTATATAGCGATGTCCTCGCGGGACCCATCGTCCGCCGAATCGAGCCGAGACTCGTCTCGGTATGGCTTGCGTTGCGCAAACCCGCCAAGGTCAAACTGAGAATCTGGGAAGGTCTCGAGTTCGGCGGCACAACCGCAACACCCGTCGGCGAAGTCGAGGTGGACTCGTTGCCCCTGGGCGCAGGACTGCACCTGGCGCTTCCGGTGCTGGAGAGTTTCACTCCGCCGGGCCGGCTGAAGAACGACACCATCTACTCGTACGACCTGGTGGTTCGCGAGCCCAACGAAGCCTCCGGCAAGGGCATGCTGGCGCTGGGGCTGCTGGACAAGCAGAGTTCCGGCGGCGTCACCCTGCACGAGCCGCTGGGTTATGAGAAGGACCGCCTGCCGGGTTTCCTGCTGCCGGCCAGCGACATCAATCGCGCCAGGCTGTTGCAGGCCTCCTGCCGGATCCCCCACTCCCAGATCGAAGACGCCATGGCGTTGATGGACGACGCCTTCACCGCCGAAGAACAGGGCACCGGACGCAAGGCCTACCAGTTCCCGGACCTGCGCCCGCAACAACTCTTTCTTACCGGAGATCAGATTTACGCCGACGAGGTCAGCCCCCTGTTTCTCGAGCTGATTAACAAAGTGGGCGTCGAATTACTCTCGGGCGATCCCAATGTTGTGCTGGAACGACTGCCCTTCGAACACGAGGGACAGGTTCACGATGTACCCCTTACCTGCGCCCTTTTCCCGCCGGGACGCCGGCAGCGGATCACGTTTCAGCGGGCCGGCATGACCTCCAGCGCCGGCGGCTCCCACCTGATGGGCTTCAGCGAGTTCGCCGCCATGTATCTGCTCTGCTGGTCCTCCGTGCTGTGGCCGGCGGACTTCTTCCAGACCCGCCTGGCGGACCGCTGGCAGCGCGCCAGCGGCTATCTCGCGGAGTGGAAGGCCCTGATGGCCGAACTCAACGCCAAGGACGATCTGAGCGACAAGCAGAAAGACCTCATCCGGGAAAAGATCGCCTGCCACGGAGCCTGGCAGTTGCTCCCCGAGGAGTGGCGCGCCATCGACCACTTCCTGGAACCCGATGACAAAGCGCAGGAGTGGGGAAGCGAGGACACCGCCGGCATCCCGGTCGATCTTCACCCGGACACTACGGCCGGCGTTTCCGGCAACATACCGCACGCCGGCGCCCTTCCGGCGGAGGTGAAACGCGAGTTGGCCCGAAGTCTCAGCCCAAGCTGGTTCACAGGCGTTCGCGAGATGGGCTTCGGCATCCGCGAGGAAGATGACCTGCAAAGCGATCAGGTACTCACCCACCTGCGGGGGCTGCAGTTGTTTCTTGCGGGCTTGCCGAAAGTGCGCCGCCTGCTGGCCAACGTGGCCACGTACATGATGTTCGACGACCACGAGGTGACCGACGACTGGAATCTCTTCCAGGAATGGGTCGAGAAGGTGCAGGGCAACCTGCTGGGCCTGTCCATCGTGCGCAACGGCATGCTCGCTTACGGGCTGTTTCAGGGGTGGGGTAACGACCCGCTCTACTTTGCCGGCCGGCAGCCCGGCGGGACCGAGGTGAACGAATCACCCGGCACGGAGATGCTGGAAGACGCCCCGCGTCTCTTCTTCGACGACGATCAACAACCCAAGCCGGGCCCCGATACCGCCGCCGTGGTCCACCTGCACAAGCTTTTCAACCTGCGCACCAAAGATCCCACTCCCCCCGAGGAACGCGTGCGCTGGCACTACCGCGTAGGCGGCAACGGATACGAAGTACTGAGCCTCGACATCCGCACCTTCCGCGGCTTCAAGGGACCGCGCGAGGCTCCCCAATTGATGACGCCGGCGGCCATCGCGGACCAGATCCCCGCCGATCCCATCTTCAGCAACGGCGCGCCGCCGCCCGGCCAGGGCGTGACCTTCGTCATCTCCGGCATGCCGGTGCTGGGTTTTCCGCCGGTGGTCAACTTCGTGCAGCCGCTGGTGAACCTGACCGATGATATAAAACCTCCCCCCGAACCGCCCTTCACCGCCGCCAAGGCAGACTACGCCGTGGGCATCTATGCCCATGAACCGGAGCCCTGGGCCTTTCAGGAGGACGCTTGGGAAGCGCTGCTGGCGCGCTTCGCCAATTACGGCCGCGTGGTGTTCTTCTCCGGGGAAAACCACTACTCCTATGCCATGCAGCTCGACTACTGGCGGTACCTGCCGGACGGCTCCCCGCGGGACGCCACGCGCTTCCTCCAGTTCACCTCGAGCGCTTCGAAGAACTTCCCCGGCAAGGGCACAGCCTTCATCTTCCGGAGTGGATTTTCCGGGCGACTGGCGGATCTCATGGGCCAGCCGCAGGAACGCATGGGCTGGATCACGGCCGGGCAGCCGGATCCGCCGCTGATGGCGCCGCCGGACAAGTCCTTCAACCGCCTGGTGCAGCGGCGCCTTCAGAACAGCCCCGCGGTGATTCCCCTGACGGCTCTGCCTCCGGGAACGACGCGCCGGTACAACGCCGAGTGGGCATGGCGGGGCGACCTGGTGCGCGAGGCGCGTCCGGACAGCGAACGCTTCAAGGGCGTCTCCAATGTGCCGCAGTTCGTCGAGCCGGCGCCGGGGGGCAAGTTCGGCGCTCCTTCGGCCATCGCGTCGGCCCAGCGCCAGTTCTGGCAATCCATCCGGGGCCCGTCGCGGGTGATCACCTTTCCCAGCAGCTTCGGGCTGATCACCATCGACACCGTCGCGCCCGACCCGGTGGTCCATTACCAGGTGCATTTCGTCCTGCGCGAAACCTTCGATACGAAGGCGAAGGCATACACTCACTACACCATCCCGCTGAACGCCTCCGTCGCCGATGCGCCGGAGATGCCGCCGCTTGCTCAAGGAGTCTCCGGATGAGCCACGTCGATGTGCCCCAGACCATGATCGGCAGCCTCGTGGACAGCCTGACGGCGCTGGACCGCCAGCTCGAGCCGTCCACCCGAGCCGACTACTGCGCCCGGTGCAACGTTCCGGAGATCGCTCCCAACGGTGACTTCTCGTCGAAGCTGCTGAACGCGCGCACGGCCGTCGAGGCCGGCAGGTGGATCGATGCGCTGGAGGCCGCGAGCCAGGCGCTGAACGCGCTGCGGCTGGTGATCACGCAGTCGGCCGAGCCTGGCGCGGGTCCGGAAGTCGTGGAAACGTTTCTCGAGCGGCTCTACTTTCCCATGGCGCTGCGGGCGCTCCGGGCGGCCGGCCACACCTGGTACGTCGCCGCACTGGCCCTGCTGTTCCTGGACCGCCGCGGCCAGGAGTGGAACCAGGAGGCCGCGTTTCCCGACCGTCTCCTCTTCCTCCTGGGCCAGATCCTGGCGCGCAGCATCGGGCACGTGACGCGCCAGTCCGCCAATGGCGACGAGCCGGAGCCGGAGTTCGAGTGGCCGCTGGCGGTAGTGGATGCGCTGGGCTTCGGCGCGCTGGCCTTCTTCTTGTGGAAGGGCGAGAAGAAGCCGCACCTGGACTACTGGTTTGGCTACGGTTTCGATCCCTCGGACCCGGCGGCTCCCACGCTTTCCGAAAGGCTGGCCGCGCGCTCGCTGTCGGTTTGGTGGGAGGAGCATCCGGAACTGGAGGTGAGGGAGGAGAACTACGCGGTCGCCTCGCCCGCCGCCGCCTCCCCCGCGCGGGCCGGCCTGAGCTTCCTTCCGCTGCTCGAAGAACACGGCGGGCCCTTCGTCCTGCCGGTCATCCATGCCGGCTTCGCCCTCAAAACCAAGCGCGGCGACTGGGATATCGAGCTGGCGCCGGCCGATATCTCGGTGGGCACGGGTTCGGCGGAGCTGAAGATCACGCGCGCCCGCGGCGGCAACTGGTTCTCCCTCGGCAATGCTTCCAAGGAAGGTCCCAACGCCTTTCTCGCGGCCAAAAAAGTGGAGATCGTGGGGAAGGTCAAGTACGACCTGACCGACCCCGGCGACTTTTCGCGATGCGACGCCTCGGTGGCGTTCCGGCTCAAGAAGATTCAGTTTTCCTTGGGGAATCCCGGAGGGCTCAAGCTGCTGGAGCGCGCCCTGCCGGAGGGCCTCGGCGGCGATTTCGACCTGGGGGTGGTGGCCGACGCGCGCTCCCAGTCCATCTACTTCGAAGGCGGCATGGGCGTGGACGTCTATGCGCCCCTGCACTGGAAACCGGTCAATCGCGGGAGCATCGGGATTGAGATTCCCCACGTGCGGTTGCGCCTGAAGGCGCAGAAGAAGCAGACCGGAACCAAGGTCATCTTCGAAGCATCGCTCGGGCTACGGCTGCGGCTGGGCCCTGTCGAGTTGCTGACCGATGGCCTGGGCGTGGGCTGGAACCTGGAACGCAAGCGCGGCGAGGACGGCAACATGGGCCCGTTCTCGAGCGACTGGGACCTGCTGGCGCCGGATGCCTTCGGCCTGGTGGTCGACGCCAAGTCGGTCAAGGGAGAAGGCTTCATCGCCAGGGACGAGCTGCGGAACCGCTGGATGGGAGCGCTCAGCCTGGAGTTCAGCAAGTGGACCCTGGCCGGCGTCGCGATGGTCGAAGGGGACAGCGTCATGGGGGCGCTGTGGGTCACGCGCCTGGGCGTCTCCACCCCCATCGGCACCTTCGAAGGCATCGGGCTGTTCCTGGGCATCGGGCGGCGCGGCGACCGGGAGGCCCTGCTCGACAGCCTGAAAACCGGCTCGCTCGACAGCATTCTCTTTCCCGCCGACCCGGTGCTCAACGCCCCAACCATCCTTACCACCATGGCGGCGCTCATGCCCCGCGCCGAAGGTTACGTGACCTTCGGGCTGATGGTGCAGTGGGTGTTCGGCAACCTGAAGGCCCGGCTGGTGGTGGTGGAAGCGGCCTTGCTGCTGGAGTTCGAAGGCAAGAAGCTGCGCCGCGTCTACCTGCTGGGGCAAGGCAAGGGGCGGCTCTCGCGCCTGCCGGCCCATATCTTCAGCCTGAATATCGAGCTGTTCGGCGTGCTCGATTTCGAAAAGGACGAGCTGCTCATTAAGGCGTCCCTGCGCAATTCCAAGCTCGCGGGCGGCGACCTGACCGGCGACGGGCTGATCTACATCGACGGCGACCAGGGCATTCTTTCGCTGGGCGGCTTCAACCCGCGCTATCCGGCGCCGTCGAAGCTGCCGCCCGTCCGGCGCCTGACGGCCAACATCGCGGACCGAGAGAACTTCAAGCTGGTCTTCACGGCGTACCTGGCGATTACCACGTCCTCGATTCAGGTCGGCGGCAGCGCGTACGTATGGGCGGGCGCCCACGGTTTCTCGATCGAGGGATATCTGAAGGTCGATCTGCTGGCGCGGTTCAACGGCGAGTTCGCGATCGACGTGGAGTTCGAAGTCTCGTTGAAACGCGGCAGCCGCGTGCTGGCCAGCATCTATTTCAAGGGCACGTTCTCCGGCATTTCGAAATGGCGCCTGGCGGGGAAGGCGAAGTTTTCGGTCCTGTTCCTGTCGGTCTCGGTCCCGGTGAGCTTTGAGCTGGGCGGAGCCGAGAAGCCCATCTACGAGCCGGTGGACGCGATCGGCACCCTGGTGCAGGCGTTGGAGGACCAGGAGAGTTGGTCCGCGATGCAGGCGCAGCCGGGCTTCACGTTGCGCGGCGCGGCTCGCACCGGCGTCTGGATCCCGGGGAACCAGACACTGCGGGTCAACCAGACCGCCGTGCCGTTCCGGCAGCTCATCACCCGCATAGGCGCTTCGCCGCTCAGCGCGCCGCGCGAGTTCGCCATCACCAAGATCCGCCTGGGCGGCCAGGAGTTCGCCTTCGATCCGGTGGAGGACAACTTTGCGCCGGGTCTCTACATGGACGTCGACCTGGAGGAGGCGGTGCGGGCGCCGCAGTTCGAGCGCATGCAATCCGGCGCCAGGATCCGCAGCCCCGGGACGAAGGTGGGCGGCGCGGTAGACGGGGGCGGCGCCTTCGAAGAGCAGGTACTGGATGAACCGCCCGCGCCCCTGGCGCTCCCGCCATCGGCCCGGGACGCTATCCTGGCCCTGGACAGCGTGGCCGCCGCCGAAGCGGATTATTATCGCGTGGCCGCGCAGCCCATCCGCGTGGAGCCCCGGCGGTACCTGGTCACCTACACCACGCTCGAGCCTTTGGACGACATGGATAAGGATGTCGTCGAGGCGGGACTGAACTACACACAGGCACGGGTCTATCAGCGAACGCGCACAATGCGTCTTCAGGTGGTGCGCCGCTACGAGGTAAACGCGCAATGAGTGCCGCCGCCGCTTACAAGTTTCTGCCCTGGCTGCGCGAGGGTGCGGCCACCCTCATCACCACGCCGGACGACCTCGCTACCGCGGCTGCGTCCTTTCAGATGCAGGCCGAGGTGATGTTCACCAGCGGCCAGGCGCGGACCGCCATCCACCTCTTCGGCCCCGGCGACATGGTGGGCCTCGCCAAGGGGGCCGTCAGCCGCCGCGAACCCGCCCCGGGCAGCACCGGTTTCGAGCCGAACTACTTCCCGCTGGTGGAGTTCCGTGAACCGGACCTGCCGTGGCGGTTCACGCCGACCCGCGCCGCCCGCCAGGACCAGTTGCGCCCCTGGCTGGCGCTGATCGCCGTGGAGCAGGCCGGCGGTGTGACCGTGCAGCAGGCAGGCGAAGCGCCGCTGCCGGCCATCGCGGTGCCGCGGAACCAACTGCCCGACCCGGCGGAACTGGACCGCTGGGCCCACGTGCAGGTGGCCGGTCCGTTCCCCAGCCCCGATATGAACCCGGACCAGGTGGCGGCATACGTGCGCGCCAATCCCGGCCGTGCCCTGGCGCGCATCCTGTGCCCGCGGCGGCTGCGACCCAATTCGTCCTACATCGTCTGCCTGGTGCCGGTCTTCGAGATTGGACGGCGCGCCGGACTGGGCCAGGAGTTCGACGCCAACGCCCTGAAACTGCAGTTTGCCTGGGACTTCAGCGAGGAGGGCACCGATTTTGTCACGCTGCCGGTCTACGACAGTTGGGCGGTGACCACCGGGCCGGCGCGCGACACCCGGGAGGAGTTCGAGCAACTGGCGCGTGCGCTTCGGCCCTACAGCATCCCGGCCGAGTCGGCCACCCTCCCGTTGGTCGTGGATGCCCCGCTCACCAGCGCGCCGCCCCTGGTCATGCGTTTTGCGGGTGCGCTGCGCCCCGTGGGAACCTCCGGCCCGCCCCCCGCGCCCGCGGAGGTGAGAACCAACCTGGCGGACTGGATCAACAGCGCCGCCGATGCGGAAGACACGGGAGGCGACCCGCAAGTGGCGCCGCCGCTCTACGGCAGGTGGCAGGCCGGCGTGCGCCGCGCAGCGGTTACACCCTCCTGGCTGAGCGAGTTGAACCACGACCCGCGCATGCGGGCAGCCGCCGCCGCGGGCGGCGACATCGTGCAGCGCCACCAGGACGAGTTCATCGCTGAAGCCTGGCGGCAGGCCGGCCAGTTGCGGCAGGCCAATCAACTGCTGAAAGGCGCGCAGGTGGCACGCAGCGCCAATGAGGCCCTGATTCGCAAGCACCTGGAACCGCTGCCCGCCGATTTGCTGCTCCAGGTTGCCGGGCCCGACCGCGCGCGCATCCGCTTCGGCGACAGCACCCTCTACCAGGCCGTAGATACCAGCGCCGTGCCCCATTCCGGCGTGGAGGGCACCTTTCGCAGAGTGGCCAGGGCGCAGGGGCCGCATATGCGGTCGTGGAACGTGGCGCAACCAGCCGAAGAGGAGTCGGCGTACCTCTTCCGTCAGGGCTACGTGCGCACCCCGCCCACTACCTGGAGCGCCTTCGATGAAGGCAACGTGAATGCGCCCTCCAGTTGGGTCCGCAACGATGCCGCCCCCGGCACCCCCATCACCCAGACCAGCAACATACACAGCCTTCCGCTGGAAGCCTCTTCGGTGCCCAAGCTCGGCACCATGTATGTCACCGGAAATACGACATGGCGCGACGTGCTGTTCGGGGTCAGCATACGATCCGACGATAACGATGCCGTGGGCCTGGTCTTTCGCTTTACAGGCATCTCCAGCTACTACCGGTTCTCCATGGACAGCGAGCGCAGCTACCGGCGCCTGGTGAAGCGGCAGGGCAACACCTGGAGGGTAATGTGGCAGGACGGTTTCAAGTACACCGTGGGCGCCACGTACCGTATTCAGGTGCAGGTGGAAGGCAACCAGATCCGCATCTTCTTCAACGGCAGTAAGATCGTCGACCTCACGGACCAGAACAGTCCCCTGAGCGTTGGTCGCGTGGGGCTGTATACCTGGGGCAACCACTTCACCCGGTTTTCCGATTTCACCATCGACGTGCAGCAGGGGCTCGACCGCGGCGAGATGACCTCGGCGCTCGTGGTGGACCAGGGAAACCTCGAAGGTCCTTCGAACTGGACAACCGAGAGCGGCGACCTGAAGCAGACCCGCAACATCTACAGTGGCCCGAAGGACCGCGACGATCTGCCGAAGCTGGGAACCTACGTCAAGGCGGTGCCCGACGCGTTGATTCCCTCCTGGACCGATTACCACGTGAAGGTGCACCTCGAAGCACAGGACGACGACGCGTTGGGCCTGATGTTCCGCTACAACGGGCCGGACAATTTTTACCGCTTTTCGATGGACCGGGAACGCTCCTACCAGCGGCTGGTGAAGTGCGTGAACGGGCAGTACACGCTGCTGTGGCAGCGCGACGAGGGCTTCGAACTGAACGAGATGTACCGCCTGGAGATTACGGCGGACGGCAGCCGCCTGCGCGGTTACCTGGATCGCCGGAAGCTGTTCGACGTCCGCGACCGCAGCCATCCCAGGGGCACCGTCGCCTTCTACTGCTGGGGGCTTGCGGGCGCTATCTTCCGGTATGCGGAAGTGAAGCGCATCCGGCGGGAGGGCATCATGGCGCGGCTGAACGCGGGGCAGCTCGGGGTGCCCGTTCCTCCCAGCGGCCGGCTCAGCCTGAACACCATGAAGTCGGCCCTGCTGAACAGCCTGGCTCCCAACAGCCTGGTGCACCAGCGCGCCATGGAGCGTCTCCGCCTGCCCACGCGCGCCGCGTTCGCGCAGGGCGATCCGCTGGCCCCCATCGCCAAGGCCCCGGAGATTCGCACCCCGCTCAGCACACGGCTCATCGAGCAGGCGCCGGCGCTGATGCTGCCGGGCGTGAATGACATCCCCGAGAACGCGGTGAGCGCTCTCGAAACCAACCCGGCCTTTGTGGCGGCCCTGCTGGTGGGCGCGAATCACGAGATGACGCGCGAGTTGCTGTGGCGCGGACCGGATACCGATCTGCGCGCCACCGTCTTCCGCCAGTTCTGGGACCTGCGCGGCGCCGCCGGCGGCGCCCAGGAGGACATTCCGCCCATCCACACGTGGAACGCTGTCCAGGGGCTGGCGGCGCAGGTGACCACGGCGCAGGGGCAGTCGCGCAGCGTCTTCCTGGTTCGCAGTGAACTGCTGCGGCGCTTCCCGGACGCGCGCTACTACCTGGTGCAGGCGGTGAGCAATGGCGCCGGCGGACGCAAGCCCGGCAGCACCGTCTCCCTGCCGCAGTTCCGCGGCCGTTTCGGCGACGACATCGCCTTCTTCGGTTTCGCGCAGACGCCCGGCGAGGTCTCCGGAGAGAGCGGCGGGCTGGGGTGGTACTTCGTCATCGAGCAGCGGCCCGATGCCGGACGCTTCGGACTGCTGATCGAGGGTCCGGATGCTCCCGCCGACTGGACCGAAATCGGTTGGAACCATGTGGACGGGGCCGCATACGCGCGCGCCACGCCGCTCTCCGCCGTGCCTCCGAACGGCGGCCCTGTATGGGGCCGGAACGCGGCGCACATGGCCGCCATCACGCAGCGCAAGCCGTTCCGGCTGTTGATTCACGCCGGGCGGCTGTTGATCCCGGAGTCCTGATATGCCGTTACGCTTCCTTGACCAGGTGATTCCGCCCGCCGCGGCCGCGGTCAGCGCGCTGCTGGCCTCTCAACAGGACCCCTCCCAGACGGTAGACCCGGCCATAGCAGCCGCGCTGCGAAAGGATGTGGCGGAGGCCGTGGCCGCCTACCAGCGGCGCCAGGACGATCTGCGCTCGCTCTACGGCGTCATCGCACTGGCACGCGCCGCGCTCGAGGCCGCGCGCGCGGCGGGCGACACGGCGCAGCTTCCGGCGCTCGAGAAGAAGCTGAAGGACGCGCTGGAGGAGCGCGCCGTGCAGGCGGAGAAGCTGGCGTCCGATTTGGAGTTCGTGCGGATACGGCAGGAAGCACTGGTGAATGCCCTGGGCACCGCCGCCGCATGGCGGCATCTTACAGGCGACGCCGCCATCTCCATGCTCCCGGTGCGCCTCGAAACGCGCTACCTGGCATCCGGCGCCGATCACTACGAACTGCGCGTGCGCATCTTCCCGGACACCGTTCACCTGGACGCGCACCAGCCGCTGATGACCGCGGTAGAGAACGTGGACGGCCGCGCCTACTGGGAGGCGCGCCTGAAAGAAGGCCCGGAGGCCGAGAGCACGCGCGTGGCCTGGCACATCCTGTGCGAGCGCCATGGCGAGCCGCGCGCCTTCTGGATTGCCGCGGCGCT
>JAWLGN010000154.1:0-12493 GCA_041685075.1 Bryobacteraceae bacterium
CCCGCGGCGCGCCTGCTGCACTGCTGAGCGCGGCTGAACCCCACCCGCGCGCCGGCCCTCGCCCCACCGTAAGGGCGGCCTCGCAAATCCCGCCCCACGGCGCGCCTGTTGCACTGCTGAGCGCGGCTGAACCCGCCCGCGCGCCGGCCCTCGCCCCACCGTAAGGGCGGCCTCGCAAATCCCGCCCCGCGGCGCGCCTGCTGCACCGCTGAGCGCGGCTGAACCCGCCCCGCGCGCCGGCCTTCGCCCCACGGTAAGGGCGGCCTCGCAAATCCCGCCCCGCGGGCTACCCGTGTTAGAATTTGCTTTCAAAATGCCCCCAAAAAGATCCGTGGAAGATTTGCAGGCGATCGCCAAACGCGTGCGGCGCCATGTCGTGGAGATGACCGGCGCTGCCAAGTCGGGCCATCCCGGCGGTTCGCTTTCCGCCGCTGACATCGTTGTCACCCTGTACTTCGACACCATGCGGGTGGATCCCGCCCGGCCCGACTGGCCCGATCGCGACCGTTTCATCCTTTCCAAAGGCCATGCCGCTCCGGTGCTCTACGCCGTGATGGCCGAAGCGGGCTATCCCGGCGCACCCGTCGACCAGCTCACCACCCTGCGCAAGCTCGGCTCGGTCTACCAGGGGCACCCGGATATGCGTTTCCTGCCGGGGCTGGAAACCTCCACCGGCTCACTCGGCAACGGCCTCTCTCTGGCCATGGGGATGGGCTGCGCGGCGCGCCTCAACCGCGCCTCCTGGCGCGTCTACTGCATGCTCGGCGACGGCGAAATCCAGGAGGGCCAGATCTGGGAGGCCGCCATGTTCGGCGCCTACCACAAGGTGGATAACGTCTGCGCCATCGTGGACTACAACCGCATCCAACTCGACGGCTTCGTCAAGGACATCATGGAAATCGAGCCGCTGGTCGACAAATGGCGCGCTTTCGGCTGGCACACCCTGGAGTGCGACGGGCACGACATTCCGCAGGTCCAGGCGGCGCTCGCCGAAGCCGCCGCCACCAAGGGACGGCCCACCGTCATCATCGCCCACACGGTGAAAGGCAAGGGTGTCTCGTTCATGGAAAACAACCCCAAGTTTCACGGTGTGGCGCCCACGCCCGCCGAAGTGGCGCTTGCCCTCCAGGAGCTTCAATAATGGCGACTCAACCGAAAACCGAAGTGAAGTACGGGATGGCCACCCGCCAGGCCTTCGGCAAGGCTCTCGTTACCCTCGGCCACCAGAATCCCGACGTCGTCGTCTGCGATGCGGACCTCTCCGTCTCCACCTTCACGGTTCTCTTTGCCAAGGAATTCCCCGACCGGTTCTTCTCCTGCGGCATTGCCGAAGCCAACATGGTGGGAGTGGGCGCGGGCCTGGCCATGGCCGGGAAGATCCCCTTCGTCTCCAGCTTCTCCTGCTTCGTGATGAACAAGGGCTTCGAGCAGTTGCGCGTCGGAGTGGCCTACCCCAACGTGAATCTCAAGGTGGTGGGGACCCACAGCGGCATCTCCATCGGGGAGGACGGCCCTTCCCAGATGTCCATCGAGGAGACCTCCCTGGCCTGCTCGCTGCCCAACTTCGTAGTGCTTTCGCCGGCCGATGAGACCGCCGCCACGGCGCTGGTCCTGGCCGCCGCGGCGCACCAGGGTCCGGTCTTCGTCCGCACCGGCCGCATGAAGGCCCCCATCGTCTACGACGCCGGCCAGCAGTTTGAAATCGGCAAGGCCATCGAGGTGGTGGCCGGCTCCGACGTGACGCTCTTCGCCACCGGGCTGCTGGTGCACGAATCGGTGCGCGCGGCCGAGATTCTGGCAGCCGAAGGCATTAAGGCGCGGGTGGTGGATATCCACACCATCAAACCGCTCGACCGCGAGGCCATCCGCAAGGCGGCCGTCGAGACCGGCGCCATTGTCGTTTCCGAAGAGCACCTGGTCGATGCCGGGCTGGGCGTGCGGGTTGCGCAGGCGGTCGCCGAGTTGCACCCCTGCCCCATGGAGTTCGTCGGCATTCAGAACACCTATGCCGAATCCGGCGCCCCGGATCAGTTGCTCGATAAGTACGGCCTGGTGGCCCGCGACGTGGCGGAGGCCGCGCGCAAGGTCGTCAGGCGTAAGCGCTAGGCGGTATCGCAAGGTCGGGGAGCCTGCGGGGTCGCACCTGGGTCCGACTCCTGATAACATTATTCGTACCTGTCTGGCTTTTGATTGGTAATGGCGAGTTCACTACAGGCCGTAAGGCTGTGTGAAGTGTTGCTGGAGCAGGGACCGGGATGCGTCTGGGTCTGCCGGCGTGACGCGATCATCGAATGCGCGTACGGCAATGCCGTGGCGCTGTTCGGCGTGCCCGCCGGGGAACTTGCCGGCCGCAGCCTCCTCGGCGTGGTACGTCCCGAACGCCGGCCCCTGTGGCAGGAGCGCCTGGCGCGCGTCTTTGCCGGCGACACCCTGACCCTCGACGAGCCGGGAGCCTCCGGCCGGTTCTCCATCGCCTGTTATCCGCTGCGCCTCGACGGCGCCGTCGACTACGCCGCCGCCGCGGCCTCGGGAGGCGCCGGCTGGCACGACCCCGCCTGCCAGGCGCGCAGCATGGCGCTCGAACTCCTCAAGTCCGCCGATCGCGACCGCACCCGCATGGCCCGCCTCCTGCACGACGAACTCGGCCAATCCCTCAGCGCCGCCGGCCTGCAACTCGACCTGTTGCGGATGGACCTGGAGGACGCCGCGCCCACCCTGCCCGCCCGCACCGCCGAAATCCAGCAACTCCTCGAGCGCGCCATGGAGCGGGTACGCGAATTCAGCCGCACGTTGGAGCCCGACGTAGTGGGCCCCGCCGGCCTGTACGCCGCCCTCGACCTCCTGGCGGGACGCACCCGCCGCAGCTTTCGCGGTCGCTTCCGGCTGATGGCGGACTCCTCCCTCCGGCTGGATGCCGCCCCCGCCCGGGCCCTATACCGCATCGCCGAACAGGCCGTCGATAACGCCGTCCGCCACGGCCGCTCGACGACCCTCGAAGTGCAACTCAAGTCTACGAGCCAGGGCCCCACCCTCGAAGTGCGCGACAACGGCGTGGGCTTCGATGCCGGCCGCGGCGTGCCTCCAGGCAGCGGGCTGGGCCTGCTCATCATGGAACATTACGCCGCGGAAGCGGGCATCGACCTGGCCATCACCAGCCGCCCAGGAAGTGGCACCGTCGTCCGGGCGGTGCTGCGCGCCCGCATCCCCGACGCCCCGGAGGCTCCCTATGAATAGTACCGGCGGCGACCCGCGGACCGATCCCGCGGCCCCCAAAACGGAGTGTATGGCTTACGACCTCGTCCTGGTGGACGACCACAAACTGATGCGCGACGGCATCCGCACCATCCTCGAACGCTGCGGCGAGTTCCGTGTGGTGGCGGAGGCTGAAACCGGACCCGAGGCGGTCCAGGTCTGCCGCCGGCTCCGTCCGCCGCTGGTCCTCATGGACATCGGGCTGCCCGGCATCAGCGGCATCGACGCCACCATCGAGATCCTGCGCTACTGCCCCGATACCCGCATCGTCATGCTCTCGATGTACGACGACGAAAACTCCGTCGTGGGCGCCATCCGTTCCGGCGCGCGCGGCTTCGTTTTGAAGAAGGCCTCCTCCAGCGACCTGCTCGACGCCCTCCGGATCGTCGCCCGCGGCGGCTCTTACCTCAGCTCCCAGGTCTCCGACCGCCTGCTGCACCGCATTCAGCGCGGCGATCTCGATGCCCGGGTCCAAAACCCGCTCGACAGCCTCTCGCCCCGCGAAGTGCAGGTGCTCCGCATGGTGGCCGAGGGCAAAACCAGCAAGGACATCGCGGTGCTGCTCGATCTCGGACTTCAGACCGTCCGCAGCTACCGCAAGACCATGATGAAGAAGCTGGGGGTCAACAACGTCGCCGGCCTGACTCACGTGGCGCTGGCCGCCGGCATCACCCGTTTCCACCGTCGCGATGCAAATACCCTGGAATGACATCGTCCTGCGGGACGCACACGTGCACTATTTCTCGCACGGCTTTTTCACCGCGCTGGGCGGCGTCCCCGGGGGCTGGGAGGCGCCTCCGGAAAACCCCGCGGCGCTGGCCGCCCGCTGGATCTCGGAACTCGACCGTCACGGTGTGGCCCGCGCCGCCCTGATCGCCAGCGTCCACGGCGATGAGGGCTCCGTGGCCGCCGCCGTGACGCGTTTCCCCGAGCGTTTTTACGGCTGGTTCATGCTGGACCCCACGGCTTCCGACGCGCTGGAGCGCGCCGAACGCGCCTTCCATTCCGGCCTGCGGGGCGTCTGCCTCTTCCCCGCCATGCACCGCTACCCCCTCTCTCACCCCTGCGTAGCGGAGGTCTGCCGCCTGGCCGCCGCGAGCCCGGGCCGCATCGTGTTTGTCCACTGCGGCGCTCTCAGCGTGGGAGTTCGCAAGCTGCTCGGCCTGGCTTCCCCCTTCGACATGCGCTACTCCAACCCCATCGACCTGCACCCGGTAGCCCTCGCCCACCCCGGCGTCAACTTCATCGTGCCCCACTTCGGCGCCGGCTACTTCCGCGAAGCCCTCATGCTTTCGGACCTCTGCCCTAACGTGCATCTCGATAGCTCCAGCAGCAACGCCTGGATGCGCTACCAGCCCGAAGAGCTGGACTTGGCCCGCGTCTTCCGCCGCGCCCTCGATGTGGCCGGCCCCCGGCGCATTCTGTTCGGCACCGATTCCTCCTGCTTCCCCCGCGGCTGGCAGCGCGCGATCTTCGAGGAGCAGGCCCGCGCCCTCGCCCAAATCGGCATCTCCGCCGCCGACGCCCGCCTCATCTTCGGCGGCAACCTGGAGCGCCTCCTCTCCTGAGCCGTGTACCGTCGGCGCGGCAACTGCAGTAGCGCTCGTCATCCTGTGCCGCCCTGCACAGACAGCCAGGGGTTCCGCTCTGTATAATTTGCGGTATACATCGCGCTGGCTCTTGCGTTTCACGGCATGGCGGATACCGAACAGTACGCGGGATCACTGGACGGCCCTTTAGTGTGGCAGCCCCCGGGGCAACAGATCCGGGTCGTCGTCGATTCGCGCGCGGCCGCCCGGATGCGGGACCAGGCCCTCCGCCGCTCGGCGGATGGAAGCGGCTTCGAGCCCTCTGAAGGGCTGCTGCTCGGCTCCATAGAGCGCGGCCGCATCCTCACCGTCACAGTAGAGGATATCGAACCGATAGCCGGCTCGCCCGGCGGCCGGGAACTGGAGGCCGCCCTGAAGGCGCGTACGGCGGATGAGGCCGGGCGCTCGGTGGTGGGCTACTACCGCACCGGCCTCGGCAATGACTCCTACCTGAACACAGGTGACATGGCCCTGATTCGGGTTTGCTTCCCGGATCCCGCCAACGTCTTCTTTCTGCTCAAGCCGGGCCTGAACGATAGCCTTTCCAGCCGGCTCTATTTCTGGCAGGGAGGAGCGCTGCGCTCGGCGGGCTCCGGCGATCACCCTTTCGGCCGGCCCGCGCAGGAAGCCTTCGGCCCGGTCTTCCCGGAGGCGCCCGAGCCCACTTCCCGGTTCCGCGAACCGCCTTTCGCCCCGCGGAGGCTCTCGCGAAAGCGGCTCTGGGCGGCGGCGGCCGCGGCCATGACCGCGGTGGTCCTGCCTCTGGCGGCAGCCCACTGGTACATCGCCCGGCCGCCGGCTCCCGCCCAAACCGAAGCCGCTGTCCCCGAAGTGCGCCCGCTCGCCCTGCAGGTGGAGAAACGCCCCACGGACCTGATCCTGCACTGGAACGGCGCATCGCCCGCGGTGCGCGCGGCCGAGCGGGCCGTGCTGCACATCCGCGACGGCCCATTCCGCCGCTCCTACGATCTCGACCTCGATCAACTCCGCACCGGAAGCGTTTACTACGCTCCGCTGGGCGGCGATCTCGAGTTCCGCCTGGAGGTTTTCGGACGGGATGGCGAGCCGGTGGTGGAATCGGTCCGGGTGTTGTCCGGTGGCCTGCTGGCGGCCGCCGCCCTTCCGCCGGAGCCGCCGGCTGCTGCGCGGCCCGCCCCGCCGCCGGCACCGCGCCGGCAATCGGCCAAGCCCGCGCGCAAGCGCAGTTCCAGGGTCCTCCAGCCGGAAACCCTGCCGCGGCCCCGCACCGTTCACTACGCCTACCGCGACTCCGACCCGCCGGCCGGCAACATCACCGCCCCCCGGCCCATTCGCCAGGTCAACCCCACGGTGCCCGCGGGCGCCGTGCGCGGCAGCGCGGAGTTCGGCGTCCGGGTCTCGATCGACCGCACCGGCAGAGTCACCGACGCGCGCCTGGTCTCCCAGCGCGGCGCCGCCAGCCGCCTGCTGGCCGATTCGGCCCTTAATGCCGCCAGGATGTGGCGCTTCGAGCCCGCCCTCCGCGGCGGCCGTCCGGTGGCCAGCAACACGGTGCTGAATATCCGGATCGCGCCTTAAAGCGTAAGTTCCCGCACGGAGCCGCCGCGCCCTGTTCGGCTCGGCACAGCGCCGCCGCGCCGGGCTGATGTATACTTCCCCACAGTCACTCAGACCGCTATACCCGATCCCATGGCTTCGACCGAAGGCAACGATTCCTGCGTCTGGCAACCCGCGGAAGGCGCGCTGCGCGTCATCGTTCGCCCGCGCGCGGCCTCGCGGATGCGCGACGAGGCGCTGCGTCGCGCTCTTGAGCGCCGTGGAGGCGAGGCCGGCGGCCTGCTGCTTGGCGAAATCCGCCCGGGCCCCATTCGCACCGTCCTGGTCGAAGAAGTCGAACCGGTGCCCTGGCCCATCATGATCCCTCCCACCGATCGGCGGGAACTGGAAGCGGCGCTGGCCGCCAGGGCGAATGCCCCTCATGCGGTCGTGGGCTACTACCGTACCCATCGCCTGGAGGGCGGCCTCGTTGTCAATGCCGGCGACCTCTCCCTGATTCGCTCCTGCTTCCCCGATCCCGCCAACATCTTTCTGCTGCTCAAGCCCTCACCCGGCGAAGCTCTCGAGCGCCGCCTGTTCTTCTGGGACGAAGGCGTCATGCGCAGCAGCCCGGACGACGGTGTGGCGCCCTGGACCCCCGCCCCGCTTCCGCCTCCGGAGGCCTGGGCCACGGCGCCGACGGACAATCCGGCGCCGGCGCCCCACTCGAAGCGCAATCTCTGGCTCGCGCTCCCCGCCATCGCCGCCATGCTGGCGCTGCTGTTCATCCCCGCGCGCTGGTTCACCCCGGAATCGCCCCTGGCGGCGGATCCCGGTGCGCCCCCCGCGCCGCCGGCGCCGCTCCGCACCCTGGGGCTGGAGGTCCGCAAATCGGGCGAGGGCCTCGATCTGCGCTGGGATCGCAACCAGCCCGCCATCCGCGATGCCCTCCGAGGCGTGCTCTACATCGACGACGGCCCGCACCGCCGGGTCTCGGAACTCGACCGCGATCAACTGCGCACCGGCAGCATCTATTACACGCCCAACGGCGGCGACGTCCGCTTCCGCCTCGAGGTCCACGGCCTGTCGGGCGAGCCGGCGGTGGAGTCGGTGCAAGTGCTGGCCGCAGGACCGGGCCAGGGTACCCGGATGCTCGCCGCCTCCTCAGCCTTCAGCGCCTCAGCCGAAACGCCGCGTCCTCAACCGGAGCCGCCCTCCAGCGCGAAGCCGCGTCCTCAAGCGGATCCGCCCTCCCGCGAGGAGCCGCGCGGCCCCTGGTCGGGGTGGCTAAACCACTTGCGCAGCCTGAATTCGCGCTATAACCCGAAGCTGCCGGAACCTCGGCCGGCCATGGTGGCGGACGCACCGCCGCAACTCGCCCGCACTGGCGAAACCGCAGGTTCGCCCCCGTTGCCCGCCGCGCTCACCTCGCCCGCCGCCCCGGTCCAACCGCCTCCGCCGGAGCCCCGGCCGGAACCCCGGCCCGTGGAGCACGTCCCCGCCACCCCCATCTTCAAGGTGAATCCGGTGATACTGCCGCCCATCCGAGCCATGCTGCGCGATGAAGTCACCATCGGGGTGAGAGTATCGATCGACGCCGAAGGCAAGGTAACCACCGCCGGTGTGGCCACCCGCCAGGGCCCGGTCAACAACGCACTCCTGGAGAGCGCGGTCAACGCCGCCCGCCAATGGCGCTTCCAACCGGCCACCACCGGGGGCAAACCGGTGCCCGCCACCATGATCCTCAACTTCCGCTTCACCCCCTGAGCCAAAGCGGCGGATTCCACCCTCGGCGGCGCCACCGAAAATATACCACCGACCCGTTACTCCACCGCGAAGGTGAACTTTTCTTCGTAGGTCTGGTTGCCGATGGCGTCCCGGGCGGTCACCACGATGGCATACTCGCCGGGCCGGATGTCGGAATCGAGACTCAGGCTCATCGACCCCGGCACATAGGGTTTGGGATAGAAGGATTCGGAGCGCTCCACGGCGGCCTCGGGCTGCGCCCAGAGCTGCTTGCCCTCGGCGTTCAGCACCGCGATCCCGTAGGCCACGTCGATACGGTTGCCCGGCCCGTACTGGTAGCCGGTGATATCGAAGCGCGCCCACAGCGCGTCGCCCGGCCGGTAGGCCGCCTTGGCCAGCGGCTGGGTGGCCTCCTCGGAGCGGTAGAAGGCGAAGTTGCGCAGCACCAGCTTGTCGCTCTTCGGCACGTTGCGCCCCCGTACGATGAACGGCACATCGTGCGTGGCGGTGGTCTTGGCCACCTCGTCCGCGACTCTCACCCGGATCGTGTACGTGCCGGAAGGCGCCAGCGGGGGCAGCGCGATCTCCTGCCGCACCTTGGGCTTCCATTCTTTATCCTGCGGCGCCAGTTCCGCTTCGAGCGGCCGCTCGATCGGCTTCACCACCGGAATCCCCGCCGGGTCCAGCAACTCCAGCTTCCATTGCAGGTGAATCCGGTCCTCTGCGGCCCGGTAACCGTCCACCTGGAAACTGAAGTGGAAGATTTCGCCCGGCACGTGCTGGAAGTTCGCGGGAAGCGCGGGACCGCCCTCGATCTGCTCGATGGCGGGGTTGATCACGGCCAGAGACCCCGCCGCGGCGGCGGCCAGGGCTGCGCCGAACAGCAGCAGGGCGATTCGTAGCATACCCCGATTTTATTTCTTTTCCGGGAACTCGGGCGCGGGAAGCTCGGGTATTTCGGCGCCGAACGTGAGCGGGATATCCACCAGGGCCGTGCGCTGCTCGCTTTCATCGGCCAGCCGCAGCTTGTAGTTGCGCGGCGCACAGTCGAACACCACGATGCCCTGCAGGCTCTCGCCCGGCCGCACGGGGCGCAGCAGGCCCAGCCATTCCGGCACGGATTCGCCGTTTTCCAGTTCCCGGCAGGTATGGCCGCTTTCATCGGTCGCGGTTACGGCGGGAACCAGAATCTCCTCGCTGCCTGCGTTGGAAATGCTCATCCGAACCAGGAAGAACCGGTCGCGGGGAATGCGCGCCGCGGTACCCTCCCCCAGGTGCGTCAGCCAGCGGCTCTCGTAGACGTTGTAGACCAGCTTGCCGAGCTGGACGGTATCGCCCATCCGGTAGGTGTTCACGCTGTGAGATGGCGTGGAGCAGCCCGCCGCGCATAGCAGCAACGCCAGGCAGGCCAAGATGCGGCCCGAGGAAAACATATATCGCATCTTGACGTCCGAAACCGGACGGTGTCAAGTCAGCGCCGGGAGAGATCGCGGTAGATCACTTCGACCAGGCCCGGGCGGCGCTGTGGCTCGCCGGAGATGCCGAACGCGGCCTTCACCTCCTCGAGCGACTTGCCCGCGGCAATGAGCGCCTTCACGCGCGCCTGCTTCTCCTCAAGTGAGGCGAGCAGCGTGCGAAGTTCCTCCTTGCCGGCCGGCGGCGCATGCCCGGAGAGGTAGACATCCGCGTCCAGCTCGAGCAGTTTCCTGAGCGTCTGGACCACCCCCAGCGACGTGCCCCGCTTGTGCAGGTGGATGAGGGGATCGCGGCCGATGAAAACCAGGTCGCCCACGAACGCCACCTTCCGCTCCGGAAGCCACACGACCAGGTCGCCGTCGGTGTGGGCGGGACCGAAGTGGAGCAGCTCCACGCGCAGGCCGGCCAGGTCGAGCGGCCGGCGTCCTGTGATCGTCTCATCCACCGCCCGCGCCACCCCGGCCGCCGTCATATCCCGCGCCGCGTTGGCGTGCGCCAGCACCCGCACCGAGGCCGGATAGCCCGCGAGCCCGTTGACGTGGTCGCCGTCGCTGTGGGTCAGGACCACGCGGGTCACCTTGCGCGGCGTGAGCCTGGCGATTTCGGCCAGCACGGCCCGGGCCGACTCCGCCGTCATTTTGGCGTCGATCAATACCACTTCGCTGGAGCCGATGAGAATACCGGTATGGGCGCCGCTCCCGCCCGCAACCCAGTACACTCCCGGGGCCGCCTGCGTCACGGCAACCGGCGCCACCTGCCGCTGAGCCGCCGCGCCGCCGGCCAGGACCAGCCCCAGCGCGATAGCCGCCATCTTGTTCCACATGGCTCTATACTACAGCAGCTACTTTCAGATCGAATTGCCTGATAATGGTGTTTCTGCAGGGAGGCAGGATATGGCAAACACAATCGAGCGCAGGACGTTCCTGGCGGGCGCCGCCGCCGGACTGGGCATGGCGCAGACCAACCCGACGAAGAAGATGCGAGTCGCCCTGGTGGGCACGGGGGTCCGCGGCACGGCAACCTGGGGAGCGCAGTTGCTCAAAAGCCAGGGCCACCGCATGGAATTCGTGGGCCTGTGCGATATCAACCCCAAGCGGTTGGAGGCCGGCCGCCGCCGCATCGGAATCGATGTCGCCACCTTCACCAGCCTCGACCGCATGCTCCGGGAGACGCGGCCCGATCGCCTGATCGTCACCACCATGGACTCCACCCACCACGAGCAGATCGTCAAGGCCCTGGAGATGGGCATCGACGTTATCACCGAGAAGCCCATGACCACCGACGAAGTGAAGTGCCAGGCCATCCTCGACGCCGAGAAGAAGACCGGCCGCAAGGTGACGGTGGCGTTCAACTACCGCTACTCCAACACCGCCCAGAAGATCAAGGAGTTGTTGATGGAGGGCGCCATCGGCCCGGTCAGCTCGGTGGACTTCCACTGGTACCTCGATACCAGCCACGGCGCCGATTACTTCCGCCGCTGGCATGCCTACATCCGCAACTCCGGCTCCCTGTGGGTGCACAAGGCCACCCATCACTTCGACCTCATCAACTGGTACCTGGACGCCGACCCTGTGGAAGTAGCCGCCTACGGAACGCTGCGAAAATACGGCAAAAACGGTGCATTTCGCGGCAAAAACTGCCGTTTATGCGCACATAAACAGCAATGTGAGTTCTACCTGGACATCACCCGGAACGCCACCATGCGGTCGCTCTACATCGAGCCCGAAACCGTGGACGGCTACTACCGCGACGGCTGTGTCTACCGCGAGGACATCGACATCTGGGACACCATGGTGGCGCAGGTGAAGTACTCGAACAACGCCATCATGAGCTACTCGCTCAACGCCTTCATGCCCTACGAGGGCTACCACCTGGCGTTCAACGGACTGAACGGGCGCATCGAGGTGCGGGTCTACGAGCGGCAGCCCTGGGAGACGAAGCGCGAAGACGCGATCCGCTTCACCAGAAACTTCACCGGCAAGTCCGAGCTGATTGTTCTGCCCTACGCGCCGGGCGGGCACTTCGGCGCCGACCCGCGCCTGGCGGAGATGATCTTCAACCCGAACCAGCCGGATCCGCTGAAGCAGCGTGCCGGCTCGCGCGCGGGCGCCATGTCGCTGCTCACAGGCGTGGCGGCGCGGAAGAGCGTGCTCACGGGGAAGCCGGTGGCGATTTCGAGCCTGATCCGGCTATAGCGCGGGCCAGGCGCCAGGCGAGCAACAGCGCCAGGATGGCGCCGTACATCGCGGGCAGCCGGATATCGGACTTCACCAGCCACCAGTAGTGCACCACGCCCGCGGCCGCCGCGGCGTAGACCAGGCGGTGGAGCATGCGCCAGCGCCGGCCGCCCAGGCGGCGGATCCATCCCGCCGTCGAGGTGGCCGCCAGCGGCGCCATCAGGGCAAATCCCGCAGCGCCGGCCGTGATGAACGGCCGCTTGACGATGTCCTTGGCGATGGCCGGCCAGTCGAAGAACTGGTCCAGCCAGAGATACGTCGTCAAGTGCAGGCAGCCGTAGAAGAAGGCGAACAGCCCCAGCATGCGGCGGAAGCGGATCAACTCCGGGAAACGCAGCCAGTGGCGCAGGGGCGTGACCGCCAGGGTGAGGAGGAGGAAGCGCAGGGTCCAATCGCCCGTGGCGTGAGTGATGGTCTCGACGGGGTTGGCACCCAGGCGGCCCGCAAAGCCGCGCCAGACGAGCGCGGCCGCGGGCGCGAGCGCCAGCAGGAAGATCGCCGCCCTGGCGGGGCGCATCCAGCCGGCGCGGCGCCGCTCAGTAATGGCGGCGGAGGTCCATGCCGGCATAGAGCCCTGCCACCTGCTCCCCGTAACCGTTGAACATCAGGGTGTCGCGCTTGAAGAATTCGCCCAGGCGGCGCTCCTTGGCCTGGCTCCATCGCGGGTGATCCACCTGC
>JAWLGN010000155.1:0-12467 GCA_041685075.1 Bryobacteraceae bacterium
CTTGCCAAGTTCCAAAATATCCCGAAGTGGCACATAGCTTAATCCTTTTTTCTACAATGGAGGTAAAAAGGGCGAGAGTCCCTCCCCCAGAATGGCCGGAACCAGGAACCAGTGCACGCTGACGTCGGGCGAAAAAAGCCGGAGGCATCCCAGTACCGCGGCCTGTGCGAATAGCGACCGGAAGCATCACAGCGGTGTGCACGGCCATGACGTGCTCAGTATACGGCAGCCGTGAGGGTTCAGCGCTTTTCGGTAATCGTCACCGGCTCGCTCAGCCGGAAATTGATACGTGTTTCGCTGGCCAGCGTCGCGGGTTTGCCTCGTGTGGCGACGGCCGTGCCGGCTCCGGCGGCGGCGCCGATGGCGGCCCCAATAGCCGCGCCCTTGCCTCCGCCCGCGATGGCGCCGATGGCCGCCCCGATGCCCGTAGCGGCGGCGCCGCGCTTTACGTCTTCACCGACGCTGGTGGGCGCTTCCTTGGTGAACGTATCGGTCGTGATCGCCACGTTCTGGCCGTCGGAAGTGCGCAGGCGGGTGAGCGCGATGCCCAGCGCCGCCACGCCGCGCACGCGGCCGGACTGCTTCAGGTCCACCACGCGGCCCTCCAGGCGCGCGCCGCGCTCGGCAATCACCAGGCCGTCCACGGCCAACGGCTGATCGAGCGTGGCGGTGAAGGTATCGCCCGGCTGGTTGCGGTCGCTGGCCAGGGCCTCTACCAGGCGCGCGGAAAGCAGGGTGCCGGCCGTAATGGTGACCTGCCGCGGCGGCGGGGGCGGGGGAGGCGGCAGCGGCGCAGCCGGTCTGGGTTGCATCACCGCCGCGGGCTCAGCGGCCGGGGGCGGAGCCGGCTCGGGTTCCGGCTCTGGCTGGGGTTCGGCAGGCTGGGCGGCGGGAGCGGGTCGAGACGGCTCCGCGACGGGCGCCGGACGACGCTCGGCTACCTGGCGTGGACGCGCGGGCGCCTGCCGCCGCGGCTCGGCCTTCACCTGGCGCTTTTCGGAAAACGGCGTGGGCTCCGGTTCCACCGGTTCGGCCATCGGCAGTTCGGCGACCGGCTCCGGCTGCGCGGCCGCCACCGGCGCAGGTTCCGCCGGGGCGGGCGGTTCCTGCATGATCTTCATGACCAGGGCTCCGGCGAATGCCGCTGCGGCCACCATGAGCCCGATGTGTACCGGCTTCATAAGATCGGCTCCTCATCCCCACAGACGCCTCTTCAGGGGGTTCCGTTTCGAGCATACCTCCGTTAAAATGAAGGAATCAAAGGCCAATCAGCTTCATGCCGCGCCAGTTTCCCACCGCCTGTACGATCGGCACTGTTACGGTGGCTCCGGCCACCGTGCTGGCCCCCATGGCGGGGGTTACCGATACCGTTTTCCGCCGCCTGATCCGCAACCAGGGCGGCTGCGGGCTGCTCATGACCGAGTTCACCAGCTCCCACGGCATCGCCGCCTCCCGCGGCGCCCGTAAGCCCAGCCGTACCATGCGCTACCTGGTGTTCGGTCCCGAGGAGCACCCCATCAGCGCGCAACTGTTCGGCGCGGACCCGAAGGTCATGTCCGAAGCCGCACGCATCTGCCAGGACCTGGGTTTCGATGCCGTGGACATCAACTTCGGTTGCCCTGTGAACAAGGTGGTGAAGTGCAATGGCGGCAGCGGGTTGCTGCGCGACCTTCCGCTGGTCAAGCGGCTGCTCGAGAGCGTGCGCGCGGCCATTTCCATTCCCCTCACCATGAAGTACCGCGCCGGCTGGAACGACCGCGAGCTTGTGGCGGTCGAGATGGCCCGCATGGCCGAAGACTGCGGATTGCAGGCCGTGGCGCTGCACCCGCGCACGCGCGAGCAGGGTTACGCCGGGCGCGCCGACTGGAGCCGCATTGCCGAAGTGAAAGCCGCGGTGAAGATCCCGGTAATCGGCAACGGCGATATCGTGACTCCGGAGGACGCTGTCCGGATGGTAGCCGAAACCGGTTGCGATGCCGTCATGATCGGACGCGCAGCCTCCTACAATCCCTGGATTTTCCGCCAGATCTCCGAGTACCTGGCTACCGGCAGCTACACCCGCCCTACGCACCAGGACCGCTACCACATGATGCGCACTTACTACTCGATGCTTGCCGAAAGAAACGCGCCCGACACGGTGGGCCGCATGAAGCAGTTCGCGGGCTACTTCAGCCACGGAGTTGCCGGCGGCGCGCGCCTGCGCGCCCGCATCTACGCCGCCCGCGAGCCGGCCGCCATTCTGGACCTGGTGGACGAGTTCTTTAGTTGCCGGAACGAGCCGGCCATGGTCCAGTGAAAAAAGTCAAGCTGATCACCGACGGCGCCTGCAAGGGCAACCCCGGACGCGGCGGCTGGGCCTGCATCCTGCGCTATAACCAGCACAAGCGCGAACTCTACGGGTGCGACCCCCACACCACCAACAACCGCATGGAGCTGACCGCGGCCATCGAGGGGCTGCGCGCGCTCAAGGAGCCCTGCGAAGTGGAGATCGTCACCGACTCCGAGTACGTGAAGAACGGCATCACTACCTGGATTCACAACTGGAAGCGGCGCAACTGGCAGACGGTGAACAAGAAACCCGTGGTGAACCAGGACCTCTGGCAGGAACTCGACGAGTTGGCCGCGCGCCACCGCACCACCTGGGTCTGGACCCGCGGCCACGCCTCCCACGACGATAACAACCGCGCCGACGAACTGGCCAGCAAAGCCGCCGCCGGCCAGCTTTCCTGCCGGTAGGCGCGCTCCGTGCCGGCACCGTCAATCGAACAGGATCGAAATCCAGTGGGGATGAGGCAACCGGGTGCGCCGCCGATCGCCGCGACGCAGGTCCAGACGCTCGCCTTCGTACTGAAGCAGGTCCAGCTCGTGAGACGCGAAACGGTGCTCGTCCCGCGGGTTAAACAAGACCACTTCCGTGGCATCCAGCTCGATGTGGGGCCGGACGAAAAACAGGTTGTACGCCTCACCGTTCGGCTCATAGTGGAAACGCTCGATCCCGACGACGCCGGTAGGGACATCCGGGTTCAAGGAGTGGAGTGACAGCGGGTAGTGACCGCGGCGTTGACGGAAGGATTCGATTTCGGCGATCAGGGCGGCGCTGTGCCGGATGGCCCGGTCGCGGCTCCAGCTTGCCGCCGCCGGGAGGACCGCGGCCCGAAACGCGACGAGCGCGAGGGGAATGCACACAAGATAGAAGGCGGCCGGATGCCGCTTGTGGCCGGCGTGGTCCGGGAAGGCTTGCCATCGCGAGTATTGCATCCGTAGGAGGATGATGGCGCCAACCCCCAGCAGCACCCCCATGGAGAGCTGGTTCACGGCCGCGGCGGCGATGGCGCTCACCAACGCAATGGCCACGGCCAATACCACTGCCAGCCGATACCAGAGGCCGGATCGCTGCGGGCTGATCATCCAGGCCAGCCCGACGGGTACCAGCAACAGGCTCGCATGGCTGGCAACCTGGACCACCAGCGAGAGCGTTGCGGCAGAGGCGTCGAATCGGCCCGGGAGGTAAGGAAGCGCCATGGCCAGGCAGGAAACCGCGGCCAGCAGTAGTGCGGTGATCATGCTGACGGAGCGGCGCCGGGTGCTCTCCATGGGCCATCAAAAGTATCACACGGGCCGAGCCTGGAGCGGCAATCAACGCCTCTCCGGCGCGGTAGAATCGATTATGCCTAACGAGATCTACGCCGCATTCGACACCACCGAGGGCAGTTTCAAAGCTCGCCTTTTCTCCGAACAGGCACCGCGCACGGTCGAGAACTTCGTGGGGCTGGCCGAAGGGACCAAGACCGGCGGCCCGTTCTACGACGGCACCATCTTCCACCGCGTCATCCCCGACTTCATGATCCAGGGCGGCGACCCGACCGGCACGGGCCGCGGCGGCCCGGGCTACCAGTTCGATGACGAGTTCCACCCTGAGTTGAGACATTCGCGGCCCGGCCTCCTCTCCATGGCCAACGCCGGTCCCAACACCAACGGCAGCCAGTTTTTCATAACCGTGGCGCCTACCCCCTGGCTCGACAACCGCCACAGCATCTTCGGCGAGATCACCGAGGGCTACGACGTGGTGGAGAAGATCTCCAAGGCCCCGCGCAACAGCCAGGACCGTCCGTTGAAGGAAGTCCGCATCAACTCCGTTACAATCGAAAGAGCCTGAGAGGCGACGATGAAGAAGTTCGTAGTGCTGCTTGCCGCGGTGGCGTGGGCCGCCGTCGCCGCGGGCGATTTCCGGCCGCTGTTCAACGGCAAGAACCTGGATGGTTGGGACGGCGACCCCCGGCTGTGGAGGGTCGAGAACGGCGAGATCGTGGGCTCGACCGAAGGCGTGACGCTCGACGCCAACTCGTTCCTCATCTCCCGGGAGTCCTTCCGCGATTTCATCCTCCGGGTGGATATAAAGCTACGGAACCACAACAGCGGCATCCAGTTCCGCAGCGAGGCGCTGCCCAACTGGGTGGTGCGCGGCTACCAGGTGGACGCCGCCGTCAACCCCGACGCCCATTGGGGCAACCTCTACGACGAGCGTGGCAAGCGCGGCATCATGGTCAACACCTGGAAAGAGAAGGGCCGCACCGCCTATAAGCCGGGCGACTGGAACACCTTCGAGGTCACCTGCCGGGGCGACCACATCGTCATCAAGCTGAACGGCGTGGTCACGGCGGATCTGCACGATTCGGCGCAACGCGAAGGCATCATCGCCCTGCAACTGCACCGCGGCCCCGCCATGGAAGCCCGCTTCCGCAACATCGAGATCCGGGAGTTGCGGTAACGGCATTGCGCCTGGCCATCTTCGGGGGCACCTTCGACCCCATCCACGACGCGCACCTGGCACTGGCCCGCGAGGCGGTGCGCGCGGCACACCTGGACCGTGTGCTCTTCATTCCCGCCGCGCATCCTCCGCACAAAGAAGGCGTCACCCGGGCCCCTTACGAGGATCGCTACCGCATGGTGGAGCTGGCCTGCGCCGGCGAGCCCGCCTTTGAGCCGTCGCGGCTGGAGGAAGGCGAGGAGCAGAGCTACTCCATACGCACCATCGAGAAGGTGCGGGCCGTGCTCGGCGCCGATGCGGAGTTGTACTTCATCATCGGCGCCGACGCCTTTGCTGAAATCCAGACCTGGCGGCGCTGGCGCGATGTCGTCGGGGAAGTGTGCTTCCTGGTGGCCGGCCGCCCGGGGCATCGCTACGAGATCCCGCCGGGCGCGCGCGTCCGGAGCCTTGAGGTGCCCGAGATGCCCGTATCCTCTTCCGCCATTCGCGCGCGGCTGGCCGCGGGCGACCTGCAGGTGCCCGTGCCCCCGGCGGTGTTGGCCTACATCCGGGAGCGCGGGTTGTACAAGCGCGCGTAGATTCACTCCGGCGGTGATGTCCGCGGAACCAGCCGCGGAGCGGCGGGCCGGCTGCCGTCCGTTGGGTGCTCCCGCAACTCAAGGGGGCGCGGCTGGAGCGCGCAATCGGGCAGCGGCGTCACCGCGTAATAGTTCAGCCCGTAAAGCCATGCGCGGTGCATCCGGCCGGTACATACCTGATCGCGCTTAGCCTCCACCGCCGCCCACACAGGGCGTGCCGATACCGCGCGCTCCACCGCGGGAAACGCCGCCACTTTCAGATAGAGCACTCCAGCGGCGGCGCACAGCGTTACTGCTGCTACCGCGCGTGCGGTCCGCTCGATACGCCAGACCGCCACGGCAGGCACCAGCGGCGCCAGCCATAGCCAGGAGAAGGCCGGCGGCGCCGAGCGTGACAGCCCCCCGGCCAGCGCCTGCGGCAGCACCTGCGCCGCCACAGGGAAGGCCGCCAGCATCACGGCGCTGGCCGCCAGCGCTGCCCCCGCGCGCTTGCTTTCGGCCAGCGCTATCCCCATCAACGCCGCCAGTGCCGGCAGGAGCGGCAGCAGGTAGCCGGGCAGCTTGTTCGTCGAAGCGGAGAAAAATACGAAGCCGAAAGCCGCCCACAAGAGCAGAAAGAGCCGGGTGCGGTCGCGGTAGAGCGTCCGCCGGAACAGCAGCACGAGCAGCGGCGACCACGGCAGCAGCAGCCCGATGAGCACCGGCCCATAGAACCAGAACGGCTGCACGTGCTGCAATGCGCCGCTGGCGAAGCGGCCGAACTGGTGCTCCCAGAAGAACGTGCGCAGGAACGGCTCGCCGTTGCGCAGCCAGCAGAGCAGGTACCACGGCGCGGCCACCAGGAGGAATGCTCCCGCGGTTTGGGGACGCAGCCAGTCCGCCAGGCGCCGGCGCCCCATCCAGGCCAGCGGCGCGGCCAGCACCAGAGGCACCAGTCCCTTGGCCAGCACCGCCGCGCCGAGGAGCGCCGCGGCAGCGGGCAGTTTGCGGCGGTGGCCCGTCTCCACCCAGTCGAGGGAGAGCAGCATGGCCGCGGTGAAGGCCGCCGATAGCGGCACGTCCGTTACCGCTACGTAGGAATAGGCGAGCCATGCGGCCGAGGTCCCCAGGATGGCGGTAGCAAACCACGCCGCGTGGGCGCCGTAGCGCCGGCGCAGCGCGAACCAATAAAAAGCCAGAAACGCCACCGACACCAGCGCCACCGGCAGCCGCGGCGCCGTCTCGTTTCCCAGCCCCGCGCGGAAACCGGCCGCCGTCATCCAGTAGAGCAGCGCGGGCTTTTCGAACCACGGCTCGCCCCACAGGCGCGGCGTCACCCAGTCTCCCGAGCGCGCCATCTCGCGCCCCACCGAAGCATAGCGGGGCTCGTCCGGTCCCAACAGCCCGGTTGTGGTCATGCCGTGGAAGTAGAGAATGTAGGCGAGCACCGCCGCCGCGACCACCCGAAACGCCATGAAGGCCCATTGTAGCGGGGCGGCGGGCGGCGACGCTCCGCAGCCGCATATAATACAGAGTTCATGCTTCCGACCCGCGCCGTTATTGCTGTGCTGCTGCTCTCCGGGTGGTGCGCCGCGCAGGTGCGCCCGTGCGACTGCGATCTCTCCGACCCGGTCAAGCTCGCCCAGCGGCAATGCGGCCTCTGCCGCGAGGCCGAAAAGCAGCCGCTCGATCAGCCTTACTTCTACTTAAAAGACGTGAACCCGCGCAAACCGAACCGCTGGCTGGCCCTGCCGCGGGCGCACTTCGAAGGCGGCGGTGGGCTCCATCGTATGACGCACGCGCAGCGCACGGGTTTGTGGACCGCCGCCATCAGGAAGGCCCGGGAGTTGTGGGGCGACGCCTGGGGCATCGCCATCAACGGCGACCACGTGCGCACCCAGTGCCACGCGCACGTTCACATCGGCAAGCTGCTCCAGGGAGTCGAAACGTCGAACTTCGTCTTGGTCAACGGCCCGGAAGAGATTCCCCTGCCCAAGAACGGCACCGGGCTGTGGATCCACCCCGTGGGCAACCGGCTTCACGTGCACGTGGGAGAAGAGATCACCGAAACGGTGCTGCTAAGGTAGAAGGATGCTCGTGGAGATTGCCGGGCCGGCGGAGGGGAACCCGGCCATCCGGCTGCACCCCTCTGACAACGTCGCGGTGGCCCGCATGCCGCTGCCGGCGGGAATGGAAACCACTGCCGGTGGCGCGCACGTGCGGCTCCGCGAGGCGATCCCCGCGGGCCATAAAGTGGCGCTGGCGGCGATTGGGGCCGGCGATGCCGTGCGGCGCTACGGCGAGGTCATCGGCCGCGCCGCGCGCGACATCCTGCCCGGCGAGCACGTCCACACCCACAACCTGGCCTACGAGGAAGTTGCGCTCGAGTACCAGCTTCCCGCTGCCGAACGTCCCATCCCGGAGCCGCCTCCGGACGCCCCCACCTGGCAGGGTTATGCGCGCGAGGACGGCCGCGCCGGCACCCGCAATTACATCGCGGTAGTGGCGGCCAGCAACTGCGCGGCCCATACGGCTGAGTGCATCGCCCGCAGCTACCACGGTGAAAAGCTGCCCCCAGGGGTCGACGGCGTGGTGGCCTTCCCGCACGCCGACGGCTGCGGCCATGCCTTCGGCCCGGATATGGACCAGTTCCGCCGCACCATCGCCGGGGTGCTGGTGCATCCCAACGTTTCCGCCGCTCTCCTGCTGGGGCTGGGCTGCGAGGTCAACCAGGTGGACTGGTACCTGGGCCCGGAGGGACCGCGCGGGCGCGTGGCTGCCCTCACGCTGCAAGCCTCCGGCGGCACGCGCGGCGCGGTGGAGGCGGCGCGGCGCGAGATTGCCCGCTTCATCGAGCGCGCCGCGGAAGAACGCCGCGTGGAACTGCCTGCCTCCCGGCTCCTCCTGGGGCTCAACTGCGGCGGCTCGGATTCCTTCTCCGGTATCACGGCCAACCCAGCGCTGGGCATCTGCGCGGACCTTCTGGCCGCGGCCGGCGGGACCCCCGTGCTGGCCGAAACGCCCGAAATCGTCGGTGCGCAGCACCTGCTGGTGCGCCGCGCGCGCAGCCGCGCTGTAGCCGAAAAGCTGCTCGGCTTCATCGACGCCTACCGGAGCTACCTGGCGCGCTTCGGCGAAAGCTTCGACGACAATCCCTCGCCCGGGAACAAGGAGGGCGGCCTCAGCAACATCGTCGAGAAGGCCCTCGGGGCGGTGGCCAAGGGCGGCTCCTCGACGCTCAACGATGCCGTGGACTACGCCCAGCGAATCTGTGGTCCCGGCTTCGTCTTCATGAACACCCCGGGCTACGATCCGGTATCGCTCGCCGGCCTGGCCGCGGGCGGCTGCAACCTCATCGCCTTCACCACCGGGCGCGGCAGCGCCATCGGCTTTCCCACCGTGCCGGTCATCAAGATCGCGAGCAACAGCGCCACCTTTGAGCGCATGCGCGACAACATGGACGTGAATGCCGGCGCCGCGGCGGGCGGCGGGCGTACGCTCGACGACGTGGGCCGCGAAATCTTCGCCCTGGCCCTGCGGGTAGCCTCCGGGGAGCGCACCGCCGCCGAGCGCCTGGGCCACCACGAGTTCGTCCCCTGGCGGATCGGCCCCGTGATGTAGCGCGCACTTTATCCAAAAAAGCACTTGTCGAGACCGTCCGCTGGAGCTATACTGCGGCTATGGCGACTGTCCATCCCATCCGGCGCGCGCCGGTGGCGCTCCATGACCATGCCATGGACAACTTGCGCTATATCCGCCAGACCATGGAGCGCGCGGCGTCGTTCACCGCCGTGCCGGGTGTGGGCGGTGTGGTGATCGGGTGTACGGCGCTGGCCGCCGCCGTGGTGGCCGCCGGTCGAGAAACGCTGGACGGCTGGCTTGCGGTTTGGCTTGCGGAAGGGCTGCTGGCGTGGATCATCGGGTTGGCCGGCACGGTGCTCAAGTCGCGGCGGTCGCACATGCCGCTGCTCTCCGGGCCGGGGCGCAAGTTTATCCTGGGTTTCGCCCCGCCGCTGGCCGTTGGCGGGCTCCTCACCCTGGCGCTCTACCGCGCCGGCGTGGGCCAGCCTCTGCCCGGCATGTGGATGCTGCTCTACGGCGCGGGCGTCTTCACCGGAGGGGCGGCTTCGGTGCGGGTAGTGCCGCTCATGGGCCTGTGTTTCATGGCGCTGGGCGCGGGCGCCCTGTTCGCACCGGCAGTCTGGGGCAACTGGTTTCTGGCGGCCGGGTTCGGCGGTTTCCACGTCCTCTTCGGAATCATTATTACGGTGAAATACGGTGGCTAAACAGAACGCGGCGTTGAAGAAAAACGACCGGAAACTACGGCTGGCGGAGATTGCGGCCGGCCAGCCGCGGCTCGACCGCATTATCCACGAGCGGCTGCGGCTGGGCATTGTGAGCGCCCTGGCGGCCAACCAGTCGCTCACGTTCAACGAGTTGAAAAAGCTGCTCCAGACGACTGACGGCAACCTCAGCGTGCACGCGCGCAAGCTGGAGGAGGCAGGCTACATCCAGGTGACCAAGTCGTTCGAAAACCGCCTGCCCAAGACCGAGTACCGCCTGACCTCCTCCGGCCGGCGCGCGCTGGAGCGCTACCTGGACCACATGGAAGCCCTCATCCGGGCCATGCGGGACCGCTGAGGGCGGGGTTTTTTTATGGCCTTGAACTTTGATTCTCAAAGTACTTCGAAGGGTCTCCACGCGGCCATTATCATGGACGGCAACGGGCGTTGGGCCGCGGCCAGCGGCCTGCCCCGGGTGGCCGGGCATCGCGCCGGCGCCACCGCCGCCCGCCGCGTGATCGAAGCCTGTCCGAAGCTGGGCATCGGCATTCTCACGCTCTACGCCTTCTCCTCGGACAACTGGCGCCGCCCGCCCGAGGAGGTTTCGGCCCTGATGGAACTGTTGGGCAGCTATCTCGACAGCGAAACCGCCGGCCTGGTGGAGAACGGAGTGCGGCTGGAGGTCATCGGCCGCCGCGATCGCCTGGTGCCTCACCTGGTGCGCGCCATCGAGCGGGCCGAAGCCGCCACTGCCCGGGGCCAGCGGCTGTTGCTGCGGGTGGCGGTGGATTATTCCGCCCGCGACCAGATCCTGCGCGCAGCCGCCGCCGCGGCCCGCAACGGCGGCCTGACGCGCGAAGCGCTCGCCCTCCACCTGGGCCCCGAGGTGGACCTGCTGATCCGCACCGGGGGCGAGCGGCGGCTGAGCGACTTTCTGCTCTGGGAGTGCGCCTACGCGGAGCTGATCTTTTCCCCCTGCATGTGGCCCGACTTCGATGGGGTGCATCTGGCGGCCGCCATGCGCGAATTTCACGCCCGCGAGCGCCGCTTCGGCGCCGTGCCGCCCGCCGCCCGCGCCCGGACCAACGGCGCTGCCGCACGCTGGCTGGACTAACCGTGCATTGCGTTACAATGCCGGTTCGATGAGACGGCTGGAAGATCTCAAGGCCGTGATCGGGCGTTCTCCGGAGACGCTGACCACCCGGGAGCGTAGCGCCCTGGCCGGCCAGTACATCGCCATGGAAGTTTACACCCCGGCCGCCCCGCCGCGCCGCCACATCGAGGCCATCGGCGGGAGCGTTGCCGAGTGCGTGCGGCAGTTGCAAGAGCGCGGGCTCGACCCTGCCCGGTTCGAGTTCACCCGGATCGAACCTGCTTTTTAACCCGAAAGGAACCGTTCCCATGTCCACCGCAGCCCAGAAATCGTTCGAAACCATGCGTGCGCTTCCCGGCGACGACGTACGCCAGATCCTGTGGCGCTTCGCAGGCCGCTACGACCTCCAGATGCTGGTGCAATCGGCACGCGCGGTGGCGCGCGGCCCGGTGGCCAAACTGGTCGCGGCCGGCGCCCGCAACTCGCACGAATGGACCGCCGAGAAGGCCACCTTGCTCGAAGCCTTCGACCAGGCGGGCATCACCGCGGTCTACATGGACCCGGAGGAGGGCGGCTTCATCGAGGGGCCGAAGAACCTGGCGCTGGCACTGGTGGCATTCGAACTGGCCTGGGTGGATGCCGGCGCGGCCACGGGCGCCCTGGCGGGCTGCCTGGCGCTTTCGCCGATTCACGAGCGCGGCACCCCGGAGCAGAAGGCGCACTACATGTCGCTGTGCGCGCCGCCGCCTCCCGGCGAAGATCGCCGGCCCTGGCGCGGCGCTTTCGCCTTAACCGAGCCGCTGCCCTATGTGGGGGTGGAGACCGGACTGCTGGGAGGCAAGGTGCGGGTGGCCGAGTGGCCCGAGGGCGGCGAGCCCGTCCTCCAGGTGGACAAGCGCGGCCGCTTCATCACCAACATGGGCTTCGCCGACTTCGTTACCGCGGCGGTGGAGTCCGACGACCCGCGCATCAAGGGCACCTGCATGGTCATCCTGGAGGAGAACGACCCGGGCGTCTACGACCGCGGCACCCCCACCCGCAAGCTGGTGCACCAGCTTTCCTCCACCGGCGACCCGGTCTTCAGTCTCAAGGTGCCGGCCAGCCGCATCATCGGCGGCTACACCGTCAAGGACGGCGTCATCGTTCCGCGCTTCAACCACGGGGAGATCATCGAGGCGGTCTTCCGCCGCACGCGCGTGACCGTGGGGATCATGACCTCGGCCAAGTTGTTGAGCGCCGTCGAGCCGGTGGTCCGCTACCAGCGGGGGCGGTTCCGCGGGGGAGAAAGCGCCACGCCGGGCTCGCCGCGCTACGAACTCGGGCTGCAGCTCAAGCAGGATTCCCTGCACCGGCTGGTGGATGTGTGGGCCACCGGGGAGGCCAGCGCCTCGCTGGGCTTTGCCGCCGCGCGGCTGTTCGATGAGCTGGACCCCGCGGAGCGGGAGAAGGACCGCATCTTCGCGGAGCAGGGCATCGGCGGAGGCACCTCCGTGATTCGCGCCATGCGCAAGGTGCAGAAGGAGGCGCTCGCCTGGCTCGCCAAACCCGAAGGCGAGGCTGCGCCGCTGGTGAAGTTCGCTTTGCTCGATAGCGTCGCAAACGTGCTGTGCCCCGCCTGTAAGCTCTGGAACACCGGCCATGGCGCCACCATGATGCGGGAAGCGGTCAGCCTGATGGGCGGCTACGGCATCACGGAGGACTGCCCCGGCTTCCTGGGCCACAAGTGGATGGACGCGCAGCTCGAAGCCACCTACGAAGGGCCGGAG
>JAWLGN010000156.1:0-12403 GCA_041685075.1 Bryobacteraceae bacterium
CGCCACCTGACGCGGCTGCTCGTCGAAAGCAATACCGCCCGCATGCCCGCCGAATGGGAGCGCGGCCTGGCGGACCTCTTCTCCACCCTCGAAGTAGATGGCGTCCGGGTCACCCTGGGGCAGCCGCCCGCCGAAATCGGTCGCGACTGGGCGCGGGCCCACATGCTGGCCGTCCGGACGGAATACTACGGCAGGCTGCGGGTGATCCTGGGGAACCTGCGGAACGGCGTGCCGCCGGACGCGGCCTACCGCAACGCGGTGGGCAAGGGTCCGCAGGAGATCGAGCGCGAGGTGGACGCGTATCTCGCGGCGAAGGAGTTCGGCACGGTGCGGGTATCGGCGCGGCCGCTTTCCGAGCGCGACTTCCGGCCCCGGAAGGTGGAGCCTCCGGCGGCGCGGCTGGCGCTGGCGGACCTGCTGCTCGAAGACGCCCCGGCGGCCTACGAGGCGATGATCCGGGAAGAGGTCAATGTGGCGGAGGCGCACGAAGGGCTGGGGCTGCTGGCGCTGGGCGCCGGGCGGCGCGAGGAGGCGCACAAGCACTTCGCCGCCGCCACCGCGGCCAAGAGCAATAGCGCGCGCTGCTGGCTGGAGTACGGAAAGTTGGAGCCGGACCGCGCCAAGGCCATCGCGGCGCTCAAGAAAGCCGCGGAACTGAACTCCAAGCTCGCGGAGCCGCACTTCGAGATCGCCCAGCGGGAGAGCGACCCGCGGCAGCGCGCCGCGGCGCTCGAAAAGGCCGCGGAACTGGCGCCCCGCGAGCTGCGCTACTGGCAGGCGCTGGCCGAAACGTGGCTCGAGCTGAAGGATTTCTCGAGCGCCGCGCGGGCGTGGACGGCGGCCGAGCAGGCGGCCACCAGCGACGCCGACCGGGAGCGCATGCGCGAGGCGCGCGCCGCCATCGAACGGCAGCGGCTGGACCACGAGGCCGCCGAGCGCCGCCGCGCCGCCGCCGAGCAGGAAAAAGAACTCGAGCGCCTGAAGCAGGAGGCCGTCGCGGAGCTGCGCGCGCTGGAGGCCCGCTTCAACCGCGGCCAGCAGTCCACTCCGGGCGAGACCGTGGTGCCCTGGTGGGACGGGCCCAAGCCCGAGGCACGGGTGCAGGGCATCCTCACCCAGGTGGATTGCCTGGATAAGCGCGCGCGCCTGGTGATCAAGAGCGACGACGGCAAAGTCGTGCGGCTGCTGGTGGCGGACCCCGCGGCCATCGCCGTCGTGGGCGGCGGCGAGCGCAGCCTGGGATGCGGCCCGCAGCAACGGCGCATCACCGTAGAATACTTTCCCAAGCCGGATCCCAAGCTCGGGACGGCGGGCGAGGCGGCAACCCTCGAATTCCAGGCGGCCCGGTGAAGCAGCGGTTGAAGCGGCTCCTGTTCCGGCTCCTGGGGAAGGACCCGGAAGCGGTGGTGGTGTCCTTCTGCTCCGGCAACGAAGAGTTGGCCGCCCGGATGGTGGAAGAGGTGCGGCGGCTGGAGCCCGGCCGGCGGCATTTCGTGGTGCGGCCGCGTCCGGGGAGCGCCTGGCAGATCTACAGGGAGCTGCGGCGCGAGTTCCGGCCCTACCGCATCGGCCTTGCGCCGGTGCTGTTCACCGAAGAACCCAGCACGTTGCGGGCGGCGGCGTTTCTGCTGGCGCCGCGGCGCATCCTGGCCTACAACGCGCGGCTGGAGCGGCACCATCTGCGCCTCGGGACGTGGATCGCTTCGCTGCTGTTCCTGCGCGGGGTGCCGCTGGACCGCATCTTCCTGCGGCCGCGCTGGCTGTGGTGGTGGAAGCGCGACCGCACGGTGATTCCGCGCGAGGTGCGGGTGACGATGGGCCGGCCGCCGGAGGCGGGGCGGCGGCGCGTGGCGGTGCTCTCCCCCTACTTCCCCTATCCGCTCTCGCACGGCGGCGCGGTGCGCATCTGGAACCTGCTGCGGGAGGCGGCGCGCGAGTTCGATGTTTATCTCTTCGCCTTCACGGACGGCGAAGTAGAGACGGCGCCGGTGGCGGAGTTCTGCGCCGCGGTGGTGACGGTGGCGAAGCCGCGCTACCGCGAGCCGCGCTGGGCGTCGCTGCTGCCGCCGGAGGTGCACGAGTTCGAATCGCCGCCCATGCGCGCGGCACTGGCGGAGTACAGGCAACGGTTCGCGATCGATGCCCTGCAGGTGGAGTACACGCAACTGGCGCGCTACGGCGGCGATGTTTTAGTGGAGCACGACGTCACCTTCGACCTCTTCGGGCAGGTGTGGCGGCGCCGGCGAACGCCGGCGGCATGGTGGGACTGGGTGCGCTGGCGGCGCTTCGAACGGCGCGCGGTGGCGCGCTACCGCCGCGTGGTCGTGATGAGCGAGAAAGACGGCGCGCTGCTCGGACGCGGCGAGGTGATCGAAAACGGCGTGGACCTGGAGCGCTATCAACCCTGCCCGGAGCGGCCGGGCGCGCGGCTGCTCTTCATAGGTTCCTTCCGGCACTTCCCCAACGTGGAGGCCTTCCGCTTTTTCACCGGGCGCTGCTGGCCCGCGCTGCGCGAGCGCTTTCCGGAGATGACCCTGACGGTGGTGGCGGGGCCGGATCATCTCACCTGCTGGCAGGCCTTTGCAGGAACGCTCGCGCCGCCCGAGGACGAGCGCATCCGGATGCTGGGTTTCGTGGCGGACGTGCGGCCGCTCTACGGGGAGGCCAACCTGGCGATCGTCCCCACCACGGTCTCGGCGGGGACCAACGTGAAGGTGCTGGAGGCCATGGCGATGGAGCGCGCGGTGGTCTCGACGCCCTCCGGCTGCGCGGGGCTGGGTCTCGAACACGGCAGGAGCGTGTGGGTGGCGGAAACCGCGGAGGAGTTCGTCGCAGGGGTGGCGCGGCTGGTCGAGGACCCTGGTCTGCGCGCCGCCATGGCGCGGGAAGCGCGGCTGCACGCCGAGCGCCGCTTCGACTGGAAGGCCCTGGGGGAGAAACAGCGCCGGGTGTTTCGCGAGGTCCTCAGCGCAGGTTGAACTTCTTCATCTTGTAGCGCAGGGTGTCGCGGGTGATGCGCAGCAGCCGCGCGGCCTGGGTCTGGTTGCCGGAGGTTTTCTCGAGCGCGCGGGCCAGCAGCATCTTCTCGTTCTCCTCGAGCGAGAGGCCCTCGGGAGGAATGTCGGGCACGGTGGCGGCGCGGGCGAACTCGCGCGCTTCGGGCCGCGCGATGGCTATGGGCAGGCTGGCGGGGGTAATATCAGCGCCGTCTTCCAGAATCATGGCGCGCTCGATGGCGTTGCGCAGCTCCCGCACGTTGCCCGGCCAGTCGTGCTCCATCAGCAGCCGCGCGGCGGCATCGGAGACGCCGGTGACGTTGCGGCGGAACTTCCGGTTGTAGTGCTCCATGAAGAAACGGGCCAGCGGGAGGATGTCCTCGGGGCGCTCGCGCAGCGGCGGGATGGTGATCTGGATGACATTGAGGCGGAAGTAGAGATCCTGGCGGAAGGCGCCCTCCTGCACGGCTTCCCGCAGGTTCTTGTTCGTAGCCGCAATGACGCGCAGGTCGAGCTGGATGTCCTTGAGGCCGCCCAGCCGGCGGAAGGACTGTTCCTCCAGCACGCGCAGGAGCTTGGCCTGGAGCATGAGGGGCAGCTCCCCGACTTCGTCCAGGAAGAGGGTGCCCTTGTCGGCCAGTTCGAAGATGCCGCGCTTCTGGGAGCGGGCGTCGGTGAAGGCGCCCTTCTCGTAGCCGAATAGCTCGCTCTCGAGGAGCGTTTCGGGGATGGCGGCGCAGTTGATGGCGATGAAGGGTTCGGCCTGGCGCAGGCTCTGGTAGTGCAGGGTCTTGGCGATGAGGTCCTTGCCGGTGCCGTTTTCGCCGTCGAGCAGGATGGTGGTGGCCTCGCTGGCGGCCACGCGGCGGACGAAGTGGAGCACCTCGATCATGGCCGGGGATTCGGCGACGATCTCGCGCTTCCGGGGGGCCATCTCGTCGGTGACGTCCTTGATGGTGGCCACCACCCCCTCCATCTTTCCGGCGCCGTTGGTGATCTGGCTGGTCTTCATGACCACCAGGCGCTCGGTGCCGTTGCTGGTGTGCAGCCGGACGGTGGAAAGCCCGCCGGTGGTTCCCCGGTTGATCCCTACCAGCACGCCGCAGTCCGGCTCGCAGCCCGAGCACTGGAAGACTTCCCGGCAATGCCGGCCCACCATGCTCTCGGAATCCATGCCGAACAGGCGCTCGGCGGCGCGGTTCACGCCCCGAATGATGAAGTGGGGATCGTAGAGCACGAGAGCGTCCGAGAGTTGATCGAAAACCGCGCTGAGAACGCTCGCCTGCTCCCACGCTGGACTGAGCTTGGACATGCAGGATCCGGCTAAGCCCAATTATACCAACTCGAATGGGGGAATTGGCCCAACCCCGGAGCGGCGGGGGGAATTTCACCCGCGCGCGGCCGCACAGACGCGCGGGTAAGTGCAGGCAAGCACGCCACCGGCACGGCTGGCCATCCAATTGCTGACTTCGATTGCGGAGATCCGGACGTTAAAAGGTGCAAATGGCCGTTTTGTGCGGGAACGCTATGCGGCCGAACCCAAGCGCAGTGCGGCAGGACGGCGCCAAACCGGAGCGCGGCACGGCAGTAGATGATTGAGACAGTCCAACTCGCGGTGAGCGATCCCGTCTACGCGGCGGCGTTGCGGGAGGCTCTCACGGATGGCGGCCCGTGGCAGGTCATCCCGGTCGAACGGCCGGAGTTCGGGCGGCAGGGCGTGCTGGTGCTGGACGAAGAGGCCCTGGAGCGAGTGCGCCTCCCGCTGCCGGACCCGGAACGCGTGGTGCTGATTACCCGCAGAGATCCGCGGCACCTGTCGCTGGCCTGGGAGGCGGGTATCGTCTCGGTGGTGTCGGCGGACGACGACTTCAACACCGTCCTGCTGGCCATCATGGCGGCGGCGCTCAGGGCGCCCAAGCCCCGGATGGCCGCCGCCGCGGGCGAACTTTCCCCCACCCCGCCACACAAGCCTGCGTCAATACCCCCAAGACACCGTCCACCTGCGGTAAAAAAGCATAAGATCCGGTAACTTTGGTTCGCCAGTGGCTTGGACTCTGGCGTGCAAGCGATTTTGCCACCGGGAAGCAGTGTACCCGGGCGCGGTTTTGCACCTACGGAGCTGAATTTATGAATTGGGCGCGTTTTCGGGACGCCTTTTTTTTGGGGCCAAAAGCCGCTGTGGTATTTTTCTTCATTCTGTTGACCGGCTTCGCGAGTCTTCTGCCGGGGCAGGCGGCGGATAGCTGCGCAAGCTGTCACGATCACGGGCAGAAGCTGTCGCAGAGCGCGCATGCCGGCTTGAGTTGCGAGACGTGCCACGTGGGGCGGGAGACGGTGCCGCATCCGGAGGGACTGGAGGCGCCCTCCTGCGCCACCTGCCACGAGCAGCAGTCGGCGGCATTCGACCGCAGCGTCCATAGCCAGGCGGCCAAGGATGGGGGCATGGCGCCGGACTGCGCAGTATGCCACGGGAACGCGCACGAGCTGTTGAAGCCGCAGTCGATGGCGTTCCGCACGACGTCGGCGGAGACCTGCGGGATGTGCCACACCCAGGAAGCGGAGCAGTTTCAGGCGAGCGTGCACGGGCAGGCGCTGGCGCGCGGGGTGACGGAAGCGCCGTTGTGCACGGACTGCCACGGGGAACACTCCATTCAACGGCCCACGAGCGAGGCATCGCCCGTGCACCGGGCCAACATCCGGGAGACCTGCGGGAGCTGCCACGACGACGTGCGGCTGTCGAGGAAGTACGGGCTGCCGATGGACCGGCTGGTGAGTTTCGACGCTTCCTTCCACGGGTTGGCGGCCAAGGCGGGCAGCCAGACGGTAGCCAACTGCGCAAGCTGCCACGGGGTGCACAACATTCTGCCGTCGAGCGATCCCAAGGCCACTACCCACGCGCAGAACCTGGGGGCCACCTGCGGCTCCTGCCATCCCGGTGCGGGACAGCGCTTCGCCATCGGGCAGGTGCACGTGGTGGAAGGGGCCAACGAGCCGGCGCCCATGCGCTGGGTGCGGCAGTTCTACCTGCTGCTGATTCCCCTGACCCTGGCGTTGATGCTGCTGCACAACGGCGGCGACTTCGTGCGCAAGCTCGTGCGACTGCGCGCGCGCAACGCGCCGCCTTACGGGCTGTACCGCGGGCGCAAGGTGCGGATGTATCCCTTCGAGCGGGTACAGCACGCGGTGATGGCGATCTCCTTCATCCTGCTGGTGGTGACGGGCTTTGCCCTGAAGTATCCGGACCAGTGGTGGGCGCGCCCGCTGCTGGGCGCCGAGGGCGCCATGCGCGGATGGCTGCACCGCGCCGCGGCGGTGGTGTTCATGGTGGTATCGGCGGCGCACCTGGTTTCATTGCTGGCCAGCCGCAAGCTGCGGGAGCACTGGAAGGAACTGCTGCCGCGCGTGCGGGATGTCCGCGAAGGCGCGGCCAACCTGGCGTATAATCTGGGGCTGCGGAAGACCCGGCCGTACCGCTCGCCGCACAGCTATATCGAGAAGGCGGAGTACTGGGCGGTGGTATGGGGATCGGCCATCATGATCCTGACGGGCCTCATGCTGTGGGCCAACAACCTGATGCTGGCGCTGCTTCCCAAGATGTGGCTGGACGTGGCCACCTCGATTCACTTTTACGAAGCCGTGCTGGCCACCGCTTCCATTGTGATCTGGCACTTTTACACCGTGATTTTCGATCCTGAGGTCTATCCCCTGGACACGGCATTCCTCACCGGGACCAGCGTGCGGGTCCACGGGCAGGATGCTGCCGGGGAAGCCGCGGAAGAATTGCAGGCGGATACCGACGAACGAGAGGCTGCTCGAAGCGATGCCCGATAGCACAGAGACGACGAAGGCGCGGGGCTGGCTCTCCCCGCTGGTGCACCTTTCCAATCACTGGCTGAGCCTGATCGGCGTGGTGGTGGTGACCACCGCGACGGTCCTATGGTTGTTTTTGCTTCCCACCACGATCAAGGGCGACATCCATCACCCCTACTTCGGGATTCTGGCGTTCATGGTTCTGCCGGGGGTGTTCTTTACGGGGCTGTTGCTGATCCCGCTGGGGATCCTGCTGCGGCGGCGCAGCGAGCGGCGCCGTGGGAGCTACCCGGTGTCGTTCGCCAAGGTGGATTTCCGCAACCCGGAGGTAAAACGACTGGCCATCTTCATCGGGCTGACCACCCTGGTGAACATCGTGATCGGCAGCCAGTTCACCTACGGGGCGGTCACCTACATGGAGAGCGTGACCTTCTGCGGGCAGACCTGCCACACCGTGATGCAGCCGGAGTACACGGCCTACCAGGGCTCGCCGCACTCGCGGGTGGACTGCGTGGAGTGCCACATCGGGGCGGGTGCGTCCTGGTTTGTGAAGAGCAAGCTGTCCGGGGTGGGGCAGGTGTTCGCGGTGGCGTTCAACACCTACGAGCGGCCCATACCGACGCCGGTGCGCGACCTGCGCCCGGCGCGGGAGACCTGCGAGACGTGCCACTGGCCGCAGAAGTACGGGGAGGACCGGCTGCGGGTGGTGAACAAGTACGCGGACGACGAGGCCAACACCCTGACCAAGACGGTGCTGCTGATGAAGATCGGGGGCGGCAATCGCGGGATGGGAATTCACGGCACGCACCTGGGGCCCGGAGTCACGATCCGCTACGCGCATTCCGACGAGAGCCGGCAAACCATTCCGTGGATCGAGTACACCGACGGGCGGCGCACCACGGTCTATGCCAGCGACGGCGCCACGCCCGAGGGGATGCCGGTGCGGGAGATGGATTGCATGGACTGCCACAACCGGCCCTCCCACACCTTCGAGCTGCCCGAACGGGCGGTGGACCACGCCATGTTCGCGGGCGAGATTCCGCCGTCGCTTCCGTACGCGAAGAAGATGGCGTTGGAGATCATTCAGCGGGAGTACGCCAGCCGGGAGGAGGCCGCGGAGGCCATCCCGGCGGCCATGGAGCGCTACTACAGGGAATCGCACCCGGAGGTTTACAAGGAACGGAAGGCGGAGGTGGACCGCGCCGCCCAGGGGACCCTGGCCATCTGGAACCGCAACGTCTTCCCGGCGATGAAGGTGACCTGGGGCACCTATCCGAACAACATCGGGCACACGGATTTTCCGGGCTGCTTCCGCTGCCACGACGACCGCACGAGCGCCGACGGACGCACGGTATCGCAGGATTGCAGCGCCTGCCACAGCCTGCTGGCCATGGAGGAGCCGGCGCCGCAGGTGCTGACGGACCTGGGAGTGGTGGAGCACCCGCCGCGCCCGTAGCGGCGCATCAGGCGGCGCGCGGGGGCGATTCGGGCTCGTCGCCGCGGTGCACTTCGGCTTCTTTCTCTCCGGCGCGGGCGGCGGCGTCGGCGATCACCCCGTTGACCTCGCCGCCGATCAGGATGGCGGCGCCGCTCAAGTAAAGCCAGAGCATCAGGATGATGACCGCGCCCAGCGAACCGTACAGGCGGTTGAAGTCCGCGAAGCGGCCGATGTAGATGCGCAGCCCGAAGGAAACCAGCAGCCACAGCCCGATTCCCACCAGGGCGCCGGGGGCGTTCCATCCCCATTTGCGGGCGCGCACGTTGGGCGCGTAGCGGTAGACCAGCATGAACGCCAGGAAGAGGAACGCCAGCAGCAACGGCCAGTGGAGCAGGCTCCAGGTGGTTTCGAAGAGGGCGCCGAGGCCGAAGCGGTCGGCCATCCAGACGCCGATGCGGCCACCCCAGATGAGAGTGACCAGCGCTACCACCATCAGCGCGGAAACCGCCACGGTGAGGACGATGCTGACGATCACGCCCCTCCACCAGACGCGCGCTTCGGGTACGTTATAGGCGGCGTTGAGGCCTGCCATGATGGCGCGCATGCCTGCGGAAGCCGACCACAGGGCGGTGAGCGCTCCCACCGAAACCAGGAAGCCGCGGGCGCCCTGCGTGACCTCCGTCAGGATATTGCCCAGCAGCGTTCCGGCGGCGCCCGGGGCGGCGCGGCGGATGTAACCCATCAGGGCGTAGTAGATTTCGGTGCCCGGTTCGGCAAACAGCCCCAGCACGGCGGTGAGCAGCAGCATGAGGGGAAAGATGGAGAGCAGGAAGTAGTAGGAGAGCTGCGCCGAGCGGCCGAATACGGCGTCGTCCCAAATGGCGTTGTAGACCCGGGAGAAGAACTGGCCCCATCTCAGCCCGGGTAACCGAAACCTCATCCTTTACCGGGCAAGCACGGGAAATGCCGTAATGCGCAACTTCGCAGAGCCGTAAGGAATTAGCACCACCTCTTCCAATGGCCCGGTGCTTTCGACGGGGCTCTCGGGGAGCGGCCCGGCGGAGCCGTTTACAAGCTGCCAGCCGGAGAGGCGGCGTGCTTTGGCGTACAGCTCGAGCGGCGCGCCGAGCGGGCTGAATACGTACTCGCCCAGCGGCTTTTCCACCACCTTGACGGAGTCTTCGGGATGGGCGGGGTCGATGGCCAGGGCGTAGTTCCAGGGGGTGGTGGGGTGGACTTCCCAATCGGCGGCGGGGCCGTGGGTTTTGATCTTGCGCCAGTCTTCGCCGATGCGCAGGGCGAAGACCAGGGGGCCGCGCTCGAGCGCCACCGAGCGGCGGTGCCAGCGGGTGGCGCGCACCCGCATGGGGAAGGAGATCTCCACGCGGTCGCCTTTGCGCCAGGTGCGCAGGATGGGGTGCCAGGTATTGGGGCGCACGTTGGTTTCGGCGCGGCCGTTCACCCGCACCTGGGCGCCTTCGGCCCAGCGGGGAATGCGCAGCCGCAGTTCGAAGCGCACCGGCGCGGCCGGAGAGACGCGCAGCCGCACCTGGCCCCGGAAGGGGTATTCGGTATCGGCGGCGATGGTGGCGCGGACGCCGCTGCGGCCCACGCGGGCGCGCACTTCGCTGGGAGCGTAGGCAACCGCCGCCAGTCCGCCGTCGGGCGTGGCCATCCATAGGTGCGAGACCAACTTGGGCCAGCCCTGGTGCATGTTGGCGGTGCAGCAGCCGAAGTTGGGCTCCAGGCCATAGAGGTTGGAGTCGGGCCGGTTGTTGGTCCAGGCGCGCGGGTGGACGTTGCAGAGCACCTGGTTGGCCTGCTGGTCGTACTGGTGGGCCCACATGTCGGCGGTGAAGGTGCCGGGCAGGGGATTGTAGGCGATCTTTTCGAGACGGTCGCCGAAGGCGGGGTCCCCCAGGGTGGCGGTGAGGAGGTGCAGGGAGTACATGGCCTCGACGACGGCGCAGAGCTCGGTGCCCTGGGTGGGGTCGGGGCCGGCGTAGTGCTCGTCGCCGCTGTGGACGCCGTTGGGCTGGCCGTGATGGCGGTCGAGCGTCGCGAGCTGGTGGTAGACGGCGTCGCGGTCGGCGGCGTCGCCGGAGATGCGCCACCACAGGGCGGAGGTCTTGAGCGCCATGGCGTTGTTCACCACGTGGGTGGCGAGGCTGATCTGCTCCTTGGTGACCTTCTCCGGGTAGGCGAAATCGGCGAAGTGGGCGCGCCAGTCGAAGCCCTGGCGATGGAGGAGGCGGGCGAGATCCAGCCAGGCATCATCCGGCTTGCGCTGGTGAAGCCAGAAGAGGCTCACGAGCTGATCGGCCCATCGGTAGACGGCCCAGCGGAAGAGCGGCCGGGTGGGAAGCATGGCGGCCTGGTAGCGGAAGTACCGCTCCATGAGGGGGATGATGCGCGGATCGCCGGTGGCCTCCTGGTACTGCGCCAGCACCTTGAGCATGACGAAGTTGGGCCACCAGTCGCCGGCGCGGTTGGGGTCCTTCTGGTGGAGCGGACCGATGGAGCCGTCCGGACGCTGGTTGGCGATGGTCCATTCGACCCACTTCTTGACCTTGGCGATGAGGCGGGGGTCGTCCAGGGTGTAGGCCAGGGGGACGAGGCCGTCGAGGTAGTAGGGACCGCGCTCCCAGCTTTCGCCCTCGCCGCCCAGCCAGCCGCTGTCGGGCGCCAGGGAGGGCCAGAACTCGTCGAGCCGGCCGCTGAGACCTCCGGCCTGGATCTCGATCTGCCGCAGCAGCCACCCGCGCGCCTTGATGGAGCCCAGGGGCAAAGGCTCGTAGGCCGGCGGCTCGAGGGCCTGGAGCGACGCCGCCAGGCACAGCAGGGCCACATACTTCATCCCGACAGCATAACGCGGCATCGCCGTTCAGAGGCGAAACCGGCGCGCAGAATGCGGAAAACAGCCATTCGGATTTGGAGACCTTGAATTGCTCATTCGCTCGCGTATGATGGGAACTCAGGCAGGCCCTATGGGTATCAACATCGGACTCGACATCGGCGCCATCTCGCTCAAACTGGCTGCGCTGGGCCAGCCTGCGGACCGGGCTGTGCTATCCATGCTTTGCGCCAACAACCCGGTCTTCCGTCTTACCGAGTGGGAGGGGCCCGGCGGCGAGCGGCTGCCCCTGGTGCTTTCCGAATACCGCCGCATCGCCGGCAGCCCCATTCAATCCACCTACGACCTGCTGCAGGAACTCTACGAAGGCGTACCGGAAAAGCTCATCGAGGGAATCCGGGTGACCGGATCGGGTTCCCGCACCATCGCCAAGATCCTGGGGCTGTATTTCGAGAACGAGTTCAAGGCCATCGCCCGGATGGTGGCGGCCTTTTATCCCCAGGTGAAAACCGTACTCGAGATCGGCGGGGAAAGCTCGAAGTACCTGCGGATCGAGGACGGCAACATCCTGGACTACGACCGCAGCGGGGAGTGCGCCGCGGGCACCGGTTCGTTCATCGACCAGCAGGCGCTGCGGATGCAGTACTCGGTCGAGGAGGTCGGGGACATCGTGGCCACCGCCGGGCATGCCGCACGCATTGCGGGGCGCTGCTCGGTCTTCGCCAAGAGCGACATGATCCACGCCCAGCAGAAGGGCTACTCGCCGGCGGCGATTCTGCGCGGGTTGTGCGACGCGGTGGCGCGCAACTTCAAGAGCGGCATTGTGCGGGGGCGCAAGCTGGAGACGCCCGCGGTGCTGATCGGGGCGGTATCGCAGAACCGGGGCGTGGTGGCGGCGCTGCGGGAGGCCTTCGCGGTGAACGAGGCGGAGTTGTTCGTGCCGGAACACTACGCCTGGTGCGGGGCCATCGGGACCGCAATTCTGGAAGCCGGCGAGACGCGCAAGCGCAGCTTCGTGGAGATCCACCGGCTGGCGCAGCACGAGGGCGGCGAGCAGGTGCACGACGCCAAGCCGCTGAGCATGGAAGATGTAGTGCTGCTGCGCGACCGCGTGCCGCAGTACGCGCCGCCGCCGGGCGACGGGCCGATTCCGGCCTACCTGGGGCTGGATATCGGGTCGGTTTCGACCAATGCGGTGGTGATCGACGCCGAGGGCACCGTGATCCACGACGTCTACCTGCGGACGGCGGGGCGCCCGGTGGAAGCCGTGCAGCAGTGCCTGGAGGAGGTGGAGCGGCTGTGGGG
>JAWLGN010000157.1:0-12375 GCA_041685075.1 Bryobacteraceae bacterium
ACTCTCCAACCACGCGGCCATCGTGTAGTTCCGCTCCATCCGTTGCCCGCCGCGCCGCCAGTGGGCGAATATGTAGTGATGGAGTTGGCGGCGCGGGAGAGGGAAAAACGGAGAGTCGCCGCCGTTTCGGTGGCCGGGGCCGTCGCGCTCACCCTGCTGAAGATCGTGGTGGGGGTGAGCACCGGGTCGCTGGGTATTCTGGCGGAAGCCGCGCACTCCGGCCTGGACCTGGTGGCCGCCCTCATGACGCTGCTGGCGGTGCGCATCTCCTCCCGTCCGGCCGACCTCGAGCACACCTACGGCCACGGCAAGGTGGAGAACCTCTCGGCGCTGTTCGAGACTCTCCTGCTGCTGCTCACCTGCGTGTGGATCATCGCCGGCGCCGTCGATCGGCTGCGCTCCGGCGCTGTCGAACTCGAGGTCACCATCTGGGCTTTCCTGGTGATGGGAATCTCCATCGTGGTGGATGTGTGGCGCTCCCGCGCCCTGTACCGCGCCGCCCACAAGTACAACAGCCAGGCCCTGGAAGCCGACGCCCTGCACTTCCGCACGGATATCTGGAGTTCTTCGGTGGTGATCCTGGGGCTCGTCTGCGTGAAGCTCTCGGAGTGGTTCCCCGCCCTCGGCTGGCTGGTGCACGCCGACGCGGTGGCCGCCATCATGGTGGCGCTCATCGTGGTGTCGGTGAGCATGCAATTGGGCATGCGCACGGTGCACTCGCTGCTCGATACCGCCCCGCCGGGCATGGCCCAGCGGATCATCGACGCGGCCGAGTCGCTGCCCGGGGTGGAGAACTGCCACAACGTGCGGATGCGCTACTCCGGCCCGCGCCTCTTCGTCGACGTGCACGTGCTGGTGGACGGCAGCCAGACGCTCCAGCAAGCCCATGCCCTGACCGACGAAGTGGAGCGCGTCATCCAGCAGGTAGCGCCGGACGCCGACGTCACCGTCCATCCGGAACCCCTGTAAGCTCGGCGCGCGCACCGGAGCGCGTTGGAGGCCCGCGATCGGCGGTGTTGCAGCGGGTTCCACGGCAAGGAGACGGGTCGCTGCATTAGAATCTTAGTATCCCGATGCTCGCCGGCTCCAGAACAACGCCCTCGGCGCGCCGGTTCTTCTCCCGGCACGGCGCCCTCTCGCGATGGCACCCCAACTACGAGTACCGGCCGGGACAACTGGAGATGGCCGAAGCGGTGGAGGCGGCGCTGGCCGACGGCAAGCACCTGATCGTCGAAGCCGGCACGGGCACGGGCAAGACCCTGGCGTATCTCGTGCCCGCCATCCTTTCCGGCCGGCGCATCGTGGTCTCGACAGCCACCAAGAACCTTCAGGAGCAGCTTTTCTTCAAGGACGTGCCCTTCCTCCAGCGGCATATCGAAAGGCCGCTGGCCGTGTGCTACATGAAAGGGCGCTCCAACTACGCCTGCCTGCAAAAGATCGCCGAGGCCGAGCGCGAACCGGTGCTCAGCGGGCTGGAGGAGGTGGCCGATTTCCAGATCATTCAGGACTGGGTGAAGACCACCGAGACCGGCGACCGCGCCGAGATCCGCAAGCTTCCGGAGCACAGCACCGCCTGGGCCAAGGTCGACGCACGCGCCGAACTCTGCACCTTCAGAAAGTGCAAGCGCGTCGAGGAGTGCTTTGTCACCCGCATGCACCAGCGCGCGCAGGAGAGCGACATCATCATCGTGAACCACGCGCTGTTTTTCGCCGACCTGGCCCTGCGGCGCGGCGAGGAGAGCGGCGAGAACGGCGGCATTCTGCCGGACTACCAGGCGGTGGTGCTCGACGAAGCGCACGAGGTGGAAGACATCGCCGGGCAGTTCTTCGGGCGCGGGGTGAGCAACTACCGCTTTCAGGAACTGCGGCACGACTTAGACCGGCTGGCCAAGGCCAAAAGCTTTCATTCCCAGGAACTGGAGCGGATACTCGAGCGCTTCGACGAGTTGGCGCTGCGCTTCTTCGGGCTGTTCGGCGGGGTCGAGGGACGGGCCGCCTTCCGCGCCCGCGCGGCCTATTGCGAGCAGCACGAAGAGGAGTACCGCGGGCTGCTGGCGGCGCTGGAGTTGATGGAGTCGCACGTGGGCACGCTGGATTGCCCGCCGCCGGAGATCGTGCCGCTCCAGATGCGCACGGCGGAGCTGGCCTCCTCGCTCCAGTTCGTGATGGAAGGCGACGATAGCGCCTACGTCTACTGGGTGGAGCGCAGGGGGCGCGGCGTGTATCTCCAGGCCACCCCCATCGACGTGGGACCCATCCTGGCCGAACGCCTCTTCGACCGGGTGGATACGGTAGCGCTCACCTCCGCCACCCTGGCGGTAGGGGGAGGATTCGATTTCGCGCGGAAGCGCCTGGGGGTGAGCAACGCCCGCACCCTGATGGTGCCCGGTCATTTCGATTATCAGAAGCAGGCGCTGCTCTACGTGCCGCAGCATCTCCCCGAACCGCGCAACCCGGCGTTCACCCGGGAGGCATCGGAGGAGATCGTGCGAATCCTCCGGTACAGCCGCGGGCGCGCGTTCGTGCTGTTCACCAGCTTCCAGCAGATGCGGCTGGTGTTCGACCGGGTGTCGCTGGAGATCGACTACCCCACGCTGCTGCAGGGCACCGGGCCGCGCAGCGCGCTGCTGGACGAGTTCCGTTCCACGCCCAATGCGGTGCTGTTCGCCACCATGTCGTTCTGGCAGGGCGTGGACGTGCCGGGCGAACAGTTGAGCTGCGTTATCATAGATAAACTGCCCTTTGCGGTGCCCAACGACCCGGTGGTCGAGGCGCGCATCGAAAGGGTGCGCAGCGAGGGAGGGGAGCCCTTTTACGATTACCAGATCCCGCAGGCGGTCATCGCACTGAAGCAGGGCTTTGGGCGCCTTATCCGTAGCCGCACGGATCGTGGCGTGCTCGTGATGCTGGACAATCGCATCACTCGTATGCGCTACGGCCAGGTGTTTTTCGACAGCCTGCCGGACTACGGGTTCACCACCCGCATCGACGACGTGGAGAAGTTTTTCGATGTTTGAGATTACCGTGGAACAGACCTTCGCCGCCGGCCACGCGCTGCGCAACTACAGGGGCAAGTGCGAAAACGTGCACGGCCACAACTATCGCGTAGAGGTGACGCTGGCGGGCGAGGAACTCGACGAGGCCGGGTTGCTGCTGGATTTCGTGGAGGTGAAGCGCGCGCTCGGCGCCGTGGTAGAGCGCATGGACCACCGCTTTCTCAACGAAGTTCCGCCGTTCGACACCCTAAACCCCTCGGCCGAGAACATGGCCCGGTACATCTACGAGGAACTGTCCAAGGGGCTGCCCGCCGGCAGAGCCGCGGTGAGCGCGGTCAAGTTGTGGGAGACCGATAGGGCGAGCGCCACCTACCGGCCGTAATAGGCGGCGTTGCGGGCGGTGAACTCGCTCCACTTTTCGGGTAGATCGTCGAGCGCGAAGATGGCCGAAACGGGACAGACGGGCACGCAGGCCCCGCAGTCGATGCACTCCACCGGGTCGATGTAGAGCATCTCGGACTCTTCAAATTCGGCTTCGTCCTTCTTGGGATGGATGCAATCGACCGGGCAGGCGTCCACGCACGCCGTATCCTTGGTGCCGATGCAGGGTTCCGCAATCACGTATGCCATGGTAGTTTCCTGAGCGTTACGCCCATAAATAGCACAGCCCCGGGCGGCCGCGCACCGGGCGGATGTTAGGAATCGCACAGAAGACGGGCGGCAGCTCGCAGTTGCGAATCGAACGTCGCTCGCACAAACTGGAATTGATGCCTGTGAAAGTACGTAAAGCGGTGTTCCCGGCCGCCGGGTTGGGAACCCGCTTCCTCCCCGCCACCAAGGCGCAGCCTAAAGAGATGCTGCCGCTGGTGGATAAGCCGATCATTCAGTACGGCGTGGAAGAGGCGCTGCACTCCGGGATTCAGAACATCATCATCGTCACCGGACGTGGGAAATCGGCGATTGAAGACCACTTCGACGTGAGCTTCGAGCTGGAGTACCTGCTGGAGTCGCGCAACAAGAAAGAGTTGCTCTCGATCGTTCGGAACGTCTCCGATATGATCAACGTCGCCTACGTACGGCAGAAGGAAGCCCTGGGGCTGGGCCACGCGGTGCTGCGCGCCAGCGAATTGATCGCCGGAGAACCGTTCGCCGTAGTGCTTGCCGACGACGTGATCGACGCCGAAACGCCCTGCCTGCGGCAATTGCTCGACATATACGAGTTCTTCAGCGCGCCGGTGCTGGCGGTGATGGAGGTTCCGCCGGACAAGATTTCAGCTTACGGGGTGGTGGACGCCGAGCCGATCGCGCACAACGGTTCGCGCGACCGCGTGTTTCGCATCCGCAGCATGGTGGAGAAACCCACCAAGGAAGATGCGCCTTCGAATTTGGCGATCATCGGACGGTACGTGCTGACGCCGGAGATTTTCGATTCCATTTCGGCCATCGAGCCGGGCGCCGGCTCCGAAGTGCAACTCACCGACGCGCTGAAACACCTGCTGCGCAGCCGCCCGATCTACGCCTACCGTTTCGAGGGCACGCGCTACGATGCCGGCGACAAGCTGGGCTTTTTGAAGGCCACCGTGGAGTTCGCCCTCCGCCGCCACGACCTGGGCCAGGAGTTCCGGGAATACTTGAAGTCGCTGAAGCTGTAAAAGCGGTGCGCAAGCCGGAAAGCGCACGGGGATTGACAGGGCCGGCGGCGGGAGCGTAGATTAGAAACCACATTCGGCCCCGGGAGGTGGGTGTATGGCGAAGCCCGAACTGGACGACCGGAAGGTCCTGGTTCTGGAATGCATCGCGGCCAGCGCGATTTTCGTCATCGTGGCCGTGGTGCTGTACATGGTGTTCAGCTACCGGCCGGCGTAGGGGCGCCGAACTGGTCGCGCACCAGCGCCAGGGCCTCTTCGCGCGTGGTGATGCGTCCCTCCAGTTGGGCGTCTTCCACCGCCGCCAGGATGCGGGTGAAGGCCGGCCCCGGCGGGTAACCTTCGGCGATAAGATCATCCCCGCGGATGAGGGGCGGAGGTTTCAGCTCCTCCGGCGGCATTCGCTCATAGCGCGACTTCACCATCTGCCAGGTATCCAGCCGCCCGTTGCTCGCCAGGCAGTCCAGCCGGTGCAGCTCCAGGTGCTCCTCGAAGCGCGGCAGGCGCATGAAGCGCTTCAGCGTGCTGGCCCGCATGTTGTGCGCGTCCTTGAAGCGCATGTGGTTGGCCACCAGGGCCAGCACCTGCGCGGTGTCGTGCCGGGAAAAGCGCAGCCGTTCGAGAATATCGCGGGCGATCTTGACTCCCGCCTCCACGTGGCCGTCGAAACGGATGCGTTCGGCCACCCGGAAGGTGGCGGGTTTGCCCACGTCGTGCAGCAGCGCGCCCAGCGCCAGGGTGGGGGTGGGGCGATCGAGGCGTTCGAGCAGCAATAAAGTGTGGCGCCACACGTCGCCCTCGGGGTGATACTCGGGCGGCTGCTGGACGCCCTTCATGGCCGCCACCTCGGGCAAAATCTCCTCCAACAGGCCGGCCTCATCCAGCAACTCGAAGCCGCGCCGCGCCGCGCCTTCGGTGAGGATGCGCACCAGCTCGTCGCGAATGCGCTCCGCCGAGACGGTGTGGATCAGGGTGCGCGACTGCCGTATGGCTTCCATGGTGGCGGGTTCGATCTCGAAACCCAGGCGCGCGGCGAAGCGCACGGCGCGCAGCAGCCGCAGGCGATCTTCGGCGAACCGCTCCGCGGGATCGCCTATGGCCCGGATGAGCCGCCGCTCGAGATCCGCCTGCCCGCCCCCGTAGTCCAGCACTTCTCCGGTAAAGGGGTCCTGAAAAAGCGCGTTCACGGTGAAGTCGCGGCGCAGGGCGTCCTTGCGGGGATCGGTTTCGAACTCGACCGCGTCCGGGTGGCGGCCGTCGCTGTACGCGTGCTCGCTGCGGTAGGTGGCCACCTCCACTTCACAGCCCTCGGCGCGCACCAGCACCACGCCGAAATGCGCCCCCACGTGGCCGGACCGGGGGAACAGCGCCATGATGCGCTCGGGGCGGGCGTCGGTGGCCACGTCGTAGTCCTCCGCCTCGCGGCCCAGCAGGCGATCGCGTACGCAACCGCCCACCAGCCAGGCGCTGTGCCCCGCGGCGCGGAGCCTCTCGACGATGCGGCGTGCCAGTTCGGCCGGACTCACGATTTCAGCCTAACCCGCGGCAACGGGTCTCTGCTATGATGTGGGTGCCGAACTCCACTCGGAGGCGGGGGACCCAGGCCGTAGGGGCGCAGTCCGGAAATGGACGGAGTACTTTCAAGCTCTAGCCCGTCAGCTAACCTCGCAGGCGAATTTGAGAGCGTCCTTTATGGGCGGAAGGAGCCATCCCCTGTGACAACCAGCCTTTGTGCGCAGGCCGCCGGAGGTGTGTCATGACACCTCCGGAGGGGCGAAGCGCGCCCGCCGCGAAAGTGGTGGTAGCCACCACCGTGGCGCTGGCATTCATCTCTTTCTGGCGTGCCGCGGCCATCGTCCTCAGCGACATGGCCTCCTCGGCCTTCTATGCCGGCGGCATCGCCGAACGCGCCATCGGCGCGAGCGCCCCCTGGTTCATCCTGGGGGTGATGTTTTTCGCTTTCGCCGTGCGCTCGGTGTACCTCGAAAGCTGCGGCATGTTCGTGCGCGGCGGGGTGTACGTGGTGGTGCGGGACTCGATGGGGCCGTTCATGGCCCGGCTGTCGGTTTCGGCGCTGATCTTCGATTTCGTTCTCACCGGTCCCATCAGTACCGTGAGCGCGGGGCACTACCTGGCGCGGCTGCTCAACGAGATCGGTGAATCGATGCAGTTGGGCTATCATGTGACCCCTAACGGTTTCGCCATGGTCTTCGGCACGCTGGTGACGGCGTACTTCTGGTGGACCAACACCAAGGGCATCCGGGAGTCGAGCGGCAAGGCCTTACGGATCATGCAGATCACGACCGTAATGGTGGTGCTGTTCCTGCTGTGGTGCCCCCTGACGCTGCTGGTTCGCGGCCCCGCCCAGACCCCGCCCGCGCCATTGCCTCGCCACCTGGATTTCAGCCCCGAGGCGGTGGGATGGTTGGAGGGCACCTTCCTGCCGGGCATCGGGGCCATCGGGCTGGTGATCGCCTTCGGCCACTCGATCCTGTCGATGAGCGGCTTCGAAACCCTGGCGCAGGTCTATCGCGAGATCGCCGCCCCGAAGATGAGGAACCTCAGGCGCGCGGCCAACCTGGTGTGCCTCTACGCCCTGTTTTCAACCGGGGTGATCACGGTATTCGCAGGCTTCATCATCCCGGACGCGGCGCGGCACAACTACACGGATAACCTGCTCGGCGGGCTGGCCATGCACCTGGCGGGTCCCCAGGCTCTCACCCTGCTCTTCCACGTCTTCGTCGTGCTGGTGGGCACCCTGATTCTTTCCGGCGCGGCCAACACCGCTCTGATCGGCGCCAACGGCATTCTCAACCGGATCGCCGAGGACGGCGTTTTGATGGACTGGTTCCGCAAGCCGCACCGGCGCTTCGGCACCACCTACCGGATGATCAATACGGTGGCGCTGCTCCAGCTCTTCACCATCCTGTACAGCCGGGGCGACGTCTACCTGCTGGGCGAGGCGTATGCCTTCGGCGTGGTGTGGAGCTTCTTTATGAAATCCCTGGGGGTGCTGTTCCTGCGCTTCCAGCGGCACGACCAGGAGTACAAGACGCCGCTCAACCCGCGGGTCGGCGGGCGCGAGATCCCCCTGGGGCTGATCGCCATTACACTCGTGCTGCTGGTAGTGGCGGTCGGGAACCTCCTCACCAAGAAGCTGGCGACCGTCTACGGGGTGAGCTTCACGGCGGCGCTTTTCGTGGTCTTCACCATTTCCGAGCGCGTGAACGCGCGGAAGCGGCACGAGCACGCGCAGGCGCTCGAAGTGTTCAACCTGGAGCACCAGCCGGAGGTGGACCGCCACAGCATCGAGGCCCGTCCCGGCTGCGTGCTGGTGGCCGCGCGGGACTATCACCAGATGGCCCACCTGCGCGCCGTGCTGGCCAAGACCAACGTCCTCCGGCACGACATCGTGGTGATGACCGTGCGGCCCGCCCAGACCGGCGGCGAGTACGATTTGGCCGAAGACCAGATCTTCACCGACTACGAGCGCGAGCTGTTCACCCGCGTGGTAGCCCTGGCGGAAAAGGAGGGCAAGCACGTGGACCTGCTGGTGGTGCCCGGGGTGAACCCCTTCGACGCCATGGTGCAGACGGCGGCGCGACTGCAGGCGGCGCGGTTGGTGACGGGCGTCTCGCCGAAGATGGAGTCGCGCGAACTGGCACGGCGTATCGGGTTGGCCTGGGAGCGGCTGCCGGAACCGCGCCATCCGTTCTCCCTGGAGGTGATCGCCCCCAACCGGCGGTCGATCTACGTCAACCTGGGCCCGCATCCGCCGCGCCTGTGGCCGGAGGACGTGAGCCGCGTGCATCAGCTCTGGCTGCGGCTGGCGGAGAAGGAAGGTTTCGGCGCGAAACTCCATCATCGCGACGTGGTGGGGGTGGCGCTGCGCCGGCTGGAGCGCGATTTTGAAGGCGAGCGGCGCGCCGAGGTGTTGGAAGACCTGGCCCGCGAACTGCGCCCGGACTGATTACTCGAAGGGCTGCACCTGCATCAGGTCGCTGGGCGAGGGTTCCAGCCGCACGCAGAGCAGATAACGCCGGTCCGGGGAGAGCGAAAACGGCCCGCTGCCGAGCGGCGAGAGCGGCTCCGGGTAGCGGGCTACCTGGCGGGACCGGCCGGTGGCGAAGTCGTAGTAGTTGATGGTCTGGCTTTCGAGCGCGCGGGATTGGCTGCCCAGATAGTAGATGCCGCTCTCGTCGACGTCCCAGCAACTCGTGCAGCCCGCCACCACTCCGTCCATCACTTTGGTCACGGTGCCGTCCTCCAGCGCCACCCGCCAGATGCTGCTGCCGTAGGGTTCCCGCATGAAATAAAGGAAGCGGCCGCCGGGCGATGCCGCCAGCGACAGCCCGCGCGCCTTCACCACTTCCTCGGGCCGGCCGCCGGCGGCGGGGATGCGCAGGATGCTCTCGTCGGCTCCCGCGTAGATCCATTCGCCGCCGGGGGAGTAGACCGGGTGCACGCCGCGCGCCCCCAGGCTCCGCACGGTCCAGGCGCCCGAGGGACCCGGCGAGGCGATGAAGATCTCGCGCGTGCGGGCGTTGTTGAAGACGATGGCGCCGCCGTCGGGCGCCCAGCGGCCCACCGAAGGGAAGTAAGGCCCCCGGGTGACGGGCGTGGGGTCGGAACCGTCGGCACGGCTGACCCAGAGCTGCTCTTCGCCGGAGCGGTCGGAACGGAAGCAGATGCGGTCGCCCGAGGGCGAGTACTGCGGGGAGGCGTCCTGCCCGGTGGAGGCAACCACGGGCGTCCAGGTCCGCTTCTTCAAATCCAGGCGCCAGATGTTGCGGTCCTGGTGGGACACGGAATAGACCAGGGTGGCGTCGCTCCTGGCCAGCGAGAGTTGCATCGGGAAGCCGGCGAAGATGCCGAGCGCCCGCAGGCTCTTCTGCGGCGATACGGCCAGCGGGTCCATGCGCCACAGGCGAAACTCGCCGCCGCGGTCGGACGCCAGCACGATGCGCTTGCCCCCGGCGCTCCAGTCATGACCGGAGATCTGGCGGCCATCGTGGGTGAGTTGCCGGGGCGGGCTTCCGTCCAGGCGCTGGAGGAAGAGTTCCTGGTTGGAACGGTGAATCAGGCGCACGAACGAGATGTACCGGCCGTCGGGGGAGAAGCGGGGATCGAGGTCGCCGCCGACGGTGTCCTCGGGCTGGGTAAGCCGGCGGCGCTCGCCGGTGGCGGTGTCGATGAGCGACAGTCCCAGCGGCAGCTCCAGGGAGTCGGCATGGGAGACCGCGATCCACCGGCCGTCGGGCGACCAGTCGAGCTGCCGGTAGTCGTAACCGAAGTCGGGGGATGGCAGTGAGGCCAGCAGCCGCTCGCTGCCGCCCGGTTCCGCAATCAGAACATCGGTGGAGGAGGCGCCCATCCGCAGGTAAGCCAGCCGCTCGCCGGCGGGGTCCCACGCGGGACTGGTGTACCGGCCGTCCTGGCGGGTGGCGGCCAAAGGATTGGCGCTGCCGGCGGTCTGAATCCAGATGCCGGACTTCCCGGACCTCTCCTCCACCCAGACGAACGCCACCTTGCGGCCGTCCCCGGTAACGGCGGGCTGAAACTCCTTGCCGGGCAGCCGGGTTACAGGCGCCACGCGAAAGTTCGCTTCAGGGGCATCCTTGTTCAACAGGGCCCACCCCACCACCCCCAGCGCCAGCGAGGCTACGGCCGTCCAGGCCACCAGCAGCGGCCGCGCGCGTTGCGCTCGAGGCCTGGCTGCCGCCGCCTGCGGTTGGTTGTCTTCGATGGCGACCGGCCCTACCATCCGGTAGCCGCGGCCGGGATAGGTCTCGATGTGCCCGGGACAGCCCGGCGCGATAGGCAGGGCCCGCCGGATGACCGCGATGTTCTGCTTGAGATTGGCCTCGTCCACCATCCGGTCCGGCCAGATGGAGGACATCAGCTCTTCCTTGGGGACGACGCGCCCGGAGTTCTCGGCCAGCACCAGCAGCGTCTCCACCACCTTGCGGGTGAGACGCAGGGGCTGCCCCTCTTCCAGGACGATTTTGGCCTCGGGGTCGACCGCATAGCGGCCGAACATGTAGAACGCCTTTGTTTTCAAGACGCCGCCATTACCGACTTACCGATTTCTTACCGTCTTTTTACCGCCCCTTCATTGCAGCCTGCCGGCCGCGAGTGCATTGTTGCCTCAGGCAGATATCGTACCGCAGCCGGAAGGACCCGGCGCAGCCTGGCGAGAGGGCCGGCGGCCGCCGTGTACCGGTTGCGGCTGGGAGTTGAACCATCGAAAGGAGTCAGCATGCCATTCCGCTTTGGATCGACCGCCCTGTTGGTCCTGTTAGGCTGTGCGGCCTTGTTGCCGCCATACGCAAACCGCGCCCTGGCCCAGGAAGCCCGGGGAACCGTCACCGGCACTATCCTGGACCCCACGGGTGCTGCCATTCCAAGCGCTACGGTAGTCGTCACCAACATCGCCATGGGAACCCGACTCTCGCTACAGGCCAATGAGGCGGGGAGCTACCAGGCGTCGTTTCTGATTCCCGGCCTGTACCGCATCGAAGTGGAGGCCGAGGGCTTCAAAAAAGCGGTGCGGGACCAGGTGGAGGTTCGGGTGAACGACCGTATCGCCGTAGACTTCAACCTGGAAATCGGCGCCGCGGCGGAAAGCGTCACGGTAACGGGCGAGACGCCGCTGCTAAGCACCTCGACCGCCTCTGTCGGGCAGGTGGTGGACCCGCGGCGGGTGGCCGAGTTGCCCATCGCGCACGGGCAGCCCTTCGCCCTAGTGGGGTTGACGCCCGGCGTTTCGTTCAACGCGGGCGCCGCCACCCTAAACCGGCCCTTCGAACCCACCCACATCGCCGGATACGCCATGAGCGGCGTCCGCACCAATCGCAGCGACATTACCATCGACGGCGTGCCCAGCACCGCCACGGCCAACGAGAACGAGGTGATCTCCAGCTACGTGCCGCCGGCCGACATCGTGCAGGAGTTCCGGGTGCAGACCGCCACCTTCGATTCCCAGTTCGGAAACACGCAGGGCGGCGTCATCAATATCGCCATCAAGTCCGGCACCAACGACCTGCACGGCGCCGCTTCCTACGCCAAGTGGACTCCCGCCCTGACCGCCAACGACTGGTTCAACAACCGGCAGGGCCGCCCCAAGCCCGACTACACCTACGACCGGTGGGGGGCCAACCTGGGAGGCCCGGTGTGGATCCCGAAGCTCTACGACGGCCGCAACAAGACCTTCTTCATGTGGGGCTACGAAGGCATTCACGAGTCGCGGCCGCGGAATAACTGCGGCGCCAACTGCGCGGTGCCGACGGAAGCGCAGTGGAACGGCGATTTCTCCGGCGTGCTGGCCGCCGGCGGCTCCGCCTACCAGATCTATAACCCCTTCAGCGGCGTGCTGGACGGCAACACCATCCGGCGCCAGCCCTTCCCCGGAAACCAGATCCCCGCCAGCATGATTACGGATTTCGCCAGGAAGATCCGCAACTACTGGCCCGCCGAGCCGTTCAGCCCGCAGACCGGCACAGCGCTCGGTACCAACAATCACAACAACCCGGGGCTGCTCGAGCCGGTGACCTACTACACCCACACCATCCGCGCCGACCAGAACATAGGGGACCGGCAGCGCCTCTTCGCGCGCTTCAGCTTCTATAAGCGCGACAGCAACTACAACGACTACTTCGGCACCCTGGCCACGGGCGAGTTCTTCAAGTTCATCTCGCGGCAGGGCACCGTGGACGACGTCATCACCCTGAGTC
>JAWLGN010000158.1:0-12366 GCA_041685075.1 Bryobacteraceae bacterium
CATACACCGCCATGGCGCGCTTTGTTTCGGCTTCAAAGTAGGGCCGCAGCAGCGCGGCTTCCCGCTTATGCAGCTTCAGAATCACGTTGCCGCTGCGGAAGGTTTCGAAGTTGCGGTAGCTGTCGAGCAGCGTCAGGGTGTTGCGCGTGGCGGCATCCTGGTGGCCGTTGTGATAGCAGGCTTCCAGGTGCTCGCGCGCCTCCTGGTCGCGGCCCAGCCGCATCAGGTTGATGCCGAGCTGCGAGCGCGCGCTCCATAGCTCCGGCGCTATCTCCAGCGCCTTGCGGAACCAGGCGATACCCTCCTCGTAACGGCGGTTCAACACGAAGAATCGGCCGATGGTCTCGTAGGCCTTTCCGTAGCGCGGGTTGCGCTCCAGGATACGCCGGATCCACGGCGTCCCGGGCTTGTCCTCGAGCAGGTCGATGGTGGCGCGAACGGCCATGGCATCGAGCGCATCGGGCGAGATGGCCAGCGCCTTATCCGCCTCGGCAGCCGCGCGCGCGTGATCGGTGTCCTCGAGCGCCAGCCGAGCCAGCAGTTCGCGCGCCTCCACCAGCTTCGGATCGGCCTCCAGGGCCAGCTCCGCAAGCTTCACCGCGCGCGCATCGAAGCTTTCCGAAGCCACCAGCGCGAGCCCCAGCAGAGCGCCGGGGTGGTCCTTTCGGATGGCCAGCGCTTCATTGAACTCCGCCTCTGCGTCCTTGGGCTGGAAGCGCTCCAGGAAGAAGCGGCCCCAACGCACGTGGTAATCGGGATTCTTCGGGTTGGCCGCCACGGCGGCGCGGAAGGCATCGTTGGCCTCACGGTAGCGCCCCTGTTTCCAGAGCGCTTCGGCGCGGTCCAGGCTTTGGGCGCACAGCCCCGCTGCCGCAAGCACGAGACAGACCCAGAAGCGCAACGCGGTCACCGGTCCAGCTCCTCCTGGGTTTCCGCCAGCTCCACGAGCAGCGCGGTCAACTGCTTCTTGTATTCCTCCGGCGCCAGCGCGGCCTTGTTGTATTTCAGCCGGTCGATGCGCAGCTCCAGGTCTTCCTTTTTGGCCAACAGCTTCGCCTTGCCGGAATCCAGCGCGGCGGCGGCGTTGCGGCCCCGCCGCAGCAGCGGGAAGGCGGCCGCGCCGGAGGCCTCCATCACGGGATGCTCGGTCGCCAGGCGTTTCTCGGTCTCGTAGAACGACTTCACCCTGCGCTCGGCATACTGGAAGGCTTCAAGCGCCGAAACCGTTTCGTTCTTATCGGTGTCCGCCGCCGGCTCGCGCAACGCCTCGGCCCAGTAGCGTGCGAAGACCGTGGCATTCTTCTCCGTGCCGGTGCGGGTCGCCGAGATGACCAGGCGGCCGTCGCCGGCCAGCGCCTTCAGCGATGCGCCGCTCGCGCTGCTCGTATTCACCACCAGTTGACGTTTGGCGGGAATGCGCCCCAGCAGCGCCGCCAGTTCTTCGGCCGTCACGTCCGGCCCCGGAAGGTTGAACTTGTACTCGTGGCCGTCGTAGGTGCCGTGGCCGATGAGCATGAGGACCAGCTCATCATCCGGCTGCGCCCGCTGCGCGAGCTCCTCCAGGGCTCGACGGAGCTGCTCGCGACGCGGCGCGATGAGGGTCTGGCTCTGGACGCCTCCGCCGGCATCTTTCAGCGCATTCCCGATATCTTTGGCCCAGCCCACGAAGCGCTGCTCGTAATCCGGCTCACCGCCCAGGCCGGTGACCGTCAGGTAGTGGGTGGCCGCCGGAGCCGCCGCCGCCATCGCCAGCGCCAGCACAATGACTCTCATATCACGCCCCACTTCCGCCGCAGCAGCCACTCCGACCCGCGCAGCATCAGGGCCAGCAGGAAAACCGCCGGCATGTTCCACAGGTCCCGGGTCTCTCGCGTGGTGATGCCCGCTTCCGAGTAGGAAATTTCTCCGGCCAGCTTCCGCGCACTATCGGGGTTGTAGTAGTTGCCGCCGGTCTGCTGCGCGAGTTTCTCCAGCAGCTCGCGGTTCCGGCTGGTGCGGAAGTGTTCGGCGGCGCCGTCCTCGCGGCGAAACTGGAAGACGTCGCGCCCGATTTCCTGCTCGCCTTGCCTCGCCACAATCTCCACCACGTACGCGCCCGGCCTGTCGGCGTGCCACTCGGAGCTGTAGACGCCCTCTTCGAGCGGCCGCGGCGCGAGTTGCGCGGTAGCGGTGCCGTCCGGCCCGGTGATGCGCGCCTCCACGCTCAGGTCCGCGCGCGGCTGAAACCCCTTGTCCCGCACCTCGGCGCGCAACTCCACGCGGCCGGCATCGGAGATCACAGGCTGCGGCGTGGATCCCGTCACCTGCCCCGGAGTCTCGTTCACCAGGTAGCGCAGCAACTGTTGCCAGAAAGCATGATGACTGCGATCGGTGTGCTCCTGGAGCATCTTCCACCGCCAGGAGCCAGCGGTGGCGAAGACCGCCGTACGCCCGCGCCCGTAGTTCTGCACGGCCAGCAGCGGCATGCGCCGCCGGTCCTCGGGAACGCTCTCCATCAGAACCACCGCGCCGGGCTTGGCTTCGCCGGTCTCGTTCCAGTTGGCCAGCGCGGGCATCTTCTTCCAGCGCTCGGCGTTGCGCGCGCCGTTTTCCTCGAGCCGGCAGATCACCCCGGCCAGCCCGGCGGGTGTCGGTTCATAGCCCGTCAAACTGCGGTGAAAGGTGTCCCTGGCATCCCGCAGTCCGACAGGCAGGATTTCCGCCACCGGCGAGTGCTGCCATCCACCATCGGAGAGACCAAAGCGCCCGCCGAGAAACAGCACCCCGCCCCCGCGCAGCCCGGCGAAGTCGCGGATCAGTTGTTGCTGCGCGGGCGTGAAATAACCTGCCTCCACGCCGCCCACGATCAGCCCCTGGTAAGCGAACAGTTCCTCGGCGGTTCCCGGGAAGCCGTGCTCCAGCTCACCGGCGCTCGCAATTCCCTGGCGGTAGATCTTGTTCTCGGTGGTCCGCAGCAGGCTCACCAGTTCCAGGCTGCGGTCTTCCTCGGCGGCGCGGCGAATGAATTTGAACTCCCAGCGCGGCTCGCCTTCGATGTAGAGGATGCGCGGGCGGGCGGCGCGCACGTCCACCAGGCGCGTGATGGCGTTGTTTTCCGCGTTCTCTTCGCCGTCCAGCGGCTCGATGGCGACGCGCAGGCTGCGCGGTCCCGCGCGTCCGGCGTTGAAGGTCAGGGCATGGGTCTGGAGCGCTCCGTCGTTTTCGAGCGCGATTTCTTCGGAGGCCAGCACCTGGTCGCCGTCCCGGACCGCCAGCCGCGCTTTCCGCCCCTGATAGCCGTAGGCACGCAGCGAGACCTGCGCGGTCAGGCGCGAATCCGGCAGCACGCGCGTTGGAAGCACGGCATCTTCAATCTCCACGTCCCTGGCCGGTTGGTCGCGCCCCAAGCCGACCGTGTGCACCGGAATGCGCCGCCTCCGGATGGCGGCCATAGCTTCGAGCCCGATGCCACCGCTGTTCTCCGCGCCGTCGCTCAGCAGCACCACCGCGCCCAGCGGCAGGGTTGCCGATTCCGCCAGCACCTGCTCGAGCCCTTCGGCAAGTCGCGTAGCAGGCTGCTCGCCGCGTAGTTCCTCCAGCTTGCCGATACGCCGCACTTGCGCGCCCAGCCCGTACAACCGCACCTGGAAGCGTTCCTGGAGCGCCGCCAGCAGCCCATCATCCAGCGCCCCAACGGCCTGCGCCAGGCGCGTCGATCCGCCGTCCTCCATGGCCATGCTGCGCGAATCGTCCACCAACACCGCCACGACGTTCTGTTGCGGGCGTAGCGTCGCCACGCTGATCGCCGGCCGCCATAACAGCAGCAGCAGCAGCGCCACCAGGGCCGTCTGGAGCCCCCAGATGGCCGCCGCATGCGCCCGGGCCAGGCCCCCACGATGCCGCCGCACATGCCACCACAGCAGCGCCGCCGCCAACACCGCAGCCGCCCCCAGCACCCACACCGGCCACGGCGCCAACAGCACGAACTGCCCCCGCGAAAAGAGCGCGCCCGGATATTTGAAGAGGAGTTCGAACATGTCCAGAGGTATGCCGCCCCCTCGGGGTCCCCTAATGCGTCATCGCGTAGATGATGTAGTTGATTCCTACCCGGTATGCCAGCGATGCCAGTTTTTCCGGATATCTGGGCGAATCCGCCCATTCCCAGGCATCGCCCAGGTCCTGGTTGAAGCAGATCGCCACCATAATGCGATTCTTATCGTCGTAGATGCCCCGCCAGCGGGCCTCCACTCCATCCTTTTCATAGGTCCGCCCGGTGTACAGGTACTGAATCCCCGGCACCTGAAACCGCTCGTCCAGATCGTACAAGACGTGAAAGATCGCGTCGGCGTTATCGATTTCGACCACCGGCCGATCGGGGAAAACCCGGCTCATGCTGGCCATAAAGACTTCCCATTCGTGCGTGCCGTGAAAATCGTCACACATCAGGAAGCCGCCGCGCATGAGATACTCGCGCAGCTTCCTCACCTGCGCATCGGTCAGGTTCCACCGGCCGGGCTCCACCGCATAGACCCAGGGCCAGTTGAAAATTTCGTCGCTGTCGAGATCGACTACCTGCTCGGTGGAGCGCGTGTGGATGCGGGTCAGGCGCCGGATTCCTTGAATGAACTGCCTGTCGGCCTTGGGATAGTCCGTCGCCCAGCTTCCCCGGTAACCCCAACCCCATCGGCCCGAAGGGTACATCAGGCGCGCGAAGGCGAACTCGGTCTTCTCATGGGCATCGTGCGGAAGCGGGGCGGGTTGATCCTCCACACCTCGAAACTGGCGAAACCCGGATTGAAACGCGAACCCCGCGGCAGACAGCACCGCCATACCGGCGAATAGTGCGTAGCGGAAACGCATTCACCACCCTCTTATTGGTTCCAGAATATCACGCGCCGGTGCCGCGGCAGCATTCGCGCGCGCGGGGACCGAAGTACTGGTCCTCTATCTGGTACCCGCATTACTGGTAGCGCGGGCCAAGTGAATGGATACTGTTCGCAGGAAAATGACGGATCGCCATCAGAATATCGAGCTCATCGGCGGCGATAGACGCCGCAGCCGCCGTTATCCGGTCAGCCTGGAATTGAAGTACAAAGTCACCCGCGGCAGACGCCTGCTGGACATGGGATCCGGGCAGACGCGCAATATGAGCAGTGGAGGCATCGCGTTTACCACGGACCAGGTTCTGCCGATGGGCATGATTGCGGAGTTGTGGGTGGAATGGCCGTACCAACTGAACGGCTACCCGATGCGCCTGGTGGTGACGGGCCGCGTGGTGCGGTCCACTCGAACCGAGACGGCCGTGCGGAGCATGAAACACGAATTTCGCCTGGCCGGCAGCGGGCGGCTTGCCAACCTGGCGCGCGAGATCTTCTCCGGCTGCGAAGCCCCGGGCACGTAGAGGCCTCCCGCCGCGCTAAACGTGGGAGGCCCGCTTCTTCCCTTACGCTGACGCCACCAGGGCCTTCAAGCTGTCGCCACCAGGGCTTTCAAGTGGCGGCCGCAGATGACGCTGGCCATGTGCTTGTCGCCTCCCGGACCGGGCCAGTGGGTTTCCAGACTGATGTAACCCTTGTAACCGTCTTCGACCAGCGCGCGCACCTGCCCCGGCCAGTCGATGGCGCCTTCGCCGATCTCGAGCCAGTTGGCCTTTTGGCCGTCCACCGTGCAGTCCTTGGCGTGCACGTGCACAATCGAGCCGGCGGGCAACTGCCGGTAGCCATCGGGGAAGGGCCGCGCTTCACCCGCTACCAGCGCATTGGCCGGGTCCCAGACGATCTTCAGGTTGGGATGGTTGATGGCCCGCATCAGTTTGGCCGCCTCCGCGCCGGTGGCGATGTTGCAGGCATGCTCGTTTTCGAGCCCGATGATCACGCCGTGCCGGCGCCCCTGCTCGGCCAGTTCGCCCAACGCATCCACGATGCGGCTGAAGCATTTCTCCGGCTCCACCGTGCGCCAGTAGGAGAACACCCGGATCACGCGCGCGCCCGTACGGTTCGCCAACTCGAAGGCACGCGCCGCCATGCGCGGCTGATCTTCAATCGTCTGGGTGGCGGCGAACATGTCCTGCTGGAAGCGGGCGTCCACCTCCGGAGCATCCGGCAGCACGCATTTCAGCAGCGGCGATGCCAGCGAGATGATCTCCAGCCCGCGGGATTTCACGATCTCCAGGGCCCGCTCCAGCTCCTCATCGGTCAGGTTGATGATGTTCTTCCCGAACACCATGCGCAACTCGGCCGCTTTCATGCCGAGTTCCGTCATCGAGCGGACAGCCGTTTCCAGGTCCGGCGAGAATTCGTCGGTGATCGCGGCGAGGGGGAAGTATTGGCTCATAAATCCCTATGTAAGCACAAACCGGGGCCGCCGTGGTCTCAACGGGCGCGCTTGCCGCGGTGCGCCTTCCATCCCTCAATCGCCACCGGCAGCAGCGAAACCAGGATGATCAGCACGATGGCCTTTTCGAAGTGCGCGCGCACCAGGGGCACCGAGCCGAGCATATACCCCAGCATGGTCAGGGCAAAGACCCACCCGATGCCGCCGAAGATGTTGAAGAACAGGAAGCGCGAGTAGCGCATCTCCCCCACTCCGGCCACGAACGGGGCGAAGGTTCGGATGATGGGGATGAAGCGCGCGTAGACGATGGTCTTGCCGCCGTGCTTCTCGTAGAACTCCTGCGTACGCAGCAGGTACTCGCGTTTGAACAGGCGCGAATCCGGGCGGTTGAAGATGTGGGGGCCGGTCTTGCGTCCCAGCCAATATCCCACCGTGTCCCCGAGAATCGCGGCCGACATCAGCACCAGGTTGATCGTGACGATGTCCAGGTAGCCGGCGCCCGCCACGACCCCCACGGTGAACATGAGGGAGTCGCCCGGCAAGAAAAAGCCCATCAGCAGGCCGGTCTCCGCGAACACCACGGCGAACAGCATGGTGTAGCCCAACCATCCCGTCAGAATGGTCGTCAGCAGCCCGATCAGGCGCTCAGGGTCGGTGAGCGTCCGCAGAAGGTCCAGTAGTGTGTCGATCATTCGGTCAACCGCGGTAGTTGGCAATCAGACGGTTGACCACATCCTCGTTGATCTTGACCTTGCCGTCGCGGATCAACTGCTGCCGCACGCCTGCTTCGAAGAGCGAGTTGCGCTGCCGCGCCTTACGTTGCTTAATCTCCTGGCGCAGCGAGTCGCGCTGCTCGGCCAGCTTGGACATGTCGGCCTGGCTGTGCGCGGCCACCCTGGCCACCACCCGGGAGTCCGGCAGGCCCAGCGGGCCGAGCACCGAGCCCACCGGCTTGGTGAAGGCCTCCTCCAGGTAGCTGGCCGGGCCCAGGCCTTCAACGGCTTCGGCGCGGCCAAACTCCTCGGAAGTCCTCACTTCCAGGCCCATGGACTGCGCCGCCTTCCGCAGGTCGCCCCCGAGCGAAGCGGTCTTCTGAACCAGCGCATCGGCGCGCTCGGCGATGAGCTTCCCGGCCTTCTCCGCGAGCACCGCATCGCGCACCCGGTCCCGCACTTCGTCCAGCTTCGCCTGGCGCGCCGGGAAAACATCCGTAACCAGCGCCATGGCCACCTGCGTGGGCGTCAGGGCCACCGGCTGCGAAACCTCGCCCTTGTCCATCATCCAGACCGTTTCCTGAAATGCGCTGTGTTCCCCGATTACGGGCAGCTTGTCTTCGACAGTCACCTGCTCGGCGCGCACGAGTTTCAGATTGTGCTCGGCGGCTACCTTCGCCACAGCCGTGGGATCTTTCTGCAGAGCCGCCTGTACGGCGTCGGTAGTCTGCTCCACCAATTCGGCCACGCGCCGGTTCTTCCACTCCGTGGTCAACTCCGCCTTCACTTCAGCCAGCGGCCGCATGTGGGCTTCTTCGCGCGCCAGCACCTGGACGATATGGAAACCGTACTGCGTTTTCACCAGGTCGCTGGTCTGGTTCAAAGGAAGCGAAAAGGCGGCCTGCTCGAACTCCGGCACCATCTGGCCGCGGGTTACCCAGTCGCCCAGTTCCCCGCCCCGTTCCGCCGACCCCGGATCTTCGGAGTGCTTCTTGGCCAATTCGCCGAAGGTCGCGCCGCCCTTGATCTGCTTCAGCAGATCCTCGGCCTTGGCCTGGATACCGGCGTCTTTGGCGGCATCGCCGGTGGTCTTCAACAGGATGTGCCGCACTTTCACGCGCTCCGGCACGCGGAAACGGTCCCGGTCCTGGTTGTACAGGCGCTCGATATCCGCATCGGTGGGCTGGACCGTCTGCGCCAACCCTTCCTGGTCCAGAACCAGGATCGCCAGGTTGCGCTTCTCCGGTATCTGGTAGGTGGTGGCACGCGCGGTAAAGTAACCCTCGATCTCTTCCGGAGTGGCCTGCACCTGGGCGCGGAACCGCTCCGTATCCAGCTTCACGTACTCGATCTTGACTTTCTCGTTGCGAAGGCGGTACTCCTCCTCGATTTCCGGCGTGGTCACCACGCTGCCGTGGAGGACCAGGTCGCGCAGGCGCGTGGCCAGCAACTGCCGCCGGATGTCGCCTTCGAACTCGGCAATGCTGACGTTCTGCTGCGCCAGCATGGCGGCATAGGCCTCGGTGCCGACAAACCGGCCACCCTGGTACAGAGCGGGAATCAGGGTGCGGATGGTTTCGGCCACGTCGGCGTCGGTCACCCGGAAGCCCAGGCGCTCGGCCTGGTAGGCCAGCGCGCGTTCGGTGATGATGGCCTCGATCACCTGCGGAACCATGTGCGGAATCATGGCTTCCGGCACTTGCCGGTTCCGCAACTGCTGTTGCAGGATCTTCTGCACGTCGAACATGTGGAGCGGTTCGCCGCCAATCTCGGCCACCACCATCTCTCCTGGACCGGCCGTGCCGTAGCTGGGGATCAGATAGGTGAGCATCGAGAGCGCAACCAGCACCATCAGGGCGCCCAGCAGGATACGCACCGACCGTGCCCGACTTCGAAAGAGATCAAACATTTACGAGGGTTCTCCCTGGAAAAATCTGGAAATACCAGTATAGCAACCGAGGGCGGGGGAGATGGCCATGTCCGCAACCTTGCGAGAGGGACGATCCCAGGGAACTCCACTGCAGGAACGCGGGGTGAAGGGCCGCACTTGGACAGCCCCCATCAAGGCGCCACGGGCGACCCGGCGAGATCCGGATCGCCCGCGCAGGCCTTGAACGATTTCAGAACCGCCGCACGCGAGCACGGATCCGAAACGAATTCGGAACCGTGCCCGCGCTCGGGAAATGCGTGCCGCCCGGCTACCAACTGAAGCGGAGCGACAACTGGATCGTCCGGGCTGCCTGGCCGGAATCCCGCGTCGAGAGGAATCCCGTGCTAGCCACGGTGCTCGGATTGCCAGGAATGTTCAGCACGTTGAAGAAATCCGCGCTGAAGCGCACGTTCATGCTCTCGGTGATCGGAATGTTCTTTACCGCCGAGGCATCCAGGCCCCACTGGCGCACGCTTGGAAAATACTGCTGTCGAAGCGGATTCAAACCGCCCCAGCCAACCCGTTGGATATCTCCGTTCTTGAGTGGGATCCAGACGGTGTTGGTCCCGTAGAACTGGTACAGTGGATCCGAGGCGGCATCGCGAGTTAAGTAATCGGCGGGGTACGGCAGCAGCGGCTGAAACGCGGGCTTGTACGTGTCCGGGACACCCATGTAGCCGTTGGGCTTGCCGGTCTTCGGATCCACGCTGTTGATGCGGTAAGCGGGGATGTAGCCGTTGGACCACAGATAGCCCGGATAGCAGACACCACTGGTGCAATCTTGGATGGGGTATTTGTACCCGTAAATTTCAAACTTAACCCCAGTGGGAAACATGTTATCCGGCATAGCCTGCCACGTGCTGGCAAGAGAGCCCATACCCGAAATCTGCCAACCGCCCACCAGCCTGTCAAGCCACTTCCCGGAATTGCGTAACACGGGCTTTCCCCTGCCAAAGGGAAGGTCTACCAGGAAGTTCCACCGCACACGGTGCTTGGGAATCGTGGTATCGCGCTGGTAATTCAGCAGGCGGTTGCGCTCATCAACATCGGCAGGAATTTCGCCGGGCATGTACATGTTCAGTTCGGGGATGTTCGAGGTACTGCTGTATCCATCCCCGCCCGCCTTGAACGCATTGGTGAGCACGTAGAACAGTTGAAAAGCCAGGCCTTGCGAATAGCGCCGCTCGATCTCGAATTGGACGCCACTCGAGTTGCCCCAACCGGTGTTCTGCCATTTTTCGATGTATCCCCAGTAGGTGTTCTCCAAAGGCCGGAGCGCAACCTGGGAAAACTCGCCGGTGGGAAGCGGATCGCGAGTGGTCATGTAATGCACGTAAGCCGGAGTAGGATCGTTGTAGTTGTACTTCTGCTCCAGCCGCGAGGAGTGGTTGCCGAAGTAGCCGGCACGAACCACCGTGTTGGCTATGATCTCCTTCTCGATGGTGAGATTCCAGTCCTGCACGCGCGGGTCGGGCATCTCCCGGTTGAAGTACGACATCCCGACGCCGCCACGCCCCAGGCTCTTGGCGTCGCCCGGTTGCACGACGTCAGTCGTGTTCAGGCCGGCGACGAACTGGGGCGGGTTGCGCAGCCACCAGTTGCCGATGCCGTCCGGCGAATAGAGGCCTTGCTCCGGATCACCCCACGGACCGTAAAAGCGAGCGTTGAACGGTGCGTTCATCCGCATACGCGCGGCCCAGCCTCCCATGACGAAGTGGAAGTAGGAGATACGATATCCGCCGCGGACCACAAACGACTTGGCGCCGTCGCCGGCGCGATAGGCGAAGCCCACCCGCGGTCCCCAGTTGTCCAGCGATGTGTCGATCAGGTGTTTGGGCATGCCCGCCTCTTCCCAGGTCTTGAATTTCATGCCGAAACTGCGGAGCCGGTCCACGATTGCCGGGTAGGTGTGGCCCAGCGTATAGAGCTTCTCGAGCGGAGCGCCCAAAACCACCGATTTGTCGGTGGGATCGAAACCCGCAATGGCGTTGTACTTCTCGTAAAAAGGTGGGAACAGCTCATACCGCATCCCCAGGTTCAACGTCAGCCGCGGGGTGACGCGCCAGTTGTCCTGGAAGTAGAAGGCATAGTCCCTCGACCGCGCGTAGAACATCCCGCGGACCAACTGGTTGTTGTACCGTCCGAGGCCCAGGTAAACATTCGCGAACTGGTCGCCGGTGTACGGGGTCGCGCCGGGATTGTTGCGGGGAGTGCGTGGATCGTACAGCGCCGTGGCCGTGGAACCCCAACTGAAGTTGCCTCCGACCTGCTGCTGTTGCGGCAAGAGGTTCATCCGATCGAAACGGAGGTGGAGCCCGAATTGGAGTTCGTGGCTACCCACGATCTTCGTCATGTTGTCTTCGACGACTCCATAGAAAGAGTAAAAACTGGTAGCATTCACGCTGGCGAATTGATAGCTCCCATTGAACCCCATGTTATACATGTTGGGCCACTGGTTGCTATTGAACGGGTTGGGCAGTCCCATGGCGCAGTTGTAGCAGACCGTAGGATCACCGGTAGCGTGGTCCATCCTCGCTCGCGTGCCGCTCATCAGCAGCTCATTGAAGAACGTTGGCGAGAAGGTATGCACGTGAGAAAGCGCGAAACTCCAGTTGGTATTGCGAGGCGCGTAGGTATTGCCGGGCACCTTCTTGGTGTCGAGCGACGGGATTCCTCCGGTCTGGCTCAGGTTCTCGTGGTCGCCCAAAGAGAACCGGCCATAGAACGAGTCCCTGTCCCCAAACCTGTGGTCGATGCGGGTAACGCCAGTCCACTGGCGGTTCCTCGGCGACCACTGGCCGATATAGTTCGGTGCGTTGAAGGGGTTGATGCCGGAGAGCGTCGGCATGGGCGTGACCGGCAGCAGATACTTCGCCAGAGGGCTCATCCTGCTCTCCGGTAACTGGTTGTTGGGGAATGGTACTCGAGACCAGGTGGTCGTGTCGGTGCTCCAGGGATCGTAGATGGTAATGCGGTTGCCGTCGCCGCTGACCAGGCCCGAAAGATCGCCCCGCCGCATCTCGGCAGTCGGCAGGGACCTCGTTAGCGTTGTAGCGGAAACCTGCCGGGACCATTCCCAGGATGTGAACCAGAACGTCCGGTTTTTGCCGTCATAGAGCCTGGGCAGGTAAACCGGACCACCCACATTGAAGCCAAACTCATTGCGGTTCAGGAAAGGCGCTTTCTCGAAGGTATCCTGGCGGCGACGCGCCACTCCATAGCCGCTGTTGCGGTTCGTTTCGAAAACCGAACCGTGAAGCTCGTTCGTTCCACCTCTGGTAGTCGCAATGATGGAGGTAGGACGGGAGTACTTGGCCGAGGAAGCATTGTTTTCAACCCGGAACTCCTGGATGGAATCCAGTCCGGGCTGACGCGGGATGACCGTATGCCAGGAATAACGGTCTGCCTGGG
>JAWLGN010000159.1:0-12303 GCA_041685075.1 Bryobacteraceae bacterium
CGGTGAACTGGCCCATCACCAGGAGAATCTGCTGGAGTTTCTGTCCTGCGGGGTGGGGGAACCCATACCCGAGGACCTGGTGCGGGCGGCCGTCCTGTTACGCGCCAATGCGCTGGCGCGGGGGCTCTCTGCCGTCCGCACCGCGGTGATCGAGCGGCTGCTCGATCTGCTCAACCACGGCATTACGCCCGTGGTTCCGCGCTACGGTTCCGTGGGCGCGAGCGGGGACCTGTGTCCCTCGGCCTATATCGCGCGCGCCCTGTTGGGCCGCGGTGAGGTCTACTATCGAGGGGCCCTGACCACGGCCGCCGCGGCGCTCGCCGGTGAACGAATCGAGCCGCTGCAGCTCGAAGCCAAGGAAGGGCTGGCGCTGCTGAACGGCACCACCGTCATGACGGGAGCGGCGGCGCTGGTGGTGGAGGAGGCCGGGTACCTGTTCGGCTTATCCTTGGGGGCGGTGGCGATGGCGACGGAGGCGCTGCGCTCTTCGCCCGACTACTTCCACCCCGCCATCCATGCAGCCAAGCACCATCCCGGGCAGCTTGCCGTGGCGGAAGCTCTCCAGCGCCTGCTGCGCGCGTCTGAGCTGGCGGTGCCGCTCGATGAGATCCGGCGCCGCGTGGAGCGCGCCGGGCGCGAGGCCTCGGCGCACGACGACGTGGTGGCCGCTGAATCCATCCAGGCGCCCTACTCGCTGCGTTGCGCCCCGCAAGGCCTGGGGCCCATCCACGAGTCCCTCCAGCAGGCCCGCACGGTCGTCGAGCGGGAAGCCAACTCGGTGAACGACAACCCCCTCATCGACCCAGCCTCGGACAGCGTGCACCACACCGGCAACTTCTACGGCGGGCACGTGGCGCGCGCCATGGACGGGATCAAAATCGATCTCGCCAACCTCGCCAACTGGCTGCACGCGGTGATGGCGCTGCTGATGGATGATCGCTTTTCGAACGGCCTGCCGCCCTCGCTCAGCCCGCACCCGGGTCTCTACCAGGGATTCAAGGGAACGCAACTGGTCCATAGCAGCCTGGTAGCGGCCATCCGGCACTGGTGCGCGCCCAGCCTGATCCACAGCCTGCCGACCGAGCAGTACAACCAGGACATGGTCAGCCTGGGGACGCATGCCGCCTTCACCGCTCTGGACGTGCTGCGCCTGCTGCGCTACGCGGTTGCCATCACACTGCTGGCGGCGGCGCAGGCGGCGGACCTGCGCGGCGGAGCGGGCCGTTTGGGTGAAGGCACGCGCCGCATTCACCAGGAGCTGCGCCGGGTGAGCGCCTTCGTCGAGGTCGACCGCGCGCTCGACGGCGACATCGCTGCCGTCTGCCGCCTCATCGAACAGCGCGAGATTCCCGCCGCGGCGTAAGAGGCGCCCGGAGCGCGGGCGGGCCTGGATCAGGGCCGCCCGGGCTTGAGAACGCTAATGAAGAAATCGTAGATCTGGCGGTTGGATTCGGGCGTGGGCGGATGCTTGGGGCGGTTGGTCATCCCGACCCGGTGGCTGTAGCCGAGCAGGCGGTTCACCTCGATGGTGTGGTTGAGCGGAATCCAGCGTTCGGGCGGATCCTCGGCCCCGCCGGAGACGAGGAAGGGGCGGGGGGCCATGAGGGCGTGCAGTTCGTGAAGATCGCGGCCGGCCTCGACCAGGCGCTTGTAGGCGCCGGTGCGGGGGTTATCGGGTTTGGGGATGCCGGGCTTGCGGGTGAAGCCGCGCTCCCAGCCGAGATACCAGGGTTCCCAGTAGTTGACGTTGGAGCGGGTTTCGTCGAAGACGATGCCGGGGTCGGACCACGCGGCGGCGGCAAACTTGTCGTAGAGGCAGGAGGCGAACATGGCCCACTTGCCGCCGTAGGAGTGGCCCAGGATGCCTACGCGGGCGGCGTCCACGTTAGGGAGGTTGGCGAGCGCGTTATACAGGTTGGCGGCCACGTAGCCGAGCATGGAAAGGGGCTGCACGGTGACGTCTTTTTCGCTGGGGTAGTAGCGGCATTCGGGAGTGCCTATGGAGAGGGAAACGAAGCCGCGTTTGGTGAGCTGGTAGGCGAAGTCGCGGAGTTCCGTGCCGAGCCCGATGGAGGTTTCCGCGTCGTAGTAGACGGAGATAACGGCGGGGAAGGGCCCTTTACCGGGAGGGATGGCGAGGTAGCCGTCGGTGGTGCGGTTGCCGGGGGCCACTTCGATGCGGACGCGGTGCTGTGTGAAGTTCTCGCGGCGCTCGGTCGAGAGATACTCGATTTTGGGAGAGGCGATGAGCTGCGGCCAGGGGCCCATGAAGCGGTGCCAGGTATCGAGGATCTCCTTGCGTCGGGCGGACCAGTCCTCGGCGTTGCGAACCCGCCGGCCATCCTCGAACAGAAGCGGCGAACGGTAGTCCCCGAGTTTGCCGGCGAAGGCTTCCGGGGGATTGAACCAGGGTGCCGGAGGCTGGGCGCCGGAGGGCGCGGTGAATAGAAGCAGCGCCGTGGCAGGCAGAAGCAAGTGCTGAATGGGCTTCACTGAAGGAGGTTAGCCCATTTCCAAGCGGGCTCGCAACCGGGTTGAGGAGCGGAGGGGGCGAGCTATTTGAGGATGTACTCGCAGTGCCGCAAGGCGTCGCGCATCTCAGCGACGCGGAACGCGGCGGGCGGCACGTCGCCTGGGGAGATTCCCGGGAAGTCCTTGCGGAACTCACCCGTATAGAGATAGGCCAACAGCTTCTGCACGCGCGGATTCTCCATGGCGATGTAGAAGCGGCGCGGAGCCATGCCTTCTTTGACCAGCTCCACTCTTGCGCTGGCTGGCAGGGTGACGCGGATGGCACCGGGCCGGAGCGGATGCGTTTCTAGAATCTCGCCGCCGATGTCCTGGAATTCCAGGCGGCCTCCGACCCAGGGCGAATCCGGCATCACCCGGAATGTGTAATCGGTCGTGGCGGGGGCGAGCTGGAAACCCGGAGGATGCAGGTAGACGGGATTGGTGATTGCCAGGTGCCGGACGGATGCGGGCGCGAGTCCTTCGGGATGGTCGTCCTGCCCGAAGGCGCGGGCCACCAGGTAATGCGGCTCGTCACGGCCGGCGAAGCTGTACTCGAGAATCCCGCCGGCGAACTTGTCCTTTCGGGCCAGCACCGTGCCGCCCTTGCCGATCAGTTCGATGCGGGAGAAGTGCGACTGCCCCGCCCGCGGATAGGCCTCGACCCGGACGCGGTGGCGTTGGCCTTCGCGGGTTGGGGCGATACTGCCCATGGGCGTGCCGTCGACCGAAAGCTGGATGAATCCGCCGGTGCTCAGAAAGCAGAGGCCGCGCGAGGCCGCTTCGAGGATCCCGTGTCGGTCGACTTTCTTGGGCAGGTGCAGGTAATTAATATAAGTGGATTCGGCCTCGTAAGTGCGGCGGCGGTCAAGCGCCACGTCGGTCTCGGCAAAGCCGTGCGCCACGGCGCCGGTATCCAGCACATGGAACCAGAGCCGCTGATAGGGCTGATGGTAGGCGCGATAACCCATTACGACCATGCCGTCGAGGTGACCCTGGATGGCCAGCAGGAGGGGGAGTTCGGAGGCGATGTTCGTGACAAAGCGGCCGTCCTTGAGCCACCAGCTTGTGGGGTGGGCGAAGATGCCGATGGCGCCGGTTTTCCGCTGCACCCCCATGATTTCGAGCAGGCAGCGGCGGCGGTGCGGCTCCCCGGTGATGGCATTGGTCTCCACTTCGTCGCCCTCCCAGTACTGGATGGGCCGGTCCTGCGAGTAGTCATGCCAGGCGGGAGCCTCGTAGCGGAATCCAAACCACCAGGCGTGGCTCAGGCGGTTCTTGGGCGTTTCGTTGTCCAGGTAAAACCAGGTGTGCCCCCCGGAGAGAGCGTTCAGTTCCTGGAACAGGCGCGCGATTTCGGTGCGGTGCATGACCGAGGCGGGATCTACCTTGCCGGCGTAGTAGAGATCGCGGTCCCGGCCTTCATATCGTTTGTACGCGGCAAAGGAGGCCGGCTCCCAGGGACTGCCCACTCCGAAGGCCGCGATGTCGAGCTTGCGGCACCATTCAACGAGTTTCTTCTTGGCCTCCTCGAAGGGAATCTCGCCCGAGCGCATGTTGTGGGTATGGGTAACCACGGCCTTCCACGTGGAAAGCCGCGCGTCGTCCCGGGCCTGCACGGTCTCGCGCTCCAACGTGATCGGACTGCCGGGGCCGATCGCGGAGGTCGTGCAGCCGGCGAGCGCCAGGGCGGCAGCCAGCACGAGTGATTGTACCTGTCGGGTCGTCATCTGCCCCCCCGGCTTGCCGTATCGGCGGGATGCTCCAGGTAGTACAACTTTGTCCCGTATGCAGGCAACTCGTCGGTGAACTCGCTGACGCCGCGGGCCACCAGTTTGCCGCTGTAGGCGTCATAGACGTCGCGCTTGCCCTGCAGGCGCAGCATCTTCCGTCCCCCGCTGGCGGTGTGGATCGACAGGAAGTGGGAGTTGGCGTCGATGATCGCGTCCTGGGCGTTATAGATGTGGCAACCGGCGAAGTGGGCGATATTGCGCAGGACACTTGATGGGACATTCGGAACGCCTATGAAGACCGAGGTCCACTCCGGGAACTGCTTCACGCAGAAGGCCGGGAACTCCCCGATGGCGTCCGGCATACCGTGGCTGGGGATGAGGCGGCCGAGCGTAACGGCATCGGGATCTTCGCAGTAGACGACGGGATCGATGCGGGAATCCGAGCCGAAGAAGAGGCCGTCCGGCAGCCCGCGTGTGATGGGATGCGTGAAATCGGTGAGATACAGGTGATGGCACATGGAGTGGTTGGCGGAACCCACCTTGCGGCAACGGAGTTCGATGCCGGTGAGGTCGCGCATGTTGGAGGCCGATATGCCGGAGTCGGAGATCAGCCCCGGCGCGTACATCCACACCGCGACTTTGCCGTCGCGGCAGATCCTCGTCCGAATGGCCGCGCGTTCGGCGGCGGTGAGGTAGAGCGTGTTGAGGAAGATGTAGAGTTTGTACTCGGGCATCTCCGGCCGGTCGAGATCATTGTGCAGGTAGTAGTCCACCGGGGCGCCGAGGCGCGGGAGCCCCAGCTTATCCTGCAGGAACACCAGCGGGTAGAGCAGTTCCATACCGGGCTTCACGTAAAAGGGGGTCTCCTCGTCGAGGATCACCGCCACCTCGCCGCGGTAGCGGAGATCGAGGCGGCTCCCCTGCTCCGCGATCGCCCGGGAGCGTTTCAGGTAACTATGGATGCGCGGATGATGGTACCATCCGCCCTTCCTGTGCAGGTCCATCCACCACAAGCCGGAGCGGCGGATGAAGTTATGGGAGAAGTCTCGCTTGAGGATGGCGAGGGACTGTTCGGGTGTGGGGTCCGGCCCGCCCATGCGCCACACTCCGGGACGCACGGGAAACGGCGGATTGTCGCACTCGGTGATCCATAGCTTGCCGTGCAGCTTCACGGATTCGGGCAGGCCCTGCGCCGCGGGCGAACCGCCCAGTCCCCGGTACGTGTAGTGATAGGGCGAGCAAAGGAAGTCCACATCCGGGGAGTTGAGAACCATGCGCAGCGCCTGGTGGCCCCAGTGCTGCGCCGAGTAGCCGCCGGAGTAGCCTCCCGCGGCGTTCAACAGGTAACCATAAAAGGCACCCGTGATGCTCTCGCCGTCGCAGGCACGCTTGGCCGTACCGCACATTTCTATCAGCGCTTCGGCATTGACTTCCGAGAGGAACTGGTAATAGTCGCTCACCCGGCGCGAAACGGCGGGGTCGCGCAGCAGCCCCATATCCGGCGCCAACCGCTCGGAGGCCCGGGGAATGGCGGCCTTTTCGAAGTTCACCTGCGCGGATTTCCAGGCCTCGCGCAGCCGTTCGGGATCGGCGTGGTACCGCTCCTTCAGCCAGGCACGGAAGGCCCTGAGGGCCGCCGGGCTGAAGTCCGGGAAGCCGGTGTCTCCGGTCCCCACATAGAACCACTCGTTCAGCCCGCCGACCAACTGGTACCCGATGATGTGCCTGGCGTACGGGCGGGAGCGCACATAGCGGATAAAGCGGGTGAGTGCGTCGGCGGCATCGCGGCGCCAGACCTGAGAGGCCATCGAGGTCCTCGGCCGGACACGCGGGTCTCGCTCGCAGACCACCATTTCGTCGGGGTGGCTTTCCAGCCACCAACGCGGCGCCGACACCGAGAGCCTCGGGAAGACGTAGGCCTCCGGCGCCGCGTCCAGAATGGCGGCCATCTCCTGTTCGAAGCCCGAGTAATCGAAGCGCCCCGGTCCAATCCAGCCCATGTCGTAACAGTGGCCGATCACCCGGCCGCTTCCCCAGGAGTAAATGCGAATCCCCGCGTTATAGAATCCGGATATGTGCTCCTTCACCGGAAATGGGAAGTAATAAATCAGCGGCGGCACCGGTACGCCGTTGATCAACAGCGTGGGCGCGCCCTTGTGCATCTCTATGCGGGCGATGGTGCGAGTATCTGTCGCGGGGGCGGCGGGCCACCCCAGGAAACCGGCTTCGGCGGCCGCGGTATGAAGAAAATGACGCCTGGTAACAGTGCTCACTATGTCCCCTGATATTCCGCCGGCCGATCGGGCGTCCCGGCTAAGGCAGCTAGTGTATCGTCCGGCCAGGTGCGACGGAAGATGATTCGATGCTTTCTCAGGTACTGTGGTGCTCATGCCGGTGCGGTTCCGCCACAAAGCTCGACGGCGAACACCCCACCACCTTTCGGAAGACCCGGGAAAAGTAACTTTGATCGGAAAACCCTGCAAGCTCCGCCACCTCGGCGACCGACTTGCCGGGATCGAGCAGCAGACGCTTGCTTATCTGAATGCGCTTGCGGATGACGTAGTTCTCGAAGGTATCGCCGGTGTGCTTGCGGAACAGCCGGCTGAGGTGGCTTCTGGAGCAACCCGCCGCGCGGGCGGCCGCCGAGACCGAGACCGCCCGGGCCGGCGCCGCTGCTTCGAGCGCCTGGTCTACGAATTGCCGCGCCTTATCCACGATCCTGGCGCTCCGCCCTGCGTGGAGTGCCTTCGCGTCCTTCACCATTGCGGCCGCGCAGCGCAGATAAGCATCCAGCGGCCCTGTGGTCCCCTCGGCGGCGGCGATCCGGGTGAAGAACTCGTCCTGCAGCCGTGCCAGCGCCGGGCCCTCCGGGGCGATCTTGCGCACTGCCGATGAGATGACTGTCAGGGCCGAGCAGAACAGCATCCGCTGCGTCACGGCGTCGCCCTGACGCTGGTGCGCCACCAGATCACCGAATTCGGCGATCATTCGGGTGGCCGCATCCAGCTCCCGATTTTCGATGGCCCGCACCACAGCATCGAGGTGGACCGAGAGTTCCCCGGGCCGGATCTGTGGGGGCTGGTAGAGTTCAACGGCCGCACCGCCTGCGGCCAGCGCCACGACGGCCTCTCGGTAGGATTCGGCCAGCAACAGCCAGTGGTCTTTGGTGCCGCCCACGCCCACGCGCACCCGCGCCCCGCAGCGCTCTTCGACGGAGCGGACGATGCCTCGAGCCAGCTCATGCGCGGCCCCCTGGCGCTCCGGGCGGTCGTCGTGAAAGAAGACCAGGACGCCCTTGCCGCGAAGGTGCACGGCGAAGGCCTGTCCGGCCTTCCAGCAATGCTCCCGAATGGCTTCCATAGTGCATTCGCACTCCAGGCCGGAAGCGGGGTCACTGGCGCCGGTCTCGACCACCAGCACGCGGTTCGGGCAGGCCGCCAGCGACAGGGTGGCCAGTAACGCCTGCAGCTTCCGCCGGTCCGCGGCGCCCCCCTGGAGGGCCAGGTAGGCGAACTCCTGTCCGGCAAGCTCCACCTCCCGGCGGCGGAGCCGCTCTTCCCCCGCGTCCTCGGCCAGGCGGGACCAGGAACTCTCCAGAAACCGCGCCAGCGCTTCCATGGTCTCGACGGTTTCGGCGGCCAGTTCCGCCCCGGTATCCCCCGGCGGCGCCGGCGCGGAAATCAGCGTGGCGACGCGGCAGCCCCGGACCACCACCGGCACCGCGACCCCTGCGTCCGGCCCGCCGCGGCGATACGCAGCCGATGCGTCTCGAAGGCCCGGCATGAGAATCGTCAAAGGGGGGCAGGATCGGTGTTCCGGCGATGACGTTAGCTGCACCGACCAGGGGCTTCGGTTGTTGGACGATAGAAGGGGCCGGACATGCAGCCTGGCCCGGCCCGTCGCTTCCGATGTCTTCGGCACAGCATCATTATCCGGATGGCATTGTGCCACGACAAGTGGAATCAATAAGTTGTAGCGGTTTCTTTGCGCTACACCGGCGGGTTGCAACGCGTTACAAAAGACAAAAAAGGGCGGCCGCGAAGGCCGCCCCGTCCTTTGTTGCCAGTCGGTGGATCTACCACTCGATCCTGAGACCGGCCTGTCCTTTTCGCGGATCGGCGCTGCCATCGATGCCTTGCATCTTGCCGAAGGCGGCGTGGCTGGCCGACATCTGCGGTGTCGAGAAGTAGTGCCGGTTGAAGAGATTCAGCATTTCGAGCCTGAACTCCAACCGCACGCCCTCGTGCACGGTGAAACGCTTCACGAGACTGGCGTCTTCACTGAACCTCCAGGGCATCCGGATCTGTGGGAAGCGCCGGGGAGCACTCCCGAGGTCCTGCGGACCGGGCGTCGAGAACGCCGATGTATCGAAGAACACGTTACCGGGGGCATTCGGGTTCCACGGGTCGAAGGTGTCGGGATTGAAGAGCCGCTTGAAGCCGCCCGCAGGTGTGTTGAAGTCCTGCACTCTGCCCGCGCCGTTCCAGCCCGTCACTCCACCCAGGCCGCCCACGGTACCCAGGGGAGTTCCGCTGGAATAACCGATAGTGGCCGAAACGGTCCAGCCGGATACCAGGTGGTCGAGCACCCCGCCGGCGGAGCCGAGAAAGTGCCTGCCCCTTCCAACGGGCAACTCCCAGACAAACGCCGACTTCAGCACGTGGGTGCGGTCGTCGGGCCCGATGGACTTGTACAACGACAGGTTGTAGGTATCGGTAAAGCCGGTGTTCGCACCATCCACCGACGTGACATTGGTGATCGTCTTCGAGAAGGTGTAGGCTCCGTAGGCGTAGACCCCGCTGGACATGCGCTTGGTGACCACCAGGTTACCCGAGTGATAGGTGGAGAATCCGACGCGGGCGCCGAAGGCGTTGATGCCGTTCTGGCCCAACTGCGGATAGGGCCGCAGCGCTTCGTAACCACGGCCGCTCCAGCCGGGGAAGGTATAAGGCAGGCCCACGGCCACGGCCGCTTCCGGGGTGGCATAGGTGGCGTCCAGAACAGCCGGCGTGAACCGCCGAAGATCCTCGATCCGGACCTGGTTCGGCAACACCATGCTCTGGCCGTTCAGGCGCGTGCCCTTGGTGAAGCGCCAGTCCGTTTCCACCATGAGATCCGAGGTGACTGCCGTCTGGAAGCCGAAGCTCATGTGCTGGCTGTACCCGGACCTGGTGAAGTCGGGGGACACCCAGGTCGGCGTGTTGCCGCGGATATTCGCCCAGGAAGGCGAGTAATCCACGCTGCTCCATCCCATGTTCGGGAAGCCGTTATCCAGGTTGTAAGATTCTCGGTAGGGGCCCTGGCTGTCCTGCGCCGCGTTCATGCGGCCCTGCAGCGGGCTGTTGAACGGTACGACGGTGAAGCGGAACGACATCGGCTCGTAGGTCAGGGAGTAGCCGCCGCGCGCCACCACGCGGTCGGTGATGCTGTAGGCGAACCCGAAGGTAGGGCCGAACATGCGCCACGATCCGGGGATCGGAGTCCGCTTTCCGGAACGTCCGGAGCCCGAACCCATGTACTCCACGGCGCCGGGCAGGCCGCTGGCTGGATCGATCAGATCCCGGTTGAAGTTAGCCTGCTTGTCGTCCCGTTCGTAAATCGGCGAACTGCCGTTCCAGCGCAGCCCGAGGGTGAGCGTGAGGCGCGGGGTCACCTTCCAGGTGTCCTGGGCGAACCCGGCCAGGTAGTACATATTCGGATAGACCGTAAGGGGCTGCGCCATGCTGGCGCTATTGACCGCTCCCAGCAGGAAACTGGCCCAGGAGTGCCCCGTAACGATGTTGGTCGCCAGCGGCTGCGAGGTGCTGCGGCCATTAAATACCATCTGCAGGCCCCACCAGCTATAGTCTTCCATCATCTGGTGCATGCTATTCAGTTCGAAGCCGAACTTGAAGAGATGCTTGCCTCGATGCCAGTTCAGGGTGTCGGAGATGATGGTATTGGTGTAGTCCTTCTGGCCGGCGGACCGGTGACCCAGGTTGGTGGGCGTCCACCGGTGGCTTCCACCAAACTGAACGAAGGGGATGGGTCCTTCTCCCGGCGGGATATCCGGGTTGCGAACCAGGCCCTTCAGGCCCCACACTTCTTCGATCGGCTTACCGTCGTAGTTCTGGTTGAAGCTGCCGTAGAAGTTTTTGCCGTTGTTGTAACCGTACCGGAAGCTGTTCAACACGGTTGGCGAAACGGTCCAGTCGTAGGCCAGGCTGACGTTGTAGCCGTTTCGGTTCTGCTTGATGTAGGCGCTGTAGGGCCCGCCTGTCTCCCAGTCCAGGGGAGTCCAGAGACCCTGGTCGCTGGTCGTACGCGGCTGCGCCATCCAATTGTAGTAGCCGGATAACTTGTGGCTGGGAGAGAAGTAATGATCGCCCTTGATGGTCCCCTGACGGACCGACTGGCGCCAGTAAGCGGACTGGAGATAGTTGTTCGACATCTGGTCGCGCATCGGGTTGTAGTACTTGTCGTAGATCGCGATCATGCTCTTGGCCACTTCGCTGAAACGGGAGACCGGGATGCGATTACCGACGAAGGGGTCCATGACCCACACGTTGTTCACCTGCCGCAGGGTGCTGGGATCGAAGATGGCGCCTTCGGCCACGTCCCGGCCGAGAACGTCGGTACCCTTCACCGGTCCCAGGATGCTGCTGAAATCGCCCTGCCGGAACTCGGGGAGCGGCACGGTCCGGTTCCAATTACCGGTGGCGCCGTTGATACTGTAGCGGAACTTCTCGAACGTGAGATGGAAGAACGTCTTGTTCCGCCCGTCGTAGATTTTGGGCAGGTAGACCGGGCCGCCGACGCTGCCCGCGTAGTTGAACCGGCGCTCGCGGTCGCGGGCCTTGTCCGCGTTCTTGATGGGATCGCTATAGTACAGCAGGTTGCGCCCCCACTGGTTGGCGTTCAATACTTCGTTGCGCAGTTGGAAGAGGCCGGAACCGTGCAGTTGGTTCGTGCCGGATTTCAGGGCGAACTGGAGCACGCCGCCGCTGGCGCGGCCAGTTTCAGCGCTTTGCGCCCCCACCGTTACGGTCATCTCCTGGATGGCTTCGGGCGAGATGCTTTGCTCGGCGAAGTCGCCGGAGAGGAAGCCGGTGAGATTGTTCTGGCCGTCGATCAGGACCGTCTGGCCTCCGGCGGGGGTACCGTGCACGCTGGAGTCATGACGGGAGCCTCTCCATCCGGGGATCAGTTTCTCCGCGAAGACCGCCATGTTGCGGCCTTCCGCGAAGGTCAGGGGCAGGCTGCTGAAAGCCCGCGTATCCACATTCGTGCTGGTGCTGGCGGATTCGGTCATCAGCATCTGGACGTCGGCGCGTACTTCGATAGCCTCCGCAGTGGATCCGACCTCCAACCGGACGTCCAGGCGCGCCACTTGATCTGCGGAGAGCCGGATGCCCGACTGGACAAACTCCTTGAACCCCTGGAGTCCGACTCTGACGGAGTATTCGCCGACGGGAAGGGCGCCGATGGTATAAGTACCGACCTCATTGGTCGTGCCGGGGTACGTGCCTCCCGTATGGATGTTGGTGGCGGTAACGGCGGCGTGCGCCACCACCGAGCCGGTGGGATCCGTGACCACACCGGTGAGTGTGGCCCTGCCGACCTGGCCGTATGCCACGAAGGCCTGGCCAACAAGAAGCAGTGCCACAAAAGACACTACGGTTCGCGGGATGAATGACATAGTTCCTCTCAAGTTCCTGGTCGCGAATGTGGGCTACGGTCCTTCACGTAGTCAGGCCGGCGGCAACTGGTCCACACACGGTGATCCCGGCGCTGGACCCCCCGCCGCCGGCCAGGAAATGAGCCAACCGCCCGGGGCCAGAGGTGAAGTCCGGATAGCGTTTCTTCGCGATGCTCACCGATTCTAGCTTCAGGTCCTCCGGTCATCAAGGCACTCTGGTGCTTTCTTTGTTCCTCAGGTGATTGGATCGCGTGGCGGCGCCGCGACAGCGCGGCGCTCGGTCCTGCTCTCCAGTCGCGATGATATACTTCTTTTGGGTCCCAGGGGTTAAATGAAGCGGGAAGGATTTGAACCGGCATCGTTTGCAGCCGAGCGGCAGGAGCT
>JAWLGN010000160.1:0-12292 GCA_041685075.1 Bryobacteraceae bacterium
GGTCCGCCCTGGCCGCGGCCGCAGAAGCCCAGGTCCTCGAGGGCCACGATTTCGGCGATGGTGAAGCAGTCGTGCAGCTCGGCGAAGCGGATGTCCCCCGGACCCAGGCCGGCCATCCTGTAGGCTTGCTCCGCGGCGCGGCGGACGGCCGGGAAGGTAGTGATGTCGGGCTTTTCGTCCAGGGCCAGCCGGTCGGAGGCCTGGGCGATACCGAGCACCCGCACCGGCCGGGAGGTGAACTCACTGGCGCGCGCGGCGGGAGCCAGCAGCACGGCCGCGGCACCGTCGCTCACCAGCGAGCAGTCGTAGAGGGTGAGGGGTTCGGCCACGGGCCTGCCCGCCAGCGCCTGTTCCAGAGTGATGGCCTTGCGCATGTGGGCGTAAGGGTTCAGCGCGCCGTTGGCGTGGTTCTTCACCGCAACGGCGGCCAGGTGCTCTCGGGTGGTGCCGAACTGGTGCATGTGGCGGCGCGCGATCATGGCAAAGAGGGAGGCGAAGGTGTTGCCGGCGCGGATTTCACCACCGCAATCGCCCGCCGAACCCAGAATCTCACTCACCCGTGGGGTGGGCTGGGAGGTCATCTTCTCCACCCCCACCACCAGCGCCAGGTCGTAGACTCCGGCGGCGACGGCCATCCAGGCGTGAAAGAATGCCGAACCGCCCGAGGCGCAGGCGTTCTCAATCCGGGTGGCCGGCACGCCCTCGATGCCGAGCGCGGTGGAGAGATAGGGAGCCAGATGATTCTGGCCCGTGAAGGCCGGGGCGGCAAAATTGCCGATATAGACGGCTTCCACGCGGGATGGCTGTATATTACCGTCTCTCAAGCACTTACCGCCCGCCTCGACGGCCAGGGAGCGAAGATCCCGCTCGGGAAAGGCGCCAAAGGCAGTCTTGCCCGTCCCGATTACCGTCACAGGTCTCATATAATCAGCTTATAGGGCTTTTCGTGTGGACCGGCACATCGGCACTCCCCACTTGTATCGGACCGGACGCACCGAAACCCGCTTCGAGGCCGCCAGAGGAGCAGCGGAGCGGGTAAATACATTCCACGTTTTCCGCTCTTCGGCGTCAAGCTGTTGTAGGAAGCCGTGGAAACTGCCGTTTATGTAACGATGAGCGAAGCAGTGGAGCCCAGCCTGGAGCTGGTGGAGCGGCAAAACCGGTTTGTTTCCGAACACTTGCGGCGGATTTTCGTGCAGATCTACCGCATTGTCGGCAACGTGGCGGATGCGCAGGATCTGACCCAGGAGGCCTTCATCAAGGCCCTCCAGCGGCAGGACCAGCTCAAGGATGAAATGAAAGCGGCCCACTGGCTCTCGCGCATCGCCACCAATACCGCCATCGACTTCCTGCGGCGCAACGGGCGGGTTTCGTTCTGCGAGATCGACGTGGCGCCGGAAGCGCCCTCGGAGAATCCCGAGGAGCTGGTGTTGCGGAGCGAGCACCGCGAGTACCTGAATGACGGGCTGCGGCTGCTCACCCCGCGGGAACGGGCGGCGCTGCTGCTGCGCGACGTCGAGGGTCTGCCCGCAGAGGAAGTGGCCCGCCGGCTGGACTGCTCCAAGGCCACGGTGCGTTCCCATATCGCCAACGCCCGGGTCAAATTCCGGCGTTACATGGAGAAAAGGAAGCGGTAAGACGATGAACCACCCAAGCGATGCGGCTTTAGCGCTGTACGCGGGGCAGGAACTGGGCATGCTGGCCCGCTGGCGCACCCGGCGGCACTTGCAGCATTGCGAGCGCTGCCGGGCCGAAGTGGATGCCTATATGGGCATCCGTGCGGGGTTGCCGGAGCTGCTGGGGGTTCCCGAAGCCGGGTGGAGCCGTTTGGCGGCGGAGATGAAGGCCAATATACGGCTGGGTCTGGAGGCCGGGGAATGCGTGCGGGGGCAGCAGCGTGAGGAACCGCGGCGCACCCCGCTGTTCGGGCGCCGCGCCCTGGTGGCCTACGCCTCCATCGCCGCGCTGGTGGCGGCCAGCATCCTGCTGGAACGGCCGCTGCCGCGCCCGCGGGTGAGCGAGGGCGTGACGCTGGAGGCCAACTCGCTGGGCATCCAGCTCAAGGGTGACGGACAGGCGCTGAGCCTGCTGCACGGCGTGGCCGAGGCGGACCGCAACGCCGTGACCTTCACGGTGGGCGCCCAGGGTTCCATGAGGGCTCGCTACGTGGATTCCGACACGGGCTACGTAACGATCAACAACGTATATGCGCACTAGGGTATGGTTGCGGGCGGCGCTCCTGCCTGTGGCGGCATGGGCGGGACTCCTGGCCCAGGAGAGGCCGCTCGACCCGCAGACCTCGGTCAAAATCAACCTTCCGCCCGATTCGCCGGTGACACTGCTGGCGGCCAACCTGGGGGAATCGCGCGCCACCGCGAGGGGCAGCGCCATGGTGGTGGATCTGCGGATGGCGCTCTCGCTGCGCAACGCCGGCATGAAGCGCATCGCCGGTATCACCCTGCTGGTGACGGCCCAGGAGTTCGCACCCGGCGGCAGAGGTTCGGTGGCCAGCCCCAGCCTGAACGTGGCTCCGGGCGAGGTCTTCCCCGTGCGCATCGACCTGCGGCTGCTGCGGCCCGCGCAGATGGCCGGGGGTCCGCTGGTGGAGGTGATGCTGGATGGCGTGCTGTTCCAGGATCTCTCCTTCTACGGTCCCAACCGGCTGGACTCTCGACGCTCCCTCACCGCCTGGGAGATGGAAGCGCAACGCGACCGGCGGCACTTCAAACAGGTGCTGGCCTCTCACGGCGCCGAGGGCTTGCAGCGCGAGATGCTGTCGAGCCTGGCGCGGCAGGCCGAGCGGCCCCGGCTGAACGTAGCGGTTTCGCGCGGCGGCCGGGCGGTCACTTCGGCCGCCTCCGAGCGCGTGGCGCAGTTCGCCTTCCTGGAGATCCCGGGATCCCCGGTGGTGCCGCTGGAAGGCTGGGCCCACATCAGCGGCAATGAGGCGCGCGCGCCGCGCATTGAAGTACGGAACCGCTCCAACGATCCGGTGCGCTACGTCGAGATCGGTTGGGTGGTGGAGGATCGCGGGGGCCGGCGGTTCCTGGCCGGTTCGGTGCCGGCCTCCGACCCCGATCTCTATCTCCCGCCGGGCCGCACCGGCCGGGTGCTGCAGGATACCGCCCTGCGCTTCACCCGCGGCGCCGGGCAGCCCGTCTACATCGAGCGGATGGCCGGCTTCGTCAACCAGGTGGAGTTCAGCGACGGCAAGATCTGGATACCCAACCGGCAGGCCCTGACCGAAACGAAACTGCTCCAGGTGCTGGCGCCCTCGCCCGAGGAACAGCGCCTCACGGAGTTGTACCGCAAGAAGGGCCTCCAGGCGCTGGTGGCCGAACTGGAGCGCTTCTAAAGTCCGAGCTTGCCGCCGGCAAAGCCCTTCAGCAGTTCCGCACCCTTAGAGAGCAGGTCGCCCTGCGGCACCTGGCCGTCCGGGGTAAGCCGGTCCACCACACCCGGCAGCAGATCCGCGAGTTTGGCGCTCGCGGTTTCACCCGAAACGCCCGCCTGGGCGGCAAAGTTGCGAATCTGCTCGCCTCCGAAGACCTGCTGCACCTGCTCCGCTGAAATCGGAAGATTCGCCCCGGTTCCGATCCAGGAGGAAGCGATATTGCCCAGCCCCTTCTGCTGAAAGGTCTGCAGCAGGCCCGCGATGCCACCCGGCTGGCTGTTCAGCAACGCCAGCACCGAGGCCATCAGTCCCTGGCCGCCCTGGCTGGTGCCCGCGCCGCCGATCTTGCCGGCAAGTTCGTCAAACAGTCCCATGGCTTGCCTTTCTCCCGGCCGTCCTGCACCGGCGGCCAGGCCGTGTCACCAGAGCTTACCAGACCCGTTGCCATGCAAAAGTGCTGCAGCCTACCGCACGCAGGCGCGGTGTGGGAATGCGGACGGTCGCCCTGCTCAAACCGCCGTCGCCAGCATCACCGCCGCGGGACCGGGCAGCGGCACGTAACGGATCTCTCCGAAACCCGTTTCCTTCAGCCAGGCGGCGTACTCCGGCTGGCTGTAGCTGGAGCCGCCCTCGGTGTTCACCAGCATGTTGAGCGCGAAGAGCACGCCGAAGCGCGGCGCCGTCTTCTCGGGCGTCAGGATAAAGTCCGAGATGGCGATGCGGCCGCCGGGGGCGAGCGCAGCGCGGCAGCGCGCCAGCAGGTCTCGGTTTTCGTCGGGGGAGAGCATGTGGCAGATGGCCGAAACCAGCACCAGGTCGAAGGGGCCGCCCAGTTGGTCCGTGCGGAGGTCGCCGGCACGCGTGGCGATGCGGCCGGTGAGGCCCGCCTCGGCGATGTGGCGCCGGGCGATCTCGAGCACCGCGGGCCGGTCCAGGATTTCGGCGCGCAGTTCCCGGTTGGCGCGCGCGAAGGCGATGGAGTAGGCGCCCGAGCCGCCCCCCACGTCGAGCAGCCGCTTTGCGCCCGCCGCCCCCACGGCATTCACCACCTGCGGAGCCCGCTCGGCGGCGATGCGATGCATGGCGGCGATAAAGGCTTCGGTCGCCGGTTCGGGGTCCGGCGGCGCGGGCCGTCCGGTGCGCACCGACTCGGTAAGGTGCGACCACGAGCGCCACAGCCGCACCTGGTGCATCATGGCCATGCGCGCGTTGTCCGGTGACGCGGAGGTGAAGTAGCGCGCCGACGCGGCGGTGTTATGGAAGACGCCATCCCGCTTCTCGAGCATCCCCATGACGGTGAGGGCGTTGAGCAACATCTCGACCGCCCGCGGGCTGGCTTTCAACCGTGCGGCAATCTCGGCGGCGCTGCCTCCCTGCCCCACCGCGTCGAACAGGTCCAGTTCGATGGCGGTGAGCGCCGCACGGCTTTCCCGGAACCCGCCAATCAGGTTGACCCACTCGTCGGGCAGCACGCCGGCGGCGTCTTTGGCGCGCTGCGCCGCCAGGTACCGGTCGCGGTTGCCCTGGATCTCGCGTTGTACGGCGGCTTCATCGGTGTTGACCAGGCGCGCCACCGGAGTGCCGTTTCGGAAATGCGATTCGACGATCTCGGCGGCGTCCTCGGGCCGCACCCCGGAGTACCACGTGCCTTCGGGATAGACCACCATGTTGGGGCCGCGCTCGCATAGCCCGATGGAGCCGCAGGCCGTGATTTGCACCTCCTCGGCCAGGCCGCGAGCGGCCACCTCGCGACGCAAAGCATCGGCCACCTGGCGACCTCCCCGGGCGCCGCAACACGGCAAACCCTCCGGCTTCTGCTGCTCGCACACGAAGACATGGAATCGGAATGGCTGCATACCGGCTATTATCGCCTGCCCGCCCCCGCGATTCGTGGTGCAATGGGGTTTTCCAATGAGCGCCACCCCGATTGTCACCGAGATGCTGGTGGTTCCGGTCGCCGGACACGACAGCATGCTGCTCAACCTGAGCGGCGCCCACGGCCCTTTCTTCACGCGCAACGTGGTGGTTCTGCGGGACTCCGCGGGGCACACCGGCGTGGGGGAGGTGCCGGGCGGCGAGCGCATCCGCCAGACCCTGGAAGAGGCCCGGCCGCTGGTCACCGGCCGCTCCGTCGCCTCCTGGAACCAGGTGCTCCGCGCCATCCAGGAGCGCTTTGCCGAACGCGACGCCGCGGGCCGCGGCTGCCAGACCTACGACCTGCGCACCACCATCCATGCCGTCACCGCGGTGGAAGCCGCGCTGCTCGATCTTCTGGGCCGGTACCTGGGCGTCTCCGTGGCCGCGCTGCTCGGCGAAGGACAGCAGCGCAGCCAGGTGCCCGTGCTCGGCTATCTTTTCTACGTGGGGGACCGGCGCAAAACCGACCTGCCCTACGCCTTACCGGAAGAGGGCGACGGCTGGCTCCGGCTGCGGCGGGAAGAAGCGCTCACCCCCGAGGCCATCGTGCGGCTGGCCGAAGCCGCGCAGGCCCGCTACGGCTTCCGCGATTTCAAGCTGAAGGGCGGGGTGCTGCGCGGCGAAGAGGAGATGGAAGCCGCGGCAGCCCTGGCGGCGCGCTTCCCCGGCGCGCGCATCTCGATCGATCCCAACGGCGCCTGGCCGCTCGAAGAGGCCATCGCGCTCGTCCACTGCGCCCAGGGCGTACTGGCCTATGCCGAAGATCCCTGCGGCGCCGAGGGCGGCTACTCCGGCCGCGAGACCATGGCCGAGTTCCGCCGCGCCACGGGCACTCCGACCGCCACCAACATGATCGCCACCGACTGGCGCCAGATGGGCCACGCCATCCAGTTACACGCCGTCGATATCCCCCTTGCCGACCCGCATTTCTGGACTCTGCGCGGCGCCGTGCGGGTAGCGCAACTCTGCCGCGACTGGGGCCTCACCTGGGGGTCCCACTCCAACAACCACTTCGATATTTCGCTCGCCATGTACACGCATGCGGCCGCCGCCGCGCCCGGCCGCATCACCGCCATCGACACCCACTGGATCTGGCAGGAGGGCCAGCGGCTGACCAGGGAACCCTACGAAATCTCGGGCGGCATGCTGGCCGTCCCGGACCGCGCCGGCCTGGGCGTGGAACTGGACATGGCACGGCTCGAGCAGGCCCACGCGCTCTACCGGAAGTTCGGGCTGGGCGCGCGAGACGACTCCGCGGCCATGCAATACCTCATCCCCGGCTGGCGCTTCGACCCCAAGCGCCCCTGCCTGGTGCGATAGGGACCGCGCTACTCCAGCTTGAAGGCTTCGATCTCGGCAATCTCCTCCGGGGAGAGCCGGAACTCCGCCGCGCCGAGCATTTCACGCGCCTGTTCGGCCGAGCGCATCCCCACGATGGCGGCGGTGATGGCGGGGTGACGCAGCACCCAGGCGATAGCCACCTCCCCGGGATTGCGCCCGTGGCGCGCGCCGATGCGCCGCAGCAACTCCACCAGCTCCAGGTTGCGGCTGAGCCGCGGCTCCTGGAAGTGCGGGGTGCGCTGGCGGAAGTCGTCCGGCGGCATGGCGGCGATGCGCTCGCGCGTCATCTTACCGGTCAGCAGGCCGGATTTCATCGGGGAGTAGGCCAGCACCCCGATATTGTGTTCCTGGCAATAGGGCAACTCCTCGCGCTCGATCCCGCGCGTCAGGATGTTATAGGGCGGCTGCAACGAGGTGATGGGCGCGATGGCCTGCGCCCGCTTCATCTGCGCGGCGCTGAAGTTCGATACCCCGATCCACCGCACCTTGCCCTCCTGCTGGAGCCTGGCCATTTCGGTCCAGCCTTCCTCGACATCCTCGTCCGGCTCAGGCCAGTGGACTTGGTAGAGGTCGATGACATCCACCTTCAGGCGGCGGAGGCTGTCTTCGCACTCGCGGCGGACGGAGGCGGCCTTCAGGCTGTTCCCTACCTTCCCGGTCTCGTCCCACACGCGTTCGCACTTGGTAAAGACGTACGGTTTGGGGCTGACGCCCTGGAGCGCGCGCGCCACCACCTCTTCGGAATGTCCCAGTCCGTAAACGGCGGCGGTGTCGATCCAGTTGATGCCGGCATCGAGCGCAGTGCGGATGGCGGCGATGGAGGCGTTATCGTCCTGGGGACCCCAGGCGAACTGCCAGCCGCCCCCGCCCATGGCCCAGGCGCCGACCCCTATGGGCGTGATATGGAGATCGCTGTTTCCGAGCTGTCGCTTCTGCATGTCTCTCCGTTGTAGCATGGGCGGGATGAAACGAGTAGCTCTGCTGGCGGCCTGCGCGGCAACGGCGTGGGCGCAACTGGTAACTCCCGCGCCGCGCCGCGTGGAATGGACCGGCGAGCGCTTCCGGTTCGAGGAACCTGTGCGGATCGATGCGCGGGCGCCGGCGGCCAAACCCGCGGCGCGCAGGCTGGCCGAGGGGCTGCGGCGCGCCGGGCGCAGCGGCGTGGTCCAGGGTAAGCCGCGGGTGGGCGGCATCCGGCTGGCGATCGATCCGGCCGAGACCCGGCCGGAAGCCTATCGCCTCGAAACCACGGAGGTGGAAACCGTGTTGCGCGCCGGCACAGCGCGCGGGCTGCTCTATGGCGTCGAAACCCTGCTGCAGCTCGTCGAGCCCGGCGGGCGCGTCATCGGCGCCCGCATCGAGGACTGGCCCGAACTCTCCTTCCGCGGCGTGCACATCTGTATCTTCCCCGGCACGAACCTGGACGACGTGCGCCGCGCCATCCTGATGGCCGCCAGATACAAGTACAACGCCGTGGTGCTCGAGCCGTGGGCTTCCCTCGCCTCCCCCAGCCATCCGTACATGGCCTATGAGAACGCCTACACCGCCAGAGAGCTGCGGCCGCTGGTGGAACTGGCGCGCGGGCTGGGGATGGATGTCATCCCGGCACTCAACTCCTGGGGTCATGCAAGCGGCATGCGGTCGCGCTCCGGCGTGCACGTGGTGCTCGACCGCTTTCCGGATAAGGCCGCCCTGTTCGAGCCCGGCGGCTGGTCGTTCTGTCTTTCCAATCCCGCCATCTACGGCAACCTCTTCGATCGCTACGCCGAGCTGATGGAACTGGCCGGCCCCTCGCCCTACTTCCACGCCGGCATGGACGAGGCCTGGGGCTGGGGCGGCCATCAGCCCTGCCCGCGCTGCAGCGAGAAGGTGCCGCACGAGCTGATTGCCGCCCACATCGGCAGGCTCCACGCGCACCTGGCTTCGAAAAACCGGCGCGCCATCATGTGGCACGACATGTTCATCCGCCCGGAGGACCCCGAGATGGGGCGGGTCTCCCCGGCCAACTCCCGGCCGCCGGTGAACAGCCACCTGGCGCTGCCCGCCGTGCCGAAAGACGTCATCATCAACGCCTGGAACTACGACGCCCGGCAGGCATGGCCCGTGCCCAAGTACTTCCACGACCGCGGCTACAGCGTGCTGGTCTCGCCCTGGAAGACGCGCGCCAACACCGTCATGCTGCTGAACACGGCCAAGCAACTGGGGCTGATGGGCGTGCTCCAGACCACCTGGGATTCGCTGGACGTGTGCCTGCCCTCGATTGGGGAGGCCGGGGTGCTGGCCTGGACCGCACCGGGCTACGAGCTGGCGGAGGTGCCCTTCGATCACTGGCTGGCGGCCATCCGCGCGCTGCCCTGACCGCCGCCGCTCCCCGACAGCCCCCACTGCTGCCGCCATCCCACGGAACAGTTGCGTTTGGACCGGCGGCGGGTACATACTGTGTCAACGTCTCGCGCTATTGAGACGCACCCTGGGGCAAATTCGAATGAACGAAAAGAGGGATAACCTATGGCATATCGAAGACCGGTTTACCGGTCGACGGTTCTTGCAATGCTAGCCCTTCTGGTGGGTATCCTGTCACGGCCCACCAGTGCTCAGGTGCTCTACGGCTCCATTGTCGGTACCGTTGAAGATTCGTCCGGTGCGGTTGTGCCGGGCACCAACGTCACCTTGACCCATAAAGCTACCGGCGCGATCCGTGAAGTACAGGCCGACGAACAAGGCCGGTACAACGCTCTCAGCCTGCCCGCGGGCACCTATGACGTGGTGTTCACCGCCCCGGGCTTCCGGACGCTCACACGCACGGGCGTCGAAGTCACCATCAACTTCGTCACTCGTGTGAATGCCAATCTCGAGGTCGGCCAGGTCAGCGAGCAGGTCACCGTTTCCGCTTCGATCCTCACCCTGCAAACGGAGCGGGCCGACACCCGGGCGGAGATCAACTCGAAGACCGTCGTGGAGCTTCCGCTGCCCTCCTACCGCAACTACCAGAGCATGATCAACCTGGTGCCGGGCGCAACGCCGGCGGCCTTCCAGAACTCCATGGGCGCGTCGCCGCAGCGGTCCCTAACGACCAACGTGAACGGCACCAACCGCAACAACAACAATACGCGCGTTGACGGCGCCACCAACGTCTACATCTGGCTGCCGCACCACACGCTGTACAATCCGCCGGTGGAATCGATCGAGAGCTTCAACATCTCGACTTCGGCCTTCGACGCCGAACAGGGGATGGCCGGCGGAGCCGCCGTGACCGTCGCCACCAAGTCCGGCACCAACGAGCTCCACGGTTCGGCCTTCTGGTACCACGATAACCAGCACCTCTACGCCCGGCCGTACTTTTATAAGGTGAACATCGACCGCCCACCCCTGGAAAAGTCCATTGTCAACATCCCGGGCGGCACCATCGGGGGCCCTATCATCAAGAGCAAGTGGTTTTACTTTTTCAGCTTCGAGCGCACCTGGGAGCGCACCGGACAGTTCGCCAACTCCAGCGTTCCTCCGGCCGATATGCGGGCCGGCGATTTCTCGGCCTACTCGGGACTGGGTAACATCTACGATCCGCTGACCGGCGAAGCGGACGGTACCGGGCGCGTGCCTTTCCCCGGCAACCGCATCCCCGCCGCGCGCTTCTCCCCCACCTGGACGAAGATTCAGTCCCTGGCTCCCATGCCCAACCAGACCGCCACGGATGCCTTCGGCCTGTCGGGCAACTATTTCAGCTCCGCCACCCTCGCGCTGACGCGCGACCAGTACGACGTCAAGACCAACTACCACGTCAACCCTCACCTCATGATCTGGGGCAAGTACTCCCAGATGAACGCTCCCGTCCAGGGCGCCGGCTCGCTGGGCGAACTTACCGGCGGAGCGTTGGGGCAACTGGGCAAGGCCGACGTCCGGGTGATCATCCCCACGGTCGGTTACAACCTTACGCTCTCGCCTTCGTTCCTGATCGACGGCGTGTTCGCCAATACGCGGTTTAAGAACGTGGCCCTCGGGCCGGACTACGGCCGGAACTGGGGCTCGGAAGTCTGGGGAATTCCCGGCACCAACGGGGGCAAAGCCTTCGCCGACGACATCCGCTACTCGGGCCAGCCGTGTATCAGCACGGGTCTCACCAATTGGGGCAACTGCACGTCGTCGAACCCCAACTTCTATGATGACTACAGCTACACCTACACCACCAACTTCTCCAAGGTACACCGGGCGCACGAGTTCCGCTGGGGCGTAGACATCGTGCGGCACGCGATGAACCACTGGCAGCCGGAGGTGGCCAATCCGCGCGGGCAGCTCTCGCCGACGGGCAATGCCACCATTCTCGCCGGCCAGGTGGCCCGCAGCATCCACACCTATGCGGCCGGCCTGCTCGACATTCTCGGGAGCGCGAACAAGTCCGTGCAACTTTACGATTTCCGCACGCGGGAGTGGCAGTTCGGGCTGTATTTCCGCGATCGCTGGCAGGTCACCCGCAACCTGACCGTGAACATCGGCGCGCGGTATGAGTACTATCCGTTGATCAACCGGGGCAACGGCCGCGGTGTCGAACGCTGGGATCCGTCCACCAATTTGGTCTATCTCGGCGGCGTGGGCGACGTGCCGATCAATAACGGCATGACGGTATCGAAAAAGCTCATCGCGCCGCGCGTAGGCTTCGCGTGGCGGCTGGGTGAGAACACGGTCATCCGTTCCGGTTACGGGATCACCTTCGACCCGCTGGTGCTCTCGCGCCCGCTGAAGGGCCTCTATCCCGCCGCCATCACCTCGAGCTGGGTCTCTCCGTCCACCTATACCTGGTACGGCACCCTGAGCGAAGGCATTCCCGATGTCGATACGCCGGACATCAGCAGCGGCGTGGTCACACTGCCTCCGACCGTCAACATGGGCCCCCGCAGCCCCTTTGCGGGCCACCTCCACCGCGGCTACATCCAAAGCTGGAACTTCACCATCGAGCGAAAACTCCCCGAGGAGTTCCTGGTATCGTTCGGCTACGTCGGCAACCAGACCGTGCATCAGTTCCTGGACATCGACGTCAATGCCGCTACTTATATCGGAGGTGGCAATACCAGCCGGCCGCTCTACGCCACGCAGGGCCGCCTGATCCAGGCGCTGATGTGGGACGGATGGGGCTCGGCGAACTACCACTCCTTCCAGACCTCCATCAACAAGGATTTCAGCCACGGGCTGTTCCTGAAGGGCGCCTACACCTTCTCGAAGGCCATCAGCCTGGCCGACGACGACGGCTGGCAGGCGCTGCCCCTCACCAACATGCCCAGCGCCCTGCGGCGCAACCGCTCGGTGACCGGCTACGACCGCCCGCACATGCTGGTGATGAGCTGGATCTACGAGCTGCCCTTCGGCAGAAACAAGCCCCTCTCCCTGACGGGGCTGGCCGATCACGTCTTCGGCGGCTGGCGCATCAACGGCATCTACTCCGCCTACAGCGGCACGCCGTTCACCGTCTCGGCCAGCGGCAACTCGCTCAACACCCCCGGCTCGTCCCAGACCGCGGACCAGATCGGGGAGATCGTGAAAATCGGCGATGTAGGTCCCGGCACCCAGTACTACGCCGTCACCTCCTTCCGCGACCCCAATTTCCAGCGGCCCGCGGGCACTTACCGCTTCGGCACCATGGGCCGCAAC
>JAWLGN010000161.1:0-12285 GCA_041685075.1 Bryobacteraceae bacterium
CGCCCAGACCGGGGCCCTTGGGAACTTCGACGGCCCCGTCTTTCACCACCAGCGGGCGCCGCAGGAAGGAGGCTCCCTCCAGAAATTGCGGGCCGTTCAGCGCCGCGGGATAGCGCAGGTGGTAGGCGGCGTATAACTGCAGGGCGGCGGCCAGCGCGAGGTCCGGATCGGTGAGGCCGCTTCCCAGGAACATCAGCTTGTGGCGCTCCAGCAGTTCCACCTGGCGGCGTGCGTCGAATAAGCCGGCGGTGCGCGCGGGCTTCGAGGCCACGCCGTCGAGCAGTCCCAGCGCGATGAACTCCTCCAGGTCCGCCACCGACACCACGCCCTCGTCGAGGATGATGGGCAGGGCGCCCTGCCGCTTCAGCTCTCGCAAGCCGGTCAGGCGGTTCGAGGGCACGGGTTGCTCCAGCACCGCCACGCCGGCTTCGGCCAGTTTGGGCGCGGCTTCGAGCGCCGTCTTCACGTCGTAGCCGCCGTTGGCGTCGGCCCACAGGAAACCGCGGGGCGCCAGCGCGCGCACTCGCCGGCAGAGTTCCAGGTCGAAGGCCAGGTCCGGACCCACTTTGACGTTGAAGTTCTGGTAACCGCGCTTCCGGCCCTCCTCCACCAGGGTCTCGATTTCGTTGACGTCGGTGGTGTTGACGGTCCAGCTCAGCGTCACGCGGTCGAGCGGTTTGCGGCCCCACATCTCGGCCACGCTCTTGCCCGCCTTGCGGCCGGCCAGGTCGTGCAGCGCAAGATCGATGCCTGCCTTGGCAATGGGCATGCCGGTTGAAAACGACGGCGAGATGGCGCGATTCATGATGGCGTGCGCGCCCGCAATATCGGCCGGGTCGCGGCCGATCAGCGGCGGCGCCAGGTAGTTCTCCAGCGCCGATACCGCCGATTCGGTGGTCTCGTAGCTCCAGGTGGGGACCGGCACGCTCTGCCCCCAGCCGTAGGCGCCGCTCTCGGCGGTCACCTTGATCAGCACCGAGGGCCGCTCCGGCTTGGTAAGGAACTTGAACCGCCCCGTAACGGGGTAGGGAAGAGGGAAGACTTCGATTTTGGCGATGGCGTCCGCGGCGGCGCGGGCCGCGGCGGGCACGAACGGCGCCGCGGCGCCCAGTTGCAGAACTTGCCGGCGTGTTGGCTGCATGCCTCGATTGTAATGCGGCCGGATGCCCGGCGCGCTAGTCTGGAGATCATGAAACGCCGCACGTTTGTGGGTCTGGGGCTGGCGGCGCCGGCCGCCTGGTCCCAGCAAGGCCCGCCCCGGCCCGAGCCCGTCGAAGCCATGCTGCCCCGCAACGCGCCGCTGATCGCCCTCAACCACCTGGGCTTTCGCCCGCAAGCGAAGAAGGTTGTGCTGTTCCGCTACGCCCGGGAAGGCGCTCCGGAAGAGTTCCTTATCCGCGATATCGGGGGTGCCGAGTTCCGCCAGGTGCGGCCGCTCAAGCGCGTCCGCAGCGACATCATCGACAGCATGGTGGGGGACTTCAGCGACATCGAGCGCGAGGGCATGTACCAGGTCACCATCGCGGGCGAGCACTCCGTGCCCTTCTTCATCCGCCCGGACGTGTGGCGCCGCACCCTGCCCAAGGCCGCCGGCTATCACCGCGCGCAGCGCTGCGGCGTGGAGGTTCCCGGCGTGCATCCGGCCTGCCACCTGGACGACGCGCGCCGCCGCGACACCGGCGAATACATCGACACCACCGGCGGCTGGCACGATGCCGGCGACCTCAGAAAGTGGATTGGCGCCACCCTCATGAACGGCATCGGGCTGCTGCGCATGGCACGCCACCTGGGAGAGAACTGGGATCCGGCCGGCTCGGGACTCGCTCCCATCCACGAAGAGGTGCGCTGGGGCAACCGCTACTTCCTCAAGATGCAGGATGCCGACGGCCTGGTCTTCAACGACGTCGGCGGCGGCGTCAACGGCGACAACAGCGATAACCACTGGACCGACAACCGTCGCGGCACCCCCGACGACCGCTACCTCAACCCCGCCAAAGGCGGCGTCAACCAGGCGCTGTTCATCGCTTTCGAGGCTATGATGGCGCGGGCCTTCGAGAAGGTGGACCCCGAATATGCGCGCACCTGTCTGGATGCCGCCGTGCGCTGCCATAAGGCCTGGAAACCGGGCCACGGCGCCAAGGAGCGCAGTTGGGCGGTGCTGGGCAACGTCGAGTTGTACCAGGCCACCGGCCGCGATGAGTACGCCATCTCCGCCGCCCAGAACGGCGGCCTCCTCTTGGCGCTCCAAAACACGGAGTTCATCGGGGAGCAGAAAGCGGTGCGCGGCTTCTGGCGCACCTCGGAAACCGACGCCTCGCCCTACACCGATGCCGTGCACCCGGCCGTCCCACTGCTGGCGCTCGCCGAACTCGCCGAAGCCTTCCCCCGCCACCGCGACCTGCCTCGCTGGCGGGAGGCCGTAAAGCTGCACATCGAGGAATACGTGCTCCCGCTGGTGGCGCACTCGGCTTACGACATCGTGCCCTTCGGCATCTTCACCGGCTCCCCGACGCCCGAGACCTATCGCCCACTGGCCGGCCAGCTCACCTATCGCTACTTCATGCCTGTGCGGAAGCAGTTCTGGTGGCTGGGCACGACTTCTCACCTGGAATGCTACGCCGCCGCCCTGGCCGCCGCCGCGCGCCTGTTCGAAAACCCGGACTGGCGCGACCTGGCGTACCGGCAGCTCGAATGGGTGATGGGCGCCAATCCCTTCGCCGCGTGCCTCATGACCGGCGAGGGCATGCTGAACCCCTACCCTCATTCCCGCTTCGTGGGACTCATCCCCGGCGGCATCATGAACGGCATCGCCGGCAACATGCGGGACGAGCCGGTGCTGGACACCGAAAACGGCTTCGACTGGCGCACCACCGAATACTGGAGCCCGCACAACGCCTGGTACGAGTGGGCGGTCTCGTCGCTCGAGCGCGGATAGCGTACGCTCCCGCCGCGTCGTGGGCGGAGTGGCGAAACCGCGCCCCGGAACCCTGCGTCTGGCAGTTGTGCAGATACGCAATATACTCGTCGCTGTGACGCTGCTGACACCGGCGGCGGTTGCGCAGGAGACCAGGACTGTCACCGGTACCGCCACCTACCGAGAGCGGATGGCTCTTCCCCAGGATGCCGTCTTCGAAGCTACCCTGGAGGACGTATCCCGGGCGGGTGCTCCCGCTACCGTCATCGGACGCACGCGCCGGCGGAATCCGGGCGGCCCGCCCTTCCGCTTTTCCATTCGGTACGATCCCCGGCGAATCGAAGCGGGCCATACCTACTCGGTTCGCGCGCGCATCACCGCGGGCGACAACCTGCTGTTCACTACCGACCAGGCACACCTCGTGCTCACCGGAGGGCGAGGCAACCAGGCGGGCACGCTCCTGATGCGGCGCGCCGGCGGACAAGTCGGCCAGAACGTAGCGGAACGGGCGGAAGTCGAGCGGAAGACAGGGATGTTCCTCTACATGGCCGATGCCCCGGGTTTCACCGACTGCCGCACCGGCGAGCGTTGGCCCGTGGCCATGGAGGGGGAATACAAGGCGCTCGAGAGGGCCTTCCTGGACGCGCCCCGCCAGCCGGGGGAGGCATTGCTGGCCGAAGTCGAAGGCCGGGTGGTGGCAAGACCCAACCCCGATACAGGTCAGCCAACCGCCACATTAGTGGTCGAGCGATTTATCGCACTCCGGCCGGGTGAAGCCTGTGGCGCCGCCCGCGCCGGCACGCCGCTCGAGGGCACGAATTGGAAGCTCAGCTGGATCGATGGCCGTCCCATCGTTCCCGGCGAGACCGAACGCGCGCCGAACCTGGTGTTCCAGGCCACGGAGAACCGGGTGACGGGCTTTGGCGGCTGTAACAACTTCACCGGCAGCTATGAACGGAACGGTAACGAGGTGAACATCGGCCGCGTTGCCGCCACCCTGATGGCCTGCGCCGAAGGAATGGAGACCGAAGGGGCGTTTTTCAAATCGCTCGAAAAGGTTCGCGGCTGGAAGATCATGGGGCAGCAGCTCGAACTGTACGACGCAGGCGGAAACCTGGTGGCGCGATTCGAAGCGCAGGCACTACCATAGGTACCTATGGTACGCCGTGAGTTTCTGAAATCCGCCGCTCTTGCCGGCGGTATCGCTCCGCTGGGCGCGACCGCGAAAGAGCCGCTGCCGCGCCGGCAGTACAAGGACGGCATCGAACTCTCCATCATCGGCTTCGGCGGCATCGTGGTGATGGGCCAGGAGCAGCGGGACGCCGGCCGCGACGTGGCGCTTTCGATCGACCGCGGGGTGAACTACTTCGACGTAGCCCCCAGCTACGGGCGGGGCGAAGCCGAAATCAAGCTGGGACCCGCGCTCAGGCCCTACCGCAACCAGGTATTCCTGGCCTGCAAGACCCGGGAGCGCACCGCCGAAGGCGCGCGCAAGGAGCTGGAGCAGTCTCTCCGCCGCCTGCACACGGACCGCTTCGATCTTTACCAGTTTCACGCCGTCACGAGCCTCGAGGATGTGGACGCCATCCTGGGGCCGGGCGGCGCCGCGGAGACGTTTCTGAAAGCACGGGAGCAGGGCAAAGTGCGGTACCTGGGCGCTTCGGTGCACTCGACCGAAGCGGCGCTGGCGCTGATGGACCGCTTCGCGCTCGATTCCATCCTCTTCCCGGTGAACTACGTCTGCTACGCGCAGGGCGATTTCGGCCCCGGGATCCTGGCCCGCGCGAAAGAGAAGGGGGTGGCGCGGCTGGCGCTCAAGGCCATGGCCCGAACCAGCCTGGAGCGCGGCGCGCCGCGCCGTTACCCGAAGTGCTGGTATGAGCCGCTGGACGACCGCGAAACCGTGGCGCAGGCTCTGCGCTTCACCCTTTCCGAAGACGTCACCGCGGCCATTCCGCCGGGCGACGAGCGGCTCTACCGCCTGGCGCTGGACGTGGCGGCGGCATTCCGGCCGCTCAGCGCCGCCGAACGCCAGCAGTTGCTGGCCGCTACCGCGGGCATCCGGCCGCTGTTCCCCACTGCCTGAACCGGACGTCCACTCAGGCCGCCCGGCCAGAGGCGCGGAACACCGCCGCCGGATTACCGCACAGCAGCATGCGCCCGATGGAGTCCGCCTCGTCCTCCGTACACCATCCCGCGGCGGTGCGCGCCGCCAGCACGGCGGCGATGTTGCGCCTCGCCATCACCAGGTGCGCATAGCTCAGTTCGGGGAAGCGGTAGTCGCCGCCGAAGCCGAAGATCTTGTTCACCGGCACCGTGTCCAGGAACTCATCGAGCGCCCGCCGCGCTCCCGACGGCGAGACGATGTGCGCCCAGCAGAAATCCACGTACACGTTGGGCAGCAGCTTGGCCATCACGGCCAGCTCGTGCTGGTACGGGTAGCTGATGTGGAAGATGTCGAACTTCACCCGGGGGTATCGCAGGAAGACATTGTTCAGGAACGACGCCCGTGTGTTGGCGACAAAGTTGGCGTTGCCGGCGTGCAATCCCGTGTGGATCTGCATGGGCAACCCGTGGGCCTCGACAAGCTGCACCACCCGGTGGAACATGTAGTCTTCGAGTGCGCGGTAGGGGCGCTCGATATTCCGGCGGAAGCCCTCCGGCGCCCGGCGCTCGCCGCGCATCAGGGCGTCGAAATCGCGGTTGGCCTCCGCCTCCGGCCTCTCGGGGAAGCGCAGGTCGCGCGCGTAAGCCATGCCGCTCTTCACCGCCGCCATCCCGGCTTTCAGGTTGCGCTCGAAGTTGGCCGCCAGCGCCTTCTCGAGCCCGCCGAGGCTGGTGATGGAAACATCCGTCATCTTCTCCAGCCTGCCGATGGCGGCGGCATCGGCGGGTGTCACGAAGGCATCAAACCTTCGCGCGGGGATGAAGAACTCCCGGTCCACCTCGGCGGCGTCGGCATGGCGCCCGTCATCCAGGACCGCGAAGCGGATGCACGCCTTCTCTTTCAGAACCTTCCGGTACAGTCCCGGGCGGTTCATCGCGCTGATAGCGGCGTTGATGCGGGAGATGGTGCCGCCCGAGATCTCCTCGAATCCGTAGACCTCCCGGATGGCAATCCGCAGTGCCTGGCCGTAGCCCGTGAAGCGGGCGTGTTGCCAGTATGGCGCGAAGGCCTGCCAGCGCGCGCGATCGCCGGCGTTGGAGTCCGCGATGATCCGGCGCGACGCCTCGGGCAGCCCGCTCGAGACCACGTCGTTCATGGCGTAGTGGCCCGCCAGCAGGAAAAAGTCCGCCGGCTGCGCAACCCGCTGCTTCTCCGGCATGATGTGCTCGTGGGTGTCGACGCACTCGAGTTTTTCCAATTCGGCCAGCAGCCTGGCCTCGAGCGCGGAGGGCTGCTGCGCCCGGGCGAGCGCAAACGAACCGGCCGCGGCCAGGGGCAGCCGTGCGACGAACCAGCGCCTGTCCATCATGCTGGATATCGTAGCCCTTCGCGTCCCCGCGCGCCACAGCCGCCGGCGTTTCAGATGCTGCGATCTGCTACCATCTCTTGTTATGGAAGAGAACGGGCTGTTTTCACTTAAGGGCAAAGTCGCCGCGGTCATCGGCGGGGGCGGCGTGCTGGCTGGGGCCATGGCCAAGGGAATGGCGGAGGCGGGGGCCGATATCGCCATCCTCGACGTCAATGCCGGCGCGGCGGAAGCCTGCGCGGCTTCCATCCGCACGCTGGGCCGCAAGGCCATAGGGGTGCAGTGCGATGCCACCAGCAAGGCCAGTCTTCAGGCCGCGCTGGACGCGATTCTCAAGGACCTGGGACGAATCGATATCTTGCTCAACGCCGCCGGCGTCAACTCCGCTACACCCTTTTTCGAGATCACCGAGCAGGAGTGGCAGCGGCTGATCGACATCGACCTGAAGAGCGTTTTCCTGGCCTCCCAGGTCTTCGGCAAGGCCATGGTGGATGCGGGCCAGGGCGGCTCCATCATCAATATTTCCTCGGCCTCTTCCGGCCCGCCGCTTTCCAAGGTGTTCACCTACTCGGTGGCGAAGGGCGGGGTGAACCAGATCACCCAGTTCCTGGCGCGCGAATTTGCGCCTCACCGCGTGCGCGTCAACGCCATCCTCCCCGGCTTCTTCCCCGCCGAGCAGAACCGCAAGATCCTCACCGCGGAGCGCACCGCCTCCATCATGGGCCACACCCCCATGGGCCGCTTCGGCGAGCCGTGCGAGCTGGTGGGCGCCGCGGTTTTCCTGGCCAGCGAAAAGGCCGCCTCGTTTGTCACCGGTTCCATCCTCCGGGTGGACGGCGGCTTCCTGGCGATGACCATCTAAGATCCGCGCGGGGCGGGTGAACCGCCCGCCCCGCAACTACCCGGCGCCCAACCACGCCACCATCAACTGCGCCAGCACAATTTTAATGACCATGCTGGTGGCGTAGACGCTGGCGTAGGCCACGTTCGGCAACTCCGAAGCGGTCTGGTTATTGGCGAAGGCCAGGCACGCCGACTGCGTCTGCACGCCGGACACAAGCCCGGTCATGGTATCGAACGGCAGCCGCATGAGTTTGTAGCCGGCGTACATGGCGGCGGCGGCCGGTACCATGGTCACCAGCGCGCCGGCGCCGATGAGAACCAGGCCGCCGTCGCGCACCGTGGCGGCGAAGCCGTGGCCCGCGCGTGTTCCGACGCCCGCCAGGAACAGCAGCAGCCCAATCTGCCGGAGCGTGAGATTGGCGCTGACGGGCATGACCCACGTCATGCGCCCGGTGCGCTCCACTCTCCCCAGCACCAGGGCCACCAACAGCGGGCCTCCTGCCAGCCCCAGCTTCACGGTAGATCCTCCGGGCAGCGGAATCGGCATCAGCCCCGCCATGACCCCCAGCACCATGCCCAGCGCCACCGAGATGAACTCCGTCTCGGCGGTGCCCTTGATCGAGTCGCCGAAAAACTGGCTCACCGCGGGGAAGTTGGAACGGCGCGTGAGAACGAGCACGCGGTCGCCGGATTCCAGGCGCGTTTCCGGCGTGGGCACCACGTCGATATCGCCGCGCATGAGCCGCGTGATGGTGGCCGAGAGCCGGTCCTGGAGTTCGAGTTCGCGGATGCGCTTCCCCACGACCTCTTTGTTGGAGACGATCACGCGGCGGATATCCAGTTCCGAGCGGTCGGCTGTGATCTCGGTCCCGGCCGGCTCGCCGAAGATCTGTTGCGCGCGTTCGATGGCCTCTTCGCCGCCTACTACCGCCACGATGTCGCCGAGTTCGAGCCGCGTGGAGAAGCGCGGGATGTCCACCCGCCCTTCCTTCCGGATACGGCTGATGACGAAGCCGTGCTGCTTGTGCACGCGCAGCAGGTCCCCGACGGTGCAGCCGGCCACTCCGGGATTGCGTACCACGAAATCGCGCACCAGGATCTCGGGTTGCTGTTCGGGGGGTGAGGGTTGGGCCCGCCACAGCCGGCGCGTGAACTGGAAGACCAGCATCACTCCAACCACGCCCATCGGATAGGAGAGGCTGTAGGCGATCACCGGCTCGGCCATCAGGGCGCGGGTCTGCTGTGGCGCCAGTCGCCGGCTGCGCGCGGTGTCCCGCAGGACCTCACGGGTGGCTTCGAGCGCCGGGGTGTTGGTCATAGCGCCGCAAAACAGTCCCGCCGCCCGCGGTCCGCCAATCCCCAGCCACGCCGCCAACGCCACGGTCAGCACCGCTCCCAGCACTACCGACCCCACGGCCAGCACGGTGGCGCGGAAGCCGTGGCCGCGGATGCTATTGAAAAAGGCCGGCCCCGAGTGGATCCCCACCGTGTAGACGAACATGATCAGCCCCAGGGTGGCCAGCGCATCGGGCAGCGCCACGCTGGGACCCAGCGATCCCACCGCCAGCCCCGCGAAGAGCACGCCCGCCACGCCCAGGCGCACGCCGAAAATGGGGATCTGGCCCACGACGTATCCCAGTCCGATCACCACGAACAGCGTCAGGATGGGGTAGTCCGTCAGCGTCGTGACCAGCGCCTGTTGCATGGAACATCCAGTGTAGAAGGTTTTCCGCGGTGTGGTGCTCCTGTTTCAATCCAGTGGTTTGCGAAACGAGACCACGCGGCCGGTTTCGCTGTATCCCAGGCGTGCGTGGGCGCGCTGGCTGTCGAGGTCATCGAGTTCGGCGTCGGAGGCCATCTCCCGCATGCCGCGCTCGCGCGCCCAGTTCTCGGCGGCCTCCACCAGTTTCCGGCCGATGCCCAGCCCGCGCCGTTCAGGAAGCACGTACCAGCCCTCGAGGTAGCCTACCGGCGAGGTCTCGCAGCCTTCGGCGTAGTCGCGCAGTCCGGCCTCGGCGAAGCCTGCCGCGCGGCCGTCTTCATCCACCCAGATCCACGCGGCGTAGTTCCCCCGCCGCAGAAGCCGCCCGGTTTCCACGGCGTTTTCCTGCGCCGAAAGGTGGGGCCATAGCCGGCGGCGCAGATCCAGCCAGGAGGCCAGGTGCCGGCCGCCCGCCTCGATTCGTACAATGCCCCTCGCGGTGGTGCTCATGCCATTAATTTTGTTATCTTCTCCTTACCATGACACCACGCAACACCATCTCCCGCCGCTCCCTGCTGGCTATGGCGGCCGCGGCTCCGCTGGCGCCTGCCCTGGCCGCCAGGAATGTCTCCGTCGGGCTGGAACTGTATTCCGTCCGCAACGAGTTGAAGGAGGACCTGACCGGAACCGTCCGCGCCGTCGCCAAAATGGGATACGAGGGCGTGGAGTTCTTCTCCCCCTATTTCAGTTGGACCACCGATTACGCCATGGAAGTGCGGAAGCTCCTCGACGAGCTGAAAATCCGCTGCTTCTCCACGCACAACGGCCCCGCTTCGTTCCAGCCGGAGAACCTGAGCAAAGCCATCGAGCTGAACCAGATTTTGGGCAGCCGCCTGGTGGTCATGGCGAGCGCCGGCAGGGTAAACGGGTTGGACGGCTGGAAGGCCGTCGCCGATCGCCTGAACGCCGCCGCCGAGAAGATGAAGCCGCTCGGCATGAGCCCCGGCTTCCACAATCACCAGACGGAGTTCCGGACCCTGGAGGGGCAGAAGCCGATTGAAGTGCTGGCCGCCCGCACCACCCGGGACGTTGTCCTGCAACTCGACGTGGGCACCTGCGTGGAGACCGGCAACGACCCGGTGGCCTGGATCAACAAGAATCCCGGACGCATCAAGTCCGTGCATCTGAAGGATTGGTCCAAGGTGCGGGGCTACAAAGTGCTTCTCGGCGAAGGCGACGCGCCCTGGAAGAAGATCTTCCAGGCTGCCGAGAAGGCCGGCGGCGTGGAGCACTACCTGGTGGAGCAGGAAGGCAGCGACTACCCGCCCATGGAAACCGCCGAGCGCTGCCTGGCGGCATACCGCAAGCTGCGCAAATAGCGGGGCGCGCGGCCTCCTCCGCATTGCCCGCTGCCCCGTGCTATAAAGGGCGATCAGAGGAGGCGCTTATCCGAATGGAGCCGGCTCGCCGCGGATGCGTTGCGGCCGGCCTCGCGGGGCAGGCACGCCGGCCGGCCCGCGGGCGTCCAGGAACCATAACGCCGGAAGCAACATGAAGAACAACCCCGAAATCACTCGCCGCGGTTTTGTCTCCGCCGGAGGCGCCGCGCTTGCCGCCGCCACGGCGCCGCTCGGCGCAGCGGCTCAGAAGCGACTGCGCGTCGCATTGGTCGGAACCGGCAGCCGTGGGCTGCATTGGGGCGCCGACCTGGTGGCCAACTATGCCGACGTCGTCGAACTGGTCGGCCTCTGCGACATCAATTCCAAGCGCGCCAGCGCCGCCAAGGAGATGATGCGCGCCACCTGCCCTACCTTCGTGGACTTCGACCGGATGATCAAGGAGACCTCGCCCGACACCGTCCTGGTCACCAGCACCGATTCCGCCCACTACATCCACATCATCCGCGCCATGGAACTGGGGCGCGACGTGATCACGGAAAAGCCCATGTGCATCGACGAGGAGCAGCTTCGGGCCATCCTCGACGCCGAGCGCAAGTTCGGGCGCAAGCTCACCGTGGCCTTCAACGCGCGCCACTCCCCGGAAGCCAAGAAGATTAAGGAACTGCTGCTCGAAAAGGCTATCGGGGAGGTTGTCTCGGTGGACTATCAGGAGTACCTCGATACCGACCACGGCGCCAGCTACTTCCGCCGCTGGCACCGGCTGAAGCAGTACTCCGGCACCCTCACCTGCACGAAGTCCTGCCATCACTTCGACCAGGTGAACTGGTGGCTCGACGACGTGCCCGTGGAAGTGGTGGCCTGGGGCGATCTGAAGTTCTACGGAAAGAACGGCCCCTTCCGCCACACCCGTTGCCGCGGTTGCCCGCACCGCGAACGCTGCCAGTTCTACGTGGATATCACCAAAAATCAGCGCAGCATGCAGTTGTACGTGGGTGCGGAGTCCGAGGACGGCTACTTCATCGACGGCTGCGTCTTCCGCCAGGACATCAATATTCAGGACACCTTCAGCATCATCACCCGCTACGCCAACGGCGCGCGCCTGACCTATACGGCCAACACCTTCATGCCCTACGAGGGCCAGGAGATCGGCATCAACGGCACGAAGGGGCGCATCGATTACAACGCCTACTCCGCCCCCGGCTACCGGGACCGGCAACTGCGGCTTACCCGCTCCTTCGGCAAGTCCGAGGTGTTCGAGTTGAAACGGCGCGCGGGCGGGCACGGGGGATCCGATCCCTCGGTGCGCGACCTGATTCTGCGCGATACGAGCGCGCCGGACCCGCTGGGGCTCAAGGCCGGCAGCAAGGCAGGGGCCTACTCCAGCCTCATCGGCATCGCCGCCTACCGCAGCATGGAGCGCGGCGGCCAGACGGTGCGCATTCAGGACCTGGTGAAGCTGTAAAAGCGGTCCGGCGGCGCGGGCCCAGCCGCATCGCTTCCTGGGGCGGGCGGCCCCGCGCCGCGGCTTTCCTTCTCCGGGCCGGCGTGCGGCCCCGCCCGCCGGCTCTGGTAGAATAGTAACGATTGCTCAGGCACCCGTCTTACCATGCCGGTCATAAGCGCCATCGCCGATGAGATTCGCGAGCTCAAGCGGGAGCGCCATGCCATTCTGCTCGCGCACCACTACCAGGAGCCCGAGATCCAGGATCTCGCCGACGCGGTCGGCGACAGCCTGGAACTGGCGCGCCGCGCCCGCGAGTTCCAGGGCGAGGTCATCGCCTTCTGCGGTGTCTGGTTCATGGCGGAGACCGCCAAGGTGCTCAACCCGGAGCGCATCGTCGTGGTGCCCGACGCCGGAGCGGGGTGCAGCCTGGTGGACAGTTGCCCGGTTGAGCCGATCCGCGCCTTCCGCAGCCGCCACCCCGAGTACGCCATCGTCAGCTATATCAATAC
>JAWLGN010000162.1:0-12283 GCA_041685075.1 Bryobacteraceae bacterium
CCGCACCTGGGAGATCGCGCCCGCCGAGATCGCCTACCTGCTGGCGCGCTGGCGGAAGCCCGTAGTGGACGACGAGCCCGCGCGCAACGGCACGGCGCAATTTGGCGGACCGCGCGGCCGCACCTGGCCCACCGACCACATCATCCAGATCTACCGCGTCTGGCAGGCGGGAGGGTACATCACCTATCACCACGACATGTTCCAGACCGGCGCCGGCTCGCCCTCGGTGCCTCCCTCCGGCATTCCCGACCCCGAGTTCAACCCCTACCACCGCGCCGTGCTCGAGTTCATCGCGCTCCAGGAACGCTATGCCCCCGCCGTTGCGCCATAATCGACGGATGACCCGACGCGAACTCCTCGCCGCTACAACCGCGGTCCTCGCCCCCGCCGCCCCGGCCGATCCGCCCCGCAGGGTGCCGGATTACGAACAGCCGCTCTTCGATCTCCACAAGGTCTCCCGCGCTCCGGTGAAGATCGCTTCCGTCGAACTGCTGCGCGGCGGCTCCAACTACTTCGTCCGCACCACCTCCACCGGCGGCGCCGTGGGAATGGCCCGCACCAAGCAGGTTGCGGAGTTCATCCCCATCCTGCTGCGCCGCGTGGCGCCGTTCTTCATCGGCAAGGACGCGCGCGACCTCGAAACCCTCATCGACCTCGTCTATACCGTCAACTCCAACTACAAGCTGGCGGGCCAGGCCTTCTGGTGCCCGGTGGCCTACGTGGAGCAGAGCCTGCTCGACCTGCTGGGCAAGGTGGCCGGCAAGTCCGTGGGGGAACTGATGGGCGGTGCGCGGCGCAAGCGCATCCCCGTCTACCTTTCCGGCTCCGGCCGCGAAACCACCGCCGAAGAGGAGGTGGAAGTCTACGTCCGCGGCGTCCAGGCCACCGGCGCGCGCGCCGTGAAGTTCAAAATCGGCGGCCGCATGAGCCGCAACGCCGACGCTTATCCCGGCCGCACCCGCACCATGATGCCGCTGGCCCGCAAGCGCCTGGGCGACGCCGTCACGATCTACGCCGACGCCAACGGTTCCTACGACGCCCGCGCGGCTATCGAAATCGGCCGCATGCTCGAGGAGCTCAAGGTGGCCTTCTTCGAAGAGCCCTGCCCGTGGGAGGAGGTCGGCGAAACCCGTGCCGTGGCCGAAGCGCTCGACATCCTCGTCGCCGCCGGAGAGCAGGACTCCAGCCTCTGGAAATTCCAGTGGATGATCGAGACCGGCGTGATGGACATCGTGCAGCCGGATCTGAACTACAACGGCGGGCTCATCCGCGCGGCGCGCGTGGCGCGCATGGCGCGGCGCCGCGGCATCCCGATCGTCCCGCACAACACCCAAACCGACGCCGCGGCGCCCAACATGCTGCACTTCGCCTCCGCCATCCCCAACATCGGTCCCTACATGGAGTTTCCCTGGCGCAGGTCCACCAAGGCGGTATCCTGGTATGCTCCCCATTTCGTGGTGAAGGACGGGCACGTCGAAGTGCCCACGGGGCCCGGCCTGGGCATCCAGTACGACCCCGATTACGTGAAACAACTCGTGCAAGTGGAAGACAGCTTATGAAACGTCCCGCAATGCTCTACGCGGCGGTGGGCGTGGTGGCCGCAGGGGTGCTGGCCGCCGGCTACCTGGCTCTCAATCCTGGGAAGAAGAACCGCACCGCCCCAACCGGCTACACCGATACCCCCATGCTTCCCAACCAGCCCTGGCGCGTGCACGATATCGCCCGGCCGCACCCGCCCGTCGTGACCCCCGGTGCCGAACCCGGCCAGCCGCCTTCGGATGCCGTGGTCCTGTTCGACGGCACGAACTTGGACCAATGGACCACGCACAACGGAGCCGCCCCCGGCTGGAAGCTCGAGAACGGCTACGTGGAGGTCGTCGGCGGCGCGGGCGATCTCGTCAGCAAGGAAAAGTTCGGCGACTGCCAGATCCACGTCGAGTGGGCCGCGCCGGCCGAAATCGACGGCACCAGCCAGTGGCGCGGCAACAGCGGCATCATCATCATGAGCCGTTACGAGATCCAGGTGCTGGACTCCTGGCAGAACCCCACCTACGCCGACGGCCAGGCCGGAGCCATCTACGGGCAGTTTCCGCCGCTGGTGAATCCGGCGCGCCGGCCCGGCGAGTGGCAGAGCTTCGACATCGTCTTCGAAGCTCCTCATTTCGAGAGCGATCGCCTGGTGCGCCCCGCCCGCGCCACCGTTTTCTATAACGGCGTCCTGGTGCACCATCGCCAGGAGTTCATCGGGCGCATGGCGCACCGCGTGGTGGGCACCTATGCGCCGCACGGCCCCGAAGAGCCGCTGGCTCTGCAGGACCACGACGTGCCGGTGCGCTATCGCAACATCTGGGTGCGCCGCCTCCAGGGCTACGACGGCGCGCCGGCGCTTACTTCAGCTTCGCCAGGCGATTCTCCACTTCGCAGCGGAACCGGTCGATAAAGCCCAGCACGTACTGCTCTACGGGAATGGTGGCGTCCGCGATGAGCGGGGTCAGGTCCATGGCGAAGTTGAGGGCGGTCTCCACGTCCGTGGCGTGGGAGGCGTAATAGGTGGCGTGCGCCAGGCGCCGCCCGGCGGTCGCCAGGTCGTAGCGCTTGCCCCCGGTCACCTGGGAATCGAAGACCCCCACCAGCGAGGCGGCGATGTTGCTGCGCGCCGAAACCGGCAGCGCCTGCTTGTCCTCGTCCTGAAGCCAGTCCAGGTCGCGCCATACCTCGCAGCCGTAGACTCTCTCCGGGCGGAACTCGCCCGCCACCTCGCGCAGCGCCGCGATGGCCCGCAGTGCCACCGCCACGTGCGTGTCGTGCTTATCGGCCAGGTTGTGCAGGTAGACCACCCGGGGGCGCGCCGCCCGCAGCACCGCCACCAGGTCCTCCCTCAGCGCCGGCTGTTTGGCGTCCTTCACCTGGGAGCTGGTGTAGTTGAGCTGGAGCTGGCAGGCGTACTCCCCTACATAGGCGGCCTTGCGCTGCTCGCGCCGCCGCACCTGCTGCATCTCTTCGTCGGTAAACCGCTCATAAATGCCCGACCGCGCGCTGCCCGCGCCGTTGGTGGCTACTACTCCTGTGAACCACTGATCGTCGCGCCCGAAGCACTCCGCAATCCCGTGATAGGCCATGATCTCGAGATCGTCCTGGTGCGCGCCGATGGCCATGTGGGTGGTTCGCGCGAGGGCCTTGTCCAGGGGCAGGCCGTCGGGCACGAAAGCATCGGCATCCGGATTGTGAAATTGCATCTTTGCTCCTCTACCCTGCCAGGCTCGGCAGGCTGGCGGCGGCCACTGCCTGGCCGTGCCGCTTCTCTTTCTCTCCCGGTGTGTGCACCCGGATGCAGTCGGCCAGTTCGGGGAACTCCGCCCGCATCACGTCGGCCGCAACCGACAGGATCAGGTCCCCGCCCGCGCCGGTCATCACCCGGCCCAGCACCAGCAGGTTGCGGATTTCGTAGAAGTCCGCATAGTGGGCCATGGTGTAGCCGAGGTACACCCCTATGGTTTCGTAGATCTTGCGCGCGCGCTCGTCGCCGGCGGCCATCAGCCGCTGCACTTCCACCAGCCGCGAGGGGAGCGGCATATCCGGGGGCAGTTCGATCCCCGCCGCCGGCAGCAGCCGCCCCACCGCCTGCTGGGAGAAGTACTGCACGCCCACGCCTTCATCGCCGGACCACTCGTCCACCGGCGCCCCCACCCGGTAGTCCACCGGGACGAAGGCCAGTTCGTTGAGCCAGCCGGTGATGTTGCCCTGCGGCGTGACGTAGCCGGCCGCCAGGCTGCTCCCGAAGGCCACCCCCAGCACGGCGTTGTCCTTCAGCGCCATGGATCCCGCCAGCGCCGTCACTTCGCCGTCGTTCACCACCTCGAAGGGCACCTTCCACTCCGCCGCCAGCTCGAAGAACAGCCGCCGCACGCGCCGGTCGAACAGCTCCGGCGGCACACCGCGGAACAGCGACGCCACCCGCACCTCGTTGTTCACGTAGACGCCCGCGGCGCTCCCCCCGATGGCGTCCACCCGCGGCAGCTTGGCCGCCGCGCGCTTCAGCGAATCGTTGATGCCGTCGTAGTGGTACTGCGGGTCCGCCTGCCGGCTGGGGTCCCAGGGGACCTCCTCGCTGAACACCACCTCGCCGTCGACCACCGCCGCCGCCTTGCGGTCGCTGGCGCCCAGATCGAAGCCGATCCGGCAACCATCCAGGTGCCGTCCCTGCGGGGCCGCCGTCTCCTTTTCCTCCGGCACGCAGCCCGGCGCCCCCTGCTCGATCGCCATGGGCTGGCCGTAGACCCGTTCGCCCATGAAATGGTAATCGAAGGCCCGCGCCCCGGAAGGCGAATAGATGCCCTGGAGGTACCGCGTGATCCGCGCATCCCCCGCGATGGTGACCTTGTAGCCGCCCTTCTGCCACAGGAGGAACTTCAGGATCCGCTCGACATAGCGCTCGTTGAGCGCCGCCTGCGGGCCCTCGTGCGGCAGTACCTCGGTTGAGAAGACGGAAACGGAGCCGTCTTTGCGTTCGAGCGCCACGCTCAACGGCTGTGGGTTGCCGCTCTCCCGGACCAGCCTCCGGAAAGCCTTGTTCCACAGCGCCGCGGGGACAAAACCCGGGTCCAGCACCGGGCAGAACTTCGGGGATATACTGATCGCTTCGGCCATTGTTATTCGCACTAGTTGTAACATAAACGCCGTGGCGCCGCACAGGCGGCCTCGCGGACCCATTTTCACCATGACACCCAACACCTTGCAGGTATCCTGCGTGCAGATGCACTGGGCGCGTTCGCTCGAAGCGAACCTCGCCACCACCTTGCGCTATATCGAAGCGGCCGCCGCCTGCGGCAGCCGCGTGGTGCTCTTCCCCGAAGCCAGCCTCACCGGCTACTACTTCCCCGACGTCGTCGCGCTCGATCCCGCGCGCGTCCGCGAGGCGCTCGACGAAACCCGCCGCGCCGCCGCCGCGCACAACCTCTGGGTCATCGCCGGCAGTATCCGCAGAACCCCGGACCGTTACCTGAACCTGGCCCACGTCATCGCGCCCGACGGCTGCATCACCCACGAATACGCCAAGGTTCACATGGCGGGCCGCGACGAGCAGCGTTACTGCCGGGGCGGCGATGCGCTCTCGCTGTTTTCCATCGACGGCATCCTGGCGACTCTCGTGATCTGCCGCGACGGCCGCCACCCCGAACTCTACCGCATCCCCGCCATGGCCGGCGCCCAGATCCTCTTCCATCCCTCCTGCAGCTCGGATGAAATCGAGGCCGTCTGCTGGAAGCGCACCGCCGGCCGGGCCCAGCAGCCGGTGGGTCCCAACTCCCGCATCTTCCACTGCGTGGCCAACACCGTGGGCCAGTCGCCCGACGGCAAGCAGACCTCCAGCGGGTGGTCCTTCATCCGGGAACCCGGCGGCATTCCGCTCGCCGAAGCGGGCTTCTACCAGGAGGAGATGATCACCGCCGTGCTGGATCTTTCCCGCGCGGATCGCTCCTACGTGCTGGACAGCATGCGCAACCCGCCCTTCCTGAGCAAGTATTGGGAAAAAATGATCGAGGAGATGAAGAACCGCCCCGGCCCCCAGGGCTACGAGTAACCGGCCATCGTGGGCGGGCTTTAGGTGGCCGGCAGTTCCGCGGCGCTTTCCCGGATGCCTTCGTCTTCCATGCTGAAGCGGAAGATCTGGCCATGCCGCAGGTAGCGCACCCGGTCCGCCAGGCCGGCGCGTTCGACCTCCCGCTGGAAGTCCTCGAGCGGCGAGGTGAACACGTCGTAGTCGTTATAGTGGATGGGGATGGCGAGCTGCGGCGCCACCAGTTCGAGCGCCCGCACCCCCTGTTTCGCGTCCATGGTGAGCAGCACCCCAAGCAGCCGCGTGCCGCCCAGGTGCAGCAGCGCCAAATCGATCTCGGGATAGCGCCGCGGGATCTCTTCGAGGTCTTCGTACACCAGGGTATCGCCGCTGATGTAGAGCCGCAGGTCGGGCGGCTCGCCCTCGCGGCTGAACTCCAGCATGCTCCCCATCACCGGCGGCAGCAGCGCCGAGAGCAGCATGGGGCCGTGCCTCGCGGGCATGGCCGTGATGCGCACCCGCGAGCCGTTCTTCCGCACCTCCATGGACTGCCAGGTATCCAGGGGGCTGGCGGCCCGGAAGCCCATCTCGCGGAGCGCCCGCGCCGCCTCCGGTGGCGTCACGATGGGGGTGCTGCGGTCCAGTCGCCGCGCCACCAGCCGGTCGAAATGATCCTCGTGCAGGTGCGAGAGCAGCACGAAGTCGAACTCCGGCAGCAGCGCGAAGCCGATCGAAGGTTCCGTCAGCCGCCGGGAGGTCATCCCGTACCCCAGGTGCACCTGCTCGCCGCGGTGCAGGAAGTTGGGATCGGTCAGGATGGTGAACCCGCCGTACCGGATGAGCGTGGTGGCGGTGCCGATGAACTCCACCGACCCCGGGCCGCGAAGCGTTTCTCCCTTGCCCGGCAGCAGCAGTTCCGCCACCCGTTCCACGGGGTGCCTTTGCCGGCGCGCCAGCACCAGCGCACCCAGCGCCGCCCCCGTTACCGTCAGCCCCACCCATCGCGATGCCTTCATACGCCGAGTCTAGCGCCCGCCCCGCGCACCGGACTGTGGCTTTCTGCGCACCGCCGCCCCGCGCCTGCGGGCATCCGCACATTCGCCCGTTGGCCCGTCCGCGGCCGGACTGTTACGTTGAGTGGAACGGCACGGAGGGCGCCTATGCAGCTCAAACCCCTGAAGGAACAGGTGGTCGTGGTATTCGGCGCATCGAGCGGCATCGGCCGCGGAACCGCCCTGCGCTTTGCCCGCCGCGGCGCCCGCGTGGTAGCTGCCGCGCGCGGCCGCGAAGGGCTGGACTCGCTGGTGGAAACCATCCACGGCTTCGGCGGCCAGGCCCTGGCGGTCCCTGCGGAGGCGGCGGACGTCGAGCAGGTGCGCGCCGTGGCCGAAGAAGCCGCCCGCGCCTTCGGCGGCTTCGATACCTGGGTGCACGTGGCCGCCGTCTCCATCTGGGCCGGCTTCGAAGAAACCACCCCGGAGGAGTTCCGCCGGGTCATCGAAGTCAACCTGCTGGGGCAGGTGTGGGGCGCCAGGGCCGCCCTGCCCCACCTGCGCCGCCGCGGCGGAGGCGCCCTCATCCACGTCACCTCCGCGGAAGCCTACGTGGCGCTCCCGCTCCAGAGCGCCTACGCCGCCTCCAAGGCGGGAGTCACCGCCATGATCGACGCGCTGCGCCGCGAACTCGAGGCCGAGGGCGCTCCCATCTCCGTCACCAACGTGCTGCCCGCCAGCATCAACACCCCGCTGTTCAGCAAGACCGCCACCCGGCTGGGGGTGAAGCCCCGCCCCATTCCCCCCATCTATGAACCCGGCGCCGTGGCCGCCGTGATCCTCTACGCCGCCACGCACCCTGTGAAGCGCATCTACGCCGGCGGTGCGGCGCGCTTCTTCACCCTGGCCCATACGCTGGCGCCCGGGGTTGTGGACCGTGTGCTCGCCCGCCGCGGCATTCCGGCGCAGCGCAGCCGGGAAGCCCGCCCTCCCGCGCACCACGGCAACCTGTTTCGCCCCGTGCCCGATAACCGCACCACCGGCGATTTCACTTCCGAGACGCGCCGCGCGAGCGTCTACAGTTGGCTGGAAACGCATCCGGCGGGCGCGCTCGCCCTGGCCGGCGCCGCGCTCGGCGCCGCCGGCTGGCTGGCCGCGCGCGGCGCCCGGAAAGCCTCATCTTCTGGTACTCTCTGTTGAGGAGATTTATGCAGCGACGAAACCTGCTTCCCGTGCTGGCCTTGTGCCTGTTATTGCCCGGAGTCATGGCCCAGCAGGCCGCCCGCACTCCGGATGTGCCCTATGTCCCCACGCCCAACGAGGTAGTGGACGCCATGCTCGATATGGCCAAGGTCACCAAGAACGACGTGGTCTACGACCTGGGCTGCGGAGACGGCCGCATCGTCATCGGGGCCGCCAAACGCGGCGCGCGCGGCGTGGGGGTGGACATCAACCCCGAACGCATCGCCGAGGCGAACCGTAATGCCAAGGCGGCCGGAGTCACCAACCGCGTCCGCTTTATCGAAGGCGACCTGTTCACCGCGCCCATTTCCGAGGCCACCGTGGTGACCCTCTACCTGCTCCCCTCGGTGAACCTGAAGCTGAAGCCGCGGCTGCTTTCGGAACTCAAACCCGGCACCCGCATCGTCTCTCACAGCTTCGACATGGGCGACTGGAAGCCGGAAAAGACGCAGGAACTCAACGGCCGTTACGTTTACTACTGGGTAGTGCCGGCGCGGTAGTCAGCGGACGGCGCTGCCCGCCCTGGCCGCTTCCTTCGCGTAGGTCTCCAGTTCCTCGGCGCGCCGCGCGGCCGTGTGGCCGGCCAGCACGCGTCTGCGCGCGCGCAGTCCCACCGCCGCCAGCTCCGCCGGCGGCATCTCCCTCAGGTAGCCGAGCACCTCCGCGGGCGATTCCGCCACCAGGATTTCGCGCCCGATCTCGAAGAACGTCCCCAGCCCCTCCCAAGGGTCGCTCACGATGGGGGTGCCGCAGGCCGCCGCCTCGAACAGCCGTACGCTCGGCGAATAACCCGCCCGCCGCATGTCCGCCCGCGTAATGTTCAACGTCAGCCGCTGGGAGTTGTAAAACGCCCGGTGGAGCGCCGGCGGCAGGTGCTCGATGCGCGCCACGTTGCCCGGCCAGCGCAGGGCCGCCGGATAGAGCGGCCCCGCCACCACGAACCGGCCCGCACGCCAGAGGCGCGCCGGTTCCAGCAGCAGGCACCGCAAGTGCTCCTGGCGGTCTTCGCTGTAGGTGCCGATATAGCCCAGGTCCCACTCCAGCGGAATCGCCTCCGGGTAGTATGTCTCCGGGTCCGCCGAGCAGTACAGCACGCGCGCGCACGGCGCGCCGTAGCGCCGCTCGATGTGCTCCAGAATCGGTCCCCCGGTGAACGACAGGTAGAGCCTGTAGCGCGGGATCAACTCCGGCGAGAGATACTCCCGCTCCCCGCGCTCGAGTTTGGCCAGCGTCACCGGGGTGTCGATGTCGTAGAAGGCCGGCAGGCCTTGCGTCGTCTGAATCACCCACTCCCCCACCGCCACGCCCTCCGGCACGTAGGAGCCCACGATGGCGAGATCCGCCTCCCGCACCTCGCGGGCGAAGCGGTCCTCGAGTTCCTCCAGGCTGCCGTAGAGTTCCGTGCGGCCGTAGGGCGGCTCCGGCAGGTCGCGGTTCGCGGCATACCACGGGGTATCGCGTTCCAGGAAGGTCACCTCGTGGCCGCGGCGCTCCAGTTCCCGCATCAGCCCGCGATAGGTGGTGGCGTGGCCGTTGCCCCAGGAGGACGTGATCGAGAGCCCCAGGATGACGATCTTCATACCGGCACCGCCGCCCTGGGGGCCCTGCCCTCCAGCAGCCGCTCCACCTGTACCGCACGGTGCGCGTAGGTATGCTCCGCGAGAATGCGCCGGCGGCCCCGCATGCCGATTTCGCGCGCGCGTTTGGGCGTGAGCGCCGCGGCGTGCGCCGCCACTTCCGCGCCGTCCTGCGCCACCAGCACTTCCGCCCCCGGCTCCAGGAACAGCTCGATTCCCTCCCAGGCGTCGGTCACGATGCAGGCGCCCGCGCCCGCCGCCTCGAAGACCCGCGTGGCCGGCGAATAACCGTAGCGCGCCATGCTCTCCCGCGAGATGTTCAGCACCGCCCGCGTGCTCGAGTGGAAGGCGTTGTGGTCGCGCGTGTAGACGTGTCCCAAGCGCGCCACGTTGGGGGGCATGGGCTTGTCCTCCCAGCCCGCGCCGCCCAGCACGAATCGACCGCTCGAAAGCACGGCCGCCCGCAGGAAGAACTCTTCCACGCGCGCCTCGCGGTCCGGCAGCCGGTTGCCCAGAAATCCGACCAAACCTTCGAAACGCGCGTCCGGCGCTACCGGGAAGTGGGTCTCCGGGTCCAGCGCGTTATAGACCGGCACGCAATCCCGCGCGCCCAGTTGCCTGTAGGCCCGCGCCACCGGCTCGCCGCCGCCGTAGGTCAGCACCAGGTCGTAGCAGGGGATCAGTTCCGCGAACGGATCGGCGGGGTTGCGGTGCACGCGGTCGAGCGTGGCGGGCGCGTCCACGTCCCAGAAGACCACTTGCCTGGACGGCCCGCGCAGGTCCGGCACCGCGCGCTCGAGCAATCGGTCGAAGACCCCCACGCCGCTCGCCTTCACCACCACGTCGGCCGCGCGCGCCTCCTCCAGCATGCGGCAGACCTCTTCGTCCCCCGCGGACGAATAGACCACCACCCGCGCCCACGGCGGATCGTCGATATCGCGATGCCGCTGCCGGTCGTAGGCGTCCGGTTCGTAGAACGTGATGCGGTGGCCGCGCGCCGCGAGCGCCCGCAGCATCCCGCGGTAGTAGGTAGCGGCGCCGTTCCAGTACGCCGAGACCAGGCTGGAGCCGAAGAACGCGATCTCGAGCGGTTCAGGCATGCAGCATGTGAGCGACCGGTTCGGCGATCCCCAGTTGGCTGGCAATCTCCATCAGTTCGTCGGCGCGGTGCGCGCAGGTATGCCGCGCCAGAATCGTCTGGCGCCCGTGCAGCGCCAGCTCCCGGGCCATCCCGCGATCCTCCACCAGGGCGCGCAGATGTTCCTTCATCTCTGCCCCGTTGGCCGCCACCAGGTAGTCCCGCCCCTGCTGGAATAACCCTTCCACGTCGTCCCAGGGTGCTGAAACCAGCGGAATGCCGCAGGCCAGCGCCTCGAACATCCGGATGGTGGGGATGCCGCGCAGCGCGTCGGCATAGGGCCGCCGCGGTACGTGCACGGTGGCGCGGAAGCGGGAGTAGACCTCCGGCGCGTCGTAGTTGGGCAGCCAGCCGCGGTACTCGAATCCGGAGGCGGCCAGCGCGCGCTGGGCTTCCTCGGGATAGCGCACCCCGTGCACCCGCCCCCGCAGGCCCAGCTCTCTCACCGGGCGCAGCAGAAACTCCTCCAGCTCCGCCGTGCGCTCGCCGTCGCCCCAGTTCCCGATCCACACTACGTCGCCTTCCTGGTCCAGGTAGGGGATGTGGTGGAAGATGCGGGTGTCGGCGGCCTCGTGCCAGGTCCAGGCGCGCTGCGCCCAGCCGCGCTCCAGGTAGAGATCGCGCAGCACGTTGCCGAACGCCAGCACGCCGTCGTAGTAGCGCAGGTCGTACTCCGCCATGGCGCCCGGATCGGTCACGGCGCGATGGTGCGTGTCGTGGAACAGCAGCGCGTAGCCGCCGTGCCGCGCACGGTGCAGCCCCAGACGCCGCACCATCTCGGGGATGTTCCATTCGTGCACCAGCACCAGCGAGGCGCCCTCCAGCGCGCGGTCCAGGTCGATGGTACCCGAATCGTAGCGCACGCTCTCCAGCTCCGGGTAGACCTCGCGGAAACGGCGCAGCGGCCACTCCCCGTGTTCCGCCACCAGGTTCCGGATGCTCCACCCGTCCAGGGGTTCGTAGATATCCACCTGGTGTCCCCGCCCGACCAGCTCCGTCGCCACCCCGCGCAGGAAATGGGCATTCCCGTGGTTCCAGTCGGACAGCAGGGAATGACAGAAAATCGTGATTCGCATCGTTACCGTCCTTCGACCTCTTGCGGCTGCAGATACTCCCTCGCAGCCGAGCGGCCCAACGTCGTGAGTGCGTTCCAAGTCCGGGTCCGGTTCACCGCCGCCTCCGATCCGGGCGTCTTGGCCTGGTCCCCCTGTCCCCGCGGCAGCAACCGGTTCACCAGCCCGAGCATATCGCTCGTGATGCCCGGGAACAACCCATGGAAGACGGCCAGCAGGTTGGCCGGAATCGTCAACACGCGCTCGGCCTCGCCGCGCCGTGTAGCCATCACGATCTGGCGCGCCGCGCGCCGCGCGCTCATGGTGATGCCCGGCGCGCTCGCGCTCACCCCGAACCACGCCGAATCGCCCGGAGTCGAGAACAGCGCGTTCAGATACGATCCCGTGCGCATCAGCCCCGGCACGATGGTGGTGACCTGGATGCCGCGCGGCTTCAACTCTGCCCGCAGCCCCTCGGAAAATCCCACCGTGGCGAACTTCGCGGAGTTGTACGGCAGCAGGTGCGGCACGCTCGCCTTTCCCCCGATGGAGGTGATGTTGACGATGCGCCCGCTTCCCCGCTCGAGAAAATGCGGCAGCGCCGCCAGGGTCATGTGGACGGTGCCCCAGAACATCACGTTGATGGCGGCGCCGAAATCCGTCAGGGTCATGGTCTCCACCGGGCCCACTTGTATGATGCCGGCGTTGTTCACCAGGATGTCGAGACG
>JAWLGN010000163.1:0-12244 GCA_041685075.1 Bryobacteraceae bacterium
AAACGCCCGCGAAAGCTGCTCGACATCCACGCCGCGGGCTTCCAGCCGCGCGGTGCTCTCTCCGGTCTTCAACGCCACATCGGCGCGCGCGGCCACGGTGCCCGCGGGAGCGGCAACTTCGAGCGACTCGAGGCGTACCCGCGCGGCCGCCGCGTCGTAGGCGGCTTCGGCCTCGATCGCCAGGCGTTCGAACTGCTCGATGGCCAGATCCCGGCCCGCAATGCGCGCCCGCGCCTGCAACTCGGGCACTGGACCCGTAGCCGTGATCGACGCCTCTAGCCTGCCCTGCACCCGCTGCCGCGAGCCGGCGAATGCCGCCAGCGGCGCCAGATCCAGAGCCGTCTCGGCGGTAAGATCGAGCCTGGGCGCTGCGAACTCCCGCACGGTTCCCGCGAGCGCCAGGGTGGAGTCGCCCAGCGCGGCTTCGAATCGTTTCACTTCGAGGGCATCGCGCAGCAGCCGGAGATCGGCCATCAAGTTGCCGAGCGGCAGCGTGCGCCCGCCCAACGTCACGCGGCCGCCGCCGGCGCCTTGCACCAGGATGACCTCGTCCCGGACCGTGATGCGATCGAGCGGCAGTTCCACCGCCGCGCCCTGCCGCTCGTCGTCGTAGCGCAGGCCGCCGCCGTTGACCTCGAGCAGCGCGATGCGGTAGTCCACCTCGCCTTCGGATGGCTCCTGTTCGGGCAGGCGCGGGAGATTGTCGCGGCCCGCGCCGTCCACCGCCACGTGCAGGCGCGGGTTGCGGATGGCGGCGCGCTCGATGTGGTACGCCCCGCGCAGCAGCGCCCCGAGTGACAAGTCCACCTCGATGCGGTCCGCGCGAAACAGCGGCGGCAGGTCGGGAGCTTGCGGCGACCGCACCTCGAGCCCGTCCACCGCGACCCGCATCGCCGCCAGGTTGTAGTGGAGCGCGGCGGCGCTCACCGCAATCCCCCGCGCGCGGGCCACTTCCACCGCCTGGCGCAGCGCCCACTGCCGCACAGGAGGAGTATGCAGTGCCGATACCACCAGCACCAGCGCCGCTGCCGCGGCTCCGCCAATCCAGGCTGCCCGCCGCACCCTCCCGGTCACCGCGACTTCCGCCTTAACGAGCGGTCTTCAAAACCGCCCGCACCTTGCGCGCTTCCGGAGCGTCCGGTTTCATCTTCAGGAATAACTGAAAGTGGGTCAGCATCTTGTCCGGCCGCCGCAGGCCATTGTAGGCCAGGCCCGCGTAGTAGTGCGCGTAGGCGTGGCCGGTGTTCTTTTCGATAAAGGCTTCGAAGTCCTGCGCCGCTTCGTTATAGCGTTTACGTTCGAGATGCACGCGGCCGCGGACGTATTCGAGCTGGCTGCCCTCGGCCTCCTTCAGCGCCTCCTCGGCTTTATCGAATTCGTTCCGCTCGACGTACAGGCGCGCCAGCGCGAGCCGGCTCTCGCCGCCGGGTTCCAGTTCCCCGGCCTTGGTTATATGCGGCGCGGCCTCATCGGCGGGCTTGCCCTCTTCGAGCAGCGCCAGCCCCAGGTATCGCCGCGCGCGGGCGTTCTCCGGCTCCGCCTCCACCGCGGCGCGCAGCTCGGGTTCGGCCTCGGCGAACTTGCCCTGGTCGAACAACTCCACCGCGCGGTTCAAATCGGCGGCAAACGCCTGTGCCGACAGCAGGATGACAGCCGTAAACGAACCAATCAGAGCACGTAACATGTTTCCCCTCCAACGTTCCAATTCAGAGTAGACGGTCTACAATGAACTTCCAGTTTCGCGCGCCGGTAAGAACGAGCGCAAACGGGCGCTCCCTGTGTGCTGGCGCGCACAGTCGCGGTGCCCGCTGCGCCATCATACAATCTGAGGCGAGGGCAAGGTGCAGCACAGCGAAGCGGCGGCGGCGACTCCGTGGACCCAGCAATGGGCCCTGTTCCGCGACCGCCTGGGAGCGCGCCTGGCGCAACTGGCCGCCGAACTGGCCGCCTGCTGGGACGAACAGGCGGCGCTTCTCGACCGCACGCTGGCCTGGGAAGCCGGGGCGCCGGAGGCGCCTGGCCTGCCCGCCTACCGGCAAGCGCGCCGCGAAAGCGCCGATCGAGCGCTCATCCAGCCCATGGCGGAATGGGAGCGCCGGCGTCCTTACCAGCGTGCCATGGAGGCCATCGAAGCTTGCGACCGCAGCGTCGAAGAGCTGCTCATGGCGCTGCCCGAGCGCATCGAAACCAGCGGCCCGCAGGCCATAAGGCTGGCCGGGAGGGAGACGGTGGGTCCGGTGCGGCGCCTGCTGCTCGGCTTCCGCTCGGAGAGGACCGTGCCGCTGCGCGAGGTGGCGACGGCCTGCATGGAGCGCCTGCAGTTGGCGCGGATACCCATCGAGCGGCAGTATTTCGCTGTGCACCTGCGAGCCGCGCAGGAGTTGGGTAGAGCCTGGCATCCGGCGCGCGAGGCCATCGACGCCGCGGCTCGCGGCGCGCCGCCTGAGCCCGCGGTAACCGCCGCCGCGCCGGCCGCGGCCCGCGCTCGCTTCGGTGCGCTGCGAGGCGAGGCTGCCGCTTCGCTCGCCGCCTGGGAGGAGCGGCCCGCCACTACCGCCCGGCTGCTGGCCTCCGCGCTCGCCGCGGCGGTGCTCCGCGGCGGTCCTCCGGCGGGCAAGCGGGCCGGGCGCCGCGAGTCTCACCTGCGCGCCTGGGCGGCGAACTGGCGGGCGCTCGAGGCGGGGCTGCGGCTGGAGGTCGCGCTGGAAGCCTGCGAGGACCGCATCGCCACGCTCTTCGCCCGCGCCGTCGAGAGCCTGGAGGCGGAACAGGCGAGGGTGCTGGCGGAGCTGGAGTCGCTGGCCGCCTGGCTGCGCCGTTGCCTGGACGGCAGCCGCGGCGAGCCGCCCCCGCCGCGCGCCGACATCGTTCCCGCGATGGCTCGCCTGGCGGAGCTGGAGGCTGCGCTCGAAGCGGAACTCGCAGCGCTGCCGGAGAGCTGCCACCTGCTCGGCTTCCGCCAACGGCTCCGCCAGGTGCGCCCGCGGGAACGGCTCCGCGAGAGCTTTCGCCGCAACGGCCGCGCGGAGTTGGCGGAGCTGTTCGGGATGGCCGAAAGCGAACATCGCAAGGTGCTCCAGGAGATCGGGCGAGCCGGGGAAGTGGCGGCCTTCGGGCTGCAATCCGGCCAGGACTACCGGCTGGAGCGGGAGGCGCTCGAAAACGCACTGTCGCTGCTGGAGTTCTACCGCCGGAGAACGCCGGAATGGCCCGCCGCCGCCGGCCCACGCATGACCGCGGTGCTGGGGGCCGTCTTCAGCGACGCCCGTTACCGGCTCGACCGGCGTTTGGGCGCCGCCGCCCTGCTGGCGCGTCACGGTTTGCGGCGCGCCTGGCCGCTGGCGGCGCGCGGCGCTGCCGAAGCGGCCGCAAGCGCCTTCGATACCGGCCGCCGCGGCGCTTCCCGCCTGGCTACCCGTTTCCTGGAAGCCATCGGCTGGCGCTCGGCTTCGAGCGCGGGCTGGACCGAGGTCGTCTCGCGTCCGCTGCTCCCGCCCGAATTCCGCCCTGGCGCCACGGGAACGGAGTTGCCGGCGCTTTACCGCCACCTGTTTCGCTTCGAGCCGGTGGAGGACCCGCGCTTCCTGGTGGGCCGTGCTCGCGAGATGGCCGCTATCGCGGAGGCCCGCGCCATGTGGGAGGCTTCCCGCCCGGCCGCCGTCCTCATCGTGGGGGAGCGCGGCAGCGGCAAGACCAGCCTGGTGAATTGCGCGCTCAAACAGCGGCTGCAGGATACGGAAGTGATCCGCGGCGAGTTCCAGCAGCGCCTTCATACCGAAGAAGACCTGCGCGCCTTTCTCTCGTCTCTGTTGGGCGCCGCGCCGGCGGATTTGGAGCGCTTTCTCCTGGACCGCCCGCGCGTGGTGGTGCTCGAGGAATTGGAGCGGAGCTTCCTGCGCCATATCGGCTGCCTCGGTGCCATCCGCGCGCTCCAGCGGCTGGTGATGGCCACCTGCACGCGCGTCCTGTGGGTCCTCACCACCAACACCGTGGCCTTCCGGTTCATGCACGCGGCGGCGCAACTGGGCGCGGGATTTTCTCACCGCATCAACGCTGCCACTGCCGCGCGAGACGACCTGCGCAGCGCCATCCTCTGCCGCCACGATCTCTCCGGTTTGCGCCTGGAATTCGCCCCGCCGCCCACCCGCCGCCGCACCCTGGCTGCCGTGGAGCGGCTGCTGCGCCGCGCGCCGGACCCGGAAGCGGCCTTTTTCGATGTTCTCTCGCGGGAGTCCGACGGCGTCTTCCGCACCTCTTTCGACATCTGGCTGGGTTACATCGACGGCGTCCAGGCGGGCCTGCTCTACATGAAGCCGCTCGGTCTCCCGGATCTCTCTCCCGTAATTGACGACCTGAGCGCGGCCGACCTGTTCACCCTGATGGCCATTCTGCAGCACGGCAGCCTCACCGCCGAGGAGCATGCCGCCGTTTTCGAGCAGCCGCTCCCGGCCAGCCGCGCCCGCATCGACGAGCTGGCGGCGCGCGAGATCATCGAGCCCGATCCCGGGCGCACGGGTTTCCGTGTGCGTCCCAAAGCCGCGCGCGTGGTGAAAGAAGCGCTCTACAGGAGGAACCTGCTATGAGCCCCCAGATTTTCGACCACATCTCCGCTTCGAAGATCCTGCAAGCGCTGCTGGTGGTGCTAGTGATTCTTGCACTGGTGCGGCTCAGCGACAAGGCGCTCGATGCCTTGGCGCGCAAAGCGCCGCGCGCGCGCTTTTTCTTCAAGGCGGCCGCGCCCGTTGCGCGTTTCGGGCTGTGGCTGGGCGGCGCGCTGTTGATCCTGACCGCGGTCATCGCGCCCACGGCCCAGACCCTCTGGGCGGTACTCACCGCCGCCGGCGTGGCCCTGGGATTCGGCGCACAGGACCTGGTGAAGAACATCATCGGCGGGCTGGTGGTGCTCATCGATCGTCCTTATCAACTAGGCGATCGCGTGAGGATTGGGGACGCCTACGGCGAAATCGACCACATCGGCCTGCGCAGCACCAGGCTTACCACGGCGGATGAAGTCCGGGTCACCATCCCCAACAGCGAGGTCCTCAGCGGCATGACCTGGAACGCCAATAGCGGGGCGCTCGATACCGAGGTGGTAACCGAGTTGTACCTGCCGCCGGACAGCGACCCGGATGCCGCCGCCGAAGTGGGTTATGAAGCGGCCTACACCTCGCCCTACGTGCTGCTGGCCAAACCCATCAGGGTGCTGCTGGAGGACCGTTTCCACCAGAGCCCTTTCCTGCTGGTGCGCGTGAAAGCCTACGTCTACGACCACCGCTACGAGCCGGCGTTGAAAAGCGACATCACCCTGCGCGCCAAGCGGGAGCTTCTGCGCCGCGGGATGCTGGCGGGCTGGCGCGAGGCGGCCGCTTCCGCCCGCGATTAACGCGCCGGCGGCGGCTGGTTCACAAATCGTACCCAGCCGAAGGACTGCGGCGTATGAAACGTCCTGGCCGGTGGCGCTATCGGCGACCACGTGCTGCTCTGGCGGTTGGTCATGCCCCCGGTGCGGTTCAAGTTCAGCCGCCAGCGGTCGCCGTGGCGCGGTGGAGTGTGGGCCGCGTCGCGCGCGAAGTTGCGGAACGGAATGGCCAGCTCGACAATCCACTCGGTGTCGTCGGGGGATTCGTCCTTTCGCTCCCGACCGTGGAAGGTGGCGCGGTAGCGGACGCCTTCGGGTTCCCAGGTGGGCGGGCCGGTCCACCAGTCCGTGCGGCAGCGGTTGAGCATGGCCCCGATGGCGTTGATCTCAAAGGTGTAGTAGTTGGTGACCTTCTTCGGGTTGGGACTGAGGAAGATCTCCACGCAGTCGTCGTTTGACACCGGGCCGTGCCGCTCGGTGATGCGCGCCGAGATGTGGCGGTCGCGGCACAGGAAGGAGACGTAGAGGTTCTTGTCGTCCCACACCATGCGCGCCAGCGTAGGCTCCTTTTCGCCCTCCTTCCACCAGTTGAAGTGGAAGGCGCCTGTGGGCGGCGCCTGGCGCCAGGCCGGTTCGTTCAGCCGCGCGTCGACGACGACGGGCGAAACCGCGCGGTAGATGTCGTAGTGCGGCAGGGGCTGAGCAGCCGCCGCCGCAGCGATGGCGAAGCAGGCGGCCGAGGCCGCGGTCGTTCTCGTCAAGGCACTATCTTACATCCGCCGCGCGGCGCGAATCAGTCCTACCCCCAGGCTCAGCACCGCGGCGGCGAGAAACACCGCGCCAATGTAGGCCAGGTTGATGAGGCCGTTCGGCTGCTCGGCCGAGGGCGAAACCACCGAGAGAAAAAAGGCCGCCGGAATGAGGATAGCGGCAATGGGCGCGCCGGTGCGGGCGATCCATCTCCAGAACGGCGGCAGCACCGCTTCATCCACGTACCGCAGCATCACCAGCGCCAGGACCAGGTAGACCCCGGCATGCGCATGTCCGGCGCGCCAGAGATCCTGGCGCAGCGGGTTGTCCATGTAGCCCGGCGCCCGCCCGACCAGCATCCCCAGCAGGGTTAGACCGCCGTACATTACCGTGGGAAGGACTACGAGAAGAATCCCCCCGAGCATCCGCGATTCTCGTGACATCGTGCTCTCTCCTCGATTTCCACAGTGTACACAAGCACCACGCGGCCTAAGTGTTACGATGTTGCCGGCCGGGCGTGCTGGGCAAAATCGTCCAGTGCTGTACCTTTTGGGGCAGTTTTGCGGGCCGGAGGCGTCGCCGTGGCGGGTATTTCCAGTCTGGCCGTTTTCGTGCACGAGGGATCTAACCACAACGCTCGCAGGAAGGAGGACTCAAAACGATGATGTCCGATATATTCGGGGATCTCAGGGAATGGGGTCGCGTCCTCGACCAGATCGAGCAGCTAAAGCAGGCCGGAAAACTGGATGAGCACGAAGAGGCCCTGGGGCGCGTGCTGCGCTACCGATACAACTTCGAGTTGCGGCAGTGCGCGCTGCGTGCCGTGCCGGACCTCACCAGGCCGTCCAGGCAGACCTTCGATATTCTGCTGGGGATCGTGGCGGACGAGTACTGCCAGATGGAAACGCGGCTTCTCGCCTGCGAGGCGGCTTCTCACGCCATCGCGAAAAACAGCGGCGGCCCGGAGGAGGGCGAATTCGAGGCGGCGGCCGCGCGGTGCGCCGGCGAGGTCCTCGGGGTGCGCCAGCCGCCCGTGCTGCGCAACGCGGTCACGCGATGCCTGCTGGCAAAGCGCGAAGCGGTGGACCGCAACGCCCAGGCTCCACCCCGCGGAGCGGCGCGCCGGTACGCCGCCTCGTGATGGCCTCACCGCGGCCCCGCTTGTTCGCGCCGGGCGCCGGGGGATAGAGTGGGAACAATGATGAAGACCCTCATTGTTTCGATGCTTGCGGGAGCCGCGGTCTTGAGCGCGCAACCGTTTCAGCCCGCCTGGGAGTCGCTCGACCGCCGCCCGACGCCCTCCTGGTTCACCGACGCCAAGTTCGGTATCTTCATCCACTGGGGCGTCTACTCGGTGCCCTCCTACGCCCCCATCGTTCCCGGCCGGCTGGCGTACTCCGAGTGGTACTGGAACGCCATCACCGAAGGGCGTAAGGGGACCAACAATCCCGTGCACTCCGGCTCCTGGGAGTATCACCGGAAGGTCTACGGCGCGGCGTTCGCCTACCCCGACTTCGCCCCGCAATTCCGGGCCGAACTTTTCGACCCGGACCAGTGGGCGGCCGTCTTCGAGCGCTCCGGGGCGAAGTACGTGGTGCTGACATCGAAGCATCATGACGGGTTTGCCCTATGGCCCAGCCGGGAAGCTTCCGCCACCTGGGGGCGTCCGTGGAATGCCGTGGAGACAGGCCCCCGGCGGGATCTGCTGGGCGACCTCACGGCGGCGGTGCGGCGCAAGGGCCTCAGGATGGGCTACTACTATTCGCTCTACGAATGGTACAACCCGCTCTGGCTCTCCGATAAGCCGCGCTACATCGCCGAGCACATGTTCCCGCAGTTCAAAGACCTGGTGAACCGCTACCGGCCTTCCCTGGTCTTTGGCGACGGGGAGTGGGACCTGCCTTCGGCCGAGTGGCGCACCCCGGAGCTGCTGGCGTGGCTCTTCAACGAATCGTCCGTGAAGGATGAAGTGGTGATCAACGACCGCTGGGGCAAAGACTCCCGCCACAAGCACGGCGGCTACTGGACCACCGAATACACCCCCGGCATGAGCACCGGCGGCCATCCCTGGGAAGAGAGCCGGGGCATGGGTTTCTCCTACGGTTACAACCGCGCCGAGCGCCTGGAGCACTACCACACGGGGCGCCAGCTCGTTCTCATGCTGGTGGACCTGGTCAGCCGCGGCGGCAACTTCCTGCTCGATATCGGCCCGGCGGCCGACGGCACCATTCCGGTCATCATGGAACAGCGGCTGGCCGAGATCGGCTCGTGGCTCGAGATCAACGGCGAAGCCATCTACGGCACCCGCCCGTGGAAGACCGCCAAGCAATGGAGCGCGGGCGAAGTGCCGGACGTGGCGTACGACCGGACGTTCGAATCGGCCTACGATGTCTCGAAGCTTACCGCCAAACCGGAGCCGGGGAAGGCGTCGATCGAGGCGTTTTTTACCGCCAGGGGCGACAGCCTCTACGCCATTCTGCCGCGCTGGCCGGGCAGCCGGTTTACCGTTCGGGACACCGGCGGGCTGCGGGTGAACTCGGTGACGCTGCTGGGTTCTTCCGCCCCGCTCCGCCACAGCACCGCCGGAGGGTCCGTCACAGTGCAGTTGCCGGAGCTGCCCGAGGAGCTGCGCGCGCAGCCGTGCTGGGTGCTGAAGCTCGGGCGGTGATCCGGCTTCGTCTGGCTATCGCTTCAGAGTCACTTCCGCCGTCAGGCCGCTGACCACATCGCGCGCGCGCACGCGCCAGGCGCCCTTGGCATCGTTGATCGCAAACGGAATCCGGAGGGTCGCCCTGCCGTCCCGAAGCGTGACGTTCGAGGAATAGTGCCGTACCGGCCGGCCGGTTGGATCCGATACCTCGACCCGCACGACGGAAAGATCCACCGGCGCGCCGCCTTCCTCCAGCAGCCGGATGTTGAGGTTTCTATCGATCGAGATCTTCGCGATCTTCGCCGGCCTTTCGAGGAACAGCGCCGGCTTCTCCTGCGAAGCCTCGACGCTGGGTTGCGCGAGCCCGCCGCGCAGCAGGTCGTAGACCACCCCGCCGCCCGAGGGCGCGTCGATCCGCACCGTCTCTTTCGGCAGCACCGCGGTGAGCCGGGCCTTGCCGAACTCCCGGATGGTCACCAGCGAGTCCCCCGGGTAGCCGCGCTGCACCCCCACCTCGCGCGGTCCGGTGGAGATGAAGCCCTTGCGTCCCCGGGCCCAGACCTGCTCCTTTCGCCAGCGGCAGCGCTCGTCCATCCGGCCCGTCTGCTCGTCGCCATAGACGATCCCGCCGCGGTCCATGAAGCGCTCGATGGCGCGGATCTCCTTGTCCGATAGGGCGATCGAATAGGGCAGGATCAGGACGCGGTAGTTGTCGAGGATGCCGGATTCGACCTGCGGCGTCGCCAGGAAGCGGAACTGCACGCCCTGGCGTTCGAGTTCCTTGACCCAGGCCGTACGCCGCTTGGCGAGATCGACGAAGTTCTTCGAAGTCCGGTCGGCGTTGGCAAGCCCGCGGGCGATCTTTCCGTCGGTGATCCATGCGCCGCGGATGCTCGCCATCGAGAAGTGGATTCCCACGCCGTCTTCGCGAACCGTCGAGTTCATGAAGACGCGGCCGATGCCCGACTGGATGCGCCCGAAGGCCTCGCCGAGCGCCTTGCCCTGCTCGCTGAGCGTCAGGTCGGGGTTGAGCATGGTGTAATGCCAGAAGATGGAAGCGCCGGTGTGGCCGTAGAAGAGCCGCTGCCACTGCTGGTACTGCGCCTCGGCTCCCACCAGCCCGTAGCCGGTGAAGCCCGTCATCGGCCGGCCCGGCCGGAACGAGAAGTGCATCGGATCCTGGCTGCCGCCGGAGTAGGGCTGGAGGTAGTCGATCTGCTGATCGATTTCGTACCAGTTGGCGCCGTTGTGCGGCGTGGGCACCTGCGTGCCGGAGATGGACGCGCGCCCGCCGGGATCGATCTCGTGGACCAGGTCGCGAGCTTTCCCGAACGCGCGGATGAACTGATACTCCATGTAGGCCCTGTGGTCCGCCCAGGGTGCGAAATTGCCGTGCTGCTGTGCCTCTTCGGTGGTCATCGGCACCACCGATTCCCAATTCTTGAACGAGGTGCCCCAGGTGGAGTTCAGCGCGTCGAGGTCGGCGTACTCCTTCTGCAGCCACTGGCGGAAACCGGCCAGCGACTCGGGCGACCAGTCCACGTCGAAGGCGTCGGCGTAGAAGGTCACGGAGGATTCGTCGGAAAGGTACGTCGCCAAGGGTTTCAAAGCGGCCAACTGGCGGAATCTCTTTGCGAGCTGTGCCTTCAAGCCTTCTTCGAACTGCGGCGATTCGAAGGAGACTTCGCGCCTCAGGTACTGCTTGTCTTTGGTGTCGGCGTACATTTCCTTGCGCTTGACGTAGTTGTCGCGCCGGTACCAGTAGATGCCGAAGCCCGGAAGGTGCGCGCTGGCCATCATCTTGAAGTTGCGCTCCGGTCCGGCCAGCGTGGTGATGCCGGCTTTGCGGAACTGCTCGTCGAGCGCCGGAATCCAGGGCTGGTAGGAACCCGGGCCGTACCAGGGCATGATCACTTCGTAGTCGTTCCACTCGCGCGACGAAGCTGCGTACTGAACGGGCGTCTGCTTCACGACGGTGCCGCACGTGGCGCGCACGACGCCGGAATGCGTCAGCGGTCTGCCGGCTTTCAGCCGCACGGTGCCGGAGCCGTTGCCCTGCGCGACGACGCGGCCGAATCCATCGACCAGTTCGATTCGGGCGGGCCGCGTGGAGCGGAACCGCACCTCGACGGTGGCGCCTTCGGCGATCACCTCGGGCGTGGCGGCCAGGTCTTCGATCGAATCCGGCTGCGCGATTTCGATCAGCGAGATGTTGAAATCGCCGGGAGTTTGCTGCTCGAGAAAGTACCGGCCGGGCGCCAGCTTGGAAAACTCCGGCGGGCGCCCGCGGCCCGACGCCTTCACATCGTTCATGGCGGAGCGGAGCCGCCAGGTTGCCGAGGCGGTGTTGAAGTCCGGCGCGGAGGCCGGTTCGCGGCCGGCGGCATAGATGATCGAGCGCGAGAGCAGGGCGTAGAAGTACTCGCAGGAGGCATCCGGGAAACGCGCGCCGGCGTCTCTTGGCATGTACCAGCTCAGGCCGCGGTTGCGGTATCCGAACGCGACTATCCGGCCCTTGCCCTCCTGCCGGACCGCGGCCACCGGATGACCGGTTTCGGTCTGTATCAGCACGGTGGCGCCCGGCTGCGCCTTATACATAAAGGTCTGGACGTCGCCGAACGGGAAGGTTTCGACCGGAATCGCCCGCGTGATGTAGTGGTCGCCCACGCGGCGCCAGGGCGAGGCGTCGGTGCGGCCGCCGGCGCGGGTTCCCTCCTCCCGCATATTTTCCGGCGTCAGGTCGACCGGCACGATGGGCGCGAGTTCGCCGCCGTCGGGCCGGATGAGGATCAGGCCGCAGCCCTCGCGCACGCGCCGCGCGAGCGCCTCGCGAGAGGCCGGCGTGAGCTGCTCCCAGCCGTGATGGATCGGCAGAAGGATCGCGTCGAACCGTTTGTCGCTGGTCAACTCCTGTTCGAGGTAGGAGTAGATGAGCTTCAGGTCGCCCCGTTCGGCGCGGGCGCCGTAGTCGCGGCCAAAGGCCATGGTCCACTTGTTGACGTCCCAGGCGGGGTCGATGCTGACGGTGGTCAAATCGAGCGAGAGGCGCTGGGCGATTTCGACGATCGTCCGTCCTTCCGCCACGCTCGGAACGGCCAGCAGGCGAATCGGGCCGCCCGGCAGCGGATTCGCCCATTTGACGTGGGGTGTCTGGACCTCGAAGGTGTACGGTACTTCGAAACGGCGTGCGCTACCCTTCCGCACGCCCATTCCGACGTCCTGGGCCAACAGAGCGCCGGCGCAACCCACTGCGACGGCAAGGATGGCGTGTCGCATAGAGTACGAGGGTATCACGCGCCATTCCGGCTCGCTGGCCGGGCAGGCGGTTTACGATCCGGAACGCCGGTGGGCTGCGAGTCCATTGCTCTCATCCGCCGCGCCTTGCCCATCCGCCGCGCGCCTTATCCATCCGCCGCGCGCCTTATCCATCCGCCGCGCGCCTTATCCATCCGCCGCGCGCCTTACCCATCTGCTGCGCGCCCGTT
>JAWLGN010000164.1:0-12239 GCA_041685075.1 Bryobacteraceae bacterium
AGCCCCGGGTACTCGCCGAAATCGAGCAGCCTGCCGGGGACTTCCGCCAGGAGAATGCATTTCGGTTGGGCGGCCTCCAGCATGTGGTGCCGGCATTCGCCCCGCAGCAGGGTGCCGTAGACGAAGATCGCGTCCACCAGGTCCGGGGAGGGCTTGTTCTCGCGCGCCGCCTCGAGCGGCCGGCAATCCAGATCGAACGCTTCGAGTCCCTGGCGCACGATTTCGACGTACTCCTCGTGCGGAGCCACGTGCTCCTTGCGGCACTTGGGATTCACTTCGTAGACCGCGACGGGATGGATGGCGCCGTCCGGCGTGAGGCACTCGGTTTCGATGCGGCAGTAAGCGCACGGCGCTCCTTCCTTCGCGTCGAGCGCCTTCCAGCCGTCTCCGGTGACCTCGAAGACCACGCCGGGAACCAGCTTGCCCGGCCGGGGCACCACGTCCAGGACGCCGCCCCCGCGGCCCTTGGATTCATAGGTGAAGCGCAACTCCCGGTCCGGCAGGAAGGCCGGAAATAGGGGCTGCAGGCTGTCGGGAGAGTAGCCTTCGCGCTCGCACCAGCCCTGCCAGTCGCGCGTGTTCAGATTCGATCCGTAAGCGAAGTAGCGGTGAGTCAATTTGTTTTCCTCCTTTTGGCGCCGGCCCTTTCAGCCGGTGCTATGGGGAGGATAAACCGGTGACCGTGACTATCGCGTGACAGCAGGTCAGAGCCACGCGGACGGTGAACAGGCCCCGTAGATCAATAACTCCCTGGGCAGCCCGACTCCGCACCGGGCGGTTCTGTCCGCGTAGAAGGCCTCTGCCGGAAGCCCTGTGATGCGGGCAAGATCTTCCCGGAAACGTTTGCACGCCTGCCGCTTGTTATCGGCGGAAGTGTCCTCAGGCAGGACGTCCTCGACGGGCCGGTGCGGCCGGGCGAGTAAATTGGCGAGGATCTTAGCAGTACGGTATCGCAGATCCCGCTGCTGTTTTGTCTGGCCCAATCGATACCATGCGCGCCCCTCCCCCTCGATGCCGAACAGCAGCGCAGACGGATGTTTGCGGGCCACGGCGTTCAGCTCGGCCAGGGCGAAGTCCCTGGAGTAGCGTATCCGAGCGATTTCCGGACAGGGGCCTACCAGGGACCAGTTTAGGGACCAGTTTTCGTATTCGTCGAACGTCACATCGTGAGCGCCACGGAGTCCTTCGAGGTCGTCGTAAGGACGGCCCAAAAAATACGCGCAGAGTTCGAGGGAGTTCAACAGGGGATCCTGGAGGCGCGCCTGGTCGCGAGAATCGACGTGCCGGATACGGTCGCTAACCGCTTCGCGGCCGGCATGGTCGCTCGGCGGCTCATCGCGTACTGCATTGCAGTGCTGGATATAGTCGCTGACCGCTTCGAGAGCCCTGTCGAATGCGTTCTTGACCAGCCTTTCAGGGGCGTTGATACGATGCAAAACCGCCAGCCGATACAGGCGTGGCCAAGGCCCGAGTTCGCGGCAACGGGCGGCTTCTGCGAGCAGGCTGTCCACCTTCTCCCAGGTATCTTGGTCCTGAAGTGTGCGACGAAGCGTGAGGTGCGCCAGCCGGTAGGAGGTCAGTTCGGGCCACGGCGACCGCAGCTTGTCAGGCTTGTGCGCCAGCCGATGCGCTTGGGCAAGCAGGTCCAGGGCGCGGCCTGTGGAGCCGCGCAGGAGCTTGCTGTTGCTACCCTGGCGAAGCAGCCTGTCAACTTCAGTCCGCCGTTTTTCAGCATCCATCGGTATCGGTTCCATGCGATCTGCGCCAATTCACGGGAACAGCCGCACCAGCGCCACGCCGTGCGGATTTACGCGGGCGCGCCAGGCGGCGCGTGCGGAGGCGAGGTCGCGCTGGCGCCAGACGTCGCGCACCCGGTGCCTCCCGGAGATGCCGAGTTCGTTCCAGGTCACCGCGATCTCCCTGGGGGTTTCGCTCAGGTTGAAGAGCCCCACCGCGAGGGAGCCGTCTTCCATGGGCTTGGCCAGAATGAACTCGTCTTCGTTATGGCGCACGATGACGCCCTGTTTGCCCAGGGGGTCCTGGTCGATGTCGATGACTTCGGCGTTGCACAGCACGTTGAGGGTGAAGGCGTCCAGGCTGCCCATGTCGCCGGAGAAGAAGAGCGGCGCCGCCATCAGGGCCCACATGGACATGTAGCTGTACTGCTCGTCGGGAGTGATCCCGGTAGTCTGCGGCGGGTCGTCTTTGCGGCGTGCGTTGCCCACGCGGCCGATGAGGATGTAGTCGGGGTCGTTCCAGTGCCCCGGACCGGCGTGGGCGGCGTGTTGCGCGTTCGCAAAACCGATGCTGTAGAAGCCGGGCAGGCGCTCGTGTCTGGCCAGGCCGAGATCGCCGGTGGTGCGCCAGCAGTGGCCGCCCACCTCCGCGCCCCAGTTCCAGACGTCGCCCCTGCCGTACTGGCAGAGGTTAAAAACGATGTCCCGGTCGAGCCGGCCGAGGATATCGCCCATCAGGCGGTAGGGCCGCTTCAGCTCTTCCAGCGACGGCTTGGGGGCGATCTTCGAATAGGTGCACCAGTCGTACTTGAGAAAATCGAATCCCCACTCGGCGAACTTGCGGGCGTCGATCTCTTCGTGCTGGTAGGAGCCGGTGAAGCGGGCGCAGGTGAGAGGGCCGGGGGAGGTGTAGAGGCCCGCCTTCAGTCCCTTGGAGTGGATGTACCCGGTGAGCGCCTGCATGTCCGGGAAGCGGCCGTTGGGCCGGATGGCGCCGGCGGCGTCACGCTCGGGGCCGTTCAGCAGGGGGTCGTCCGAGCCGGGCTTCATCATCCAGCAGTCGTCGATGTTGACGTAGGCATAACCGTAGTCGGCCATTCCGGAGGAGATCATGGCGTCGGCTGCCTGGCGCATGAGCTGGTCGGTGATGCGGTCGTAATGCGTGTACCAGTCGTTCCAGCCCATGGGCGGGGTGAGGGCCAGGCGGTCGCCCACCACGATGCGGAAGCGGCGCTCCGCCTTCCCGGAGGCGTTCGAAGCTTTCAGGGTAACTTCGTAGTGGCCGCGCGTTTCGGGCGTTGTGCCGCGGATGATGCCGGTGGCCGGATCCAGTTGCAAGGAGGAGGGCAGTCCCTGGGCGGAAAACTGGATGGGCCGGTTGCCCGTGCAGGGGATGCGGTAGAGAAACGGCCGGCCGGGGCGCGCGCCGTAGACCGCGGCGCCGTTGATTCGGGGCGCGGGACCGGGGGTGGGAGTCAGGATATGCCGGTCGAGTTCGCCGGCCGCCAGCGCGAGGCCCGCGAACAAAAGCGGATAGAACCGTCTGATGGACATGGCTTCGACGGCATCGTAGTGCGCCGCCCCGCGGCTGTCAAGTCTGCGCGGGATTGACACCCGCGGTGTCGCTCTGATTAACTGCGGGGCACGGTGAAGCTGGATGGGTTGGTACGAATTGCCGCGGCCTGGGACGGTGTCTCCGGCGCGCGGGAGGCGGCAGGCTCGGAGTCTGCCGCTGGAGGAACGCGGTGAAGGCGGCAGCGGCGGGCGGGACGGCGCAGTACGATCTCCGCTACGTCCTGACGATTTCGGCCGTTGCCGCGCTGGGCGGGCTGCTGTTCGGCTACGACTGGGTGGTGATCGGGGGCGCCAAGCCGTTCTTCGAGAAGTACTTTCAATTGACCAGCGAAGCGCAGGTGGGTTGGGCCAACAGTTGCGCGCTGCTGGGGTGCCTGGTGGGCGCGCTGGCGTCGGGAGGTTTCAGCGACCGCTTCGGGCGCAAAACGGGACTGATCCTGGCGGCGCTGCTGTTTGCCGTCTCCTCCGTGCTGACGGGCTGGGCTCCCGGCTTCGGCTGGTTCGTGGCGTGGCGCATCGCGGGCGGGGTGGCCATTGGGATGGCCTCCGGGATTTCGCCGATGTACATCGCGGAGGTCAGCCCGGCGCCGTGGCGGGGGCGGCTGGTGGCGATGAACCAGCTCGCCATCGTGGTGGGGGTGCTGGGGGCGCAGATCGCCAACTGGGCGATTGCGGAGAGCGTGCCGGAGGGCGCCACGGCCGAGATGATCCGGCTCTCCTGGAACGGGCAGTACGGCTGGCGGTGGATGTTCACCGCGGTGGCGGCGCCCGCGGTGGTCTTCCTGTTTTCGGCGCTGCTGGTGCCGGAGAGCCCGCGCTGGCAGGCGATGAAGGGCAGGGAAAAAGCGGCCCTGCGGACGCTGGTGCGGATTGGCGGCGAGGCCTACGGTGACGAGGCGCTGCGGGAGATCCGGGCCACCGCGCCGGGCGCGCGCCCGCGGGTGCGGTGGGGCGAGCTGGCGGCTCCGCCGCTGCGCCGGGTGCTGGTGGTGGGGGTGGCGCTGGCGGTGCTGCAGCAGTGGAGCGGCATCAACGTGATCTTCAATTACGCCGAGGAGATCTACCGCGGGGCGGGGTACGGTGTGAACCAGGTGCTGGTGAACATCGTGATCACCGGGACCATCAACCTGGCGTTCACCCTGGTGGCGATGGGGACGGTGGACCGCTTCGGCCGGCGGGCGCTGCTGCTCGTGGGGCTGGCCGGTATTGCGCTCTCGCACCTGGTGCTGGGGCTGGCCTACTGGATGGAGTGGCGCGGGCTGGCGGTGCTGCTGCTGACGCTCAGCGCGATTGCCTGTTACGCCATGTCGCTGGCGCCGGTGACCTGGGTGCTGATTGCCGAGATCTTCCCCAACCGCATCCGCGGCATGGCGATATCGATCGCGGTCTCGGCGCTATGGATCGCCTGTTTTGCCCTGACCTTCACCTTCCCGGTTTTGAATGCGGCGCTGGGAGCCGCGGGCACCTTCTGGCTCTACGGGGTTATCTGCCTGGCGGGCTTCGTTTTCGTACTGCGGGCGGTTCCGGAAACGAAAAACAAGACGCTGGAGGAACTGGAGCGCGAGTTTGGGGCGGAGGGCGCGCGGCGGCGGCAGTGTGTTTGATTCGCCCGGCGCGGTCCTGGTAAACTCAAATCGTTCCCTTTTGCGGCGGCATTAGCTCAGCTTGGTAGAGCGCCGGATTGTGGTTCCGGTGGTCGTGGGTTCGAATCCCACATGCCGCCCCAGGCGCCCCTTTGTCCGGACCGGACACATGGGTGACAGTTCGTTCCTGAGACATAGGTAACACATTCCGACGTTGTCGGCTTGGTAGGGGTCCCCTGCAGGCTGAGCCGACGACAGGCCTGCCATTTCCTCCGCAACGATCTCCCGGCGCTCCGCCACCCGTCAAGGCTTCCCTCCGGCGCGCTTCGCGCAGCCTTGACGGGACCCGGCGAACCGCTAAACCGGATCCCTGAGAGGAGGGAATGACGGGCCTCGAACGCCTTTACCCGCCGACCTCAGTTTCTATACGCCGTTCCTCCGGACCGGGCACATGGGTAGCACTTCGTTCCGAACCACCATCCTGCCACGCGATGCGCGGGCGTGTGCAAATTCTTCCTTGATTTTTATCGTATTTCGATATACGATAAGCCATGATTCGCTCCTTTCGGGACGCCGAAACGGAGAAGATCTTCCGGCAGCAGTCTTCGAAACGGTTGCGGGCGATCGAGAGGGTGGCGATCCGGAAGCTCTTCCAACTCCATCGGGCGGCCAGCTTGCGCGACCTGGCGGCGATTCCCGGCAACCAGTTCGAAGCCCTGAAGGCGGACCGCAAGGGGCAATACAGTATCCGGATCAACGACCAGTACCGCATCTGCTTCCGTTGGAAGGGCGAAGACGCATTCGATGTTGAGATCGTCGACTACCATTAGGAGGGTCCATGGCTAAGCGCATCCCGCCGCCGCATCCCGGCGAAACGATCAGGGAAGACGTGTTGAAGCCGCTCGGCATGAGCGTCAACCAGCTTGCCAAGGCGCTGGGAGTCACCGCGGCCCGGCTCAACGAGATCGTACGCGGCCGGCGAGCGATTACCGCCGATACGGCGCTGCGCCTGGCGCGGTATCTCGGGAGTTCGGCCGAGTTCTGGCTTGGCTTGCAACTCGAATACGACCTGCGCGTCGCCAGGGAGACGAAGCAGAAGACCATTGAACGCACCGTGCGGCCCAGGACCGATGTCGCGGCGTGAGAGGGGCCTTACCCGACGGTTGAGAGCGTAGCCACTAGCGCGCCGTGCGTGACTACTGCCCGCGGCGCAGGGCCTGCAGGTCGATGCCGAGCTGTTGGCATTTCTTGTAGAGGTGGCTGCGCTCCAGGCCCAGGGCGCGGGCGGTGTCGACCATGCGCTGGTGGCGCTTGAGTTCGGTGAGGATGACGTCGCGCTCGAAACGCTCGACGCGCTCGGCCAGGGTGCCGGAGTCGCCTGCGTCCGGGCGCGGAGGCGCGGCGGCTGCGTGCGGCAGGGCCAGCCGCACGGCTTCGGCGTCCACCTCGTCGCCGGAGAGCAGCAGCAGGCGCTCCACCACGTTGCGGAGTTCCCGCACGTTGCCCGGCCAGGTGTAGCGGTGGAGCAGTTCCAGCGCCTCCGGCGCGAAGGGCTTCTCCTTCCAGCCGTTCTGGGCGGCAATCTGGCGGGCGAAGTGGCCGGCCAGCACGGGGATGTCCTCGCGGCGCTCGCGCAGCGGCGGCAGGCGCAGCGGGAAGACGTAGATGCGGTGGTAGAGGTCCTGGCGGAAGTTGCCCTGCCGCACCAGCTCGTCCAGGTTGCGGTGGGTGGCCACGATTACCCGCACGTCCACGGTGACGGGGCGGTCGCCGCCCACGCGCTCCACCTGCCCGCCTTCGAGGACGCGCAGCAGCTTGGCCTGCATGAGGACCGGCATGTCGCCGATTTCGTCGAGGAACAGGGTGCCGTGGTGCGCCTGCTCGAACTTGCCGGTGTGGCGCGCGGCGGCGCCGGTGAAGGCGCCCTTTTCGTGGCCGAACAGCTCGGATTCGATCAGTTCGCCCGGCACCGCGGCGCAGTTGAGCGTGACGAAAGGGCCTCCGCGGCGGGGGCTGCGTTCATGCAGCGCGCGGGCCACCAGCTCCTTGCCCGTGCCGGTCTCTCCCAGGATGCAGACGCGCGTTTCGCCGGCCGCCACGCGGTCCACCTGGGCCATGACGCTGCGCATGGGCTCGCCGGCGAAAACGATCTCGTGGCCCCCTACGCGCTGCCGGAGCTGCCGGTTCTCCTCCTCCAGGCGCTTCACCCGCAGGACGTTATCCACGGTGAGCAGCAGCTTGTCGGTGGAGAGCGGCTTCTCCAGGAAGTCGACGGCGCCCAGCCGGGTGGCCTGCACGGCCATTTCGATGTTGGCCTGGCCGGAGATCATGACCACAGGCACGGAAGCGCCCGAGTTGCCGATTTCCTCGAGCAACTGGATGCCGTTCTTGCCGGGCATCACCACGTCGGAGAAGACCAGGTCGAAGGGCTGGGTGCGGATAAGCTCGAGCGCGCGCGCGGCGTTGTCGCAGACCGTGGCCTCGTGCCCGGCCAGCCGGAAGGCCCGGGCAAGCGACGCCAGGGTGTTTACGTCGTCGTCAACTATCAGAATGTGGGCCAAATATCCATTTTAGCAACGGAGGTTACTTCAGGACTTCGGCAAAGAACGGTCAGCCATGAGAGGGGGTTCCCGCGTGTCATGGCTCCAGAACCTCCATCAAGTACTCCGTGGCTTCCTTGGACTTCATCCTTGCCAGCCTCTCGACGATGCGCTTGCGGAGTTGCGGGTCGGTCTCCTTGCGGGCAAGATCCACCAGGGTCCGGGCATCGCCCCGGTGGAAGAGGCCGTCGATGATGGCTCGCCGGATTTCGGGATCCCGCTCGGTGGGGTACATGGCGGCGAGGGCTTCGGCGGCGTTGGCACTGCCCATGGTCCCCAGCAACCGGACGGCATCGCGGCGAAGCTCGGGATCCTTCTCGGTGCGCGCCGCCTGGATGACGAACTCGGCATCGCCACCCACCATGAGGGCCCGCTGGATCTGCCGGCGTATCTCGGTGGACTTCTCGGCGGCATACAACTGGCGCAGCTCCTGGATGCCGCCGGCGGCGCCGAGCTGTTGGACGGCTTCCTTGCGCAGGGCGGCATCCGCTTCGGAGCGGGCGGCATACGCCAGGCGGTCGCGGGCGCCTGCGGCCATGAAGCCGCGGAGCACGGCGCGGCGGGCGGCGGCGTCGGGATGGGCCGCGTAGATCTCGCTGAGGAGGCGGAGCCGCTCGTCGCGGTCGCCGCCCATGACGGCCAGGTACGTGATGGCCTTCATCTGCAGGTCGGGGTTCACGCCGCCGCGGGCCGCCTGCGCCAGAAGCTCGCGGGCGCGCGGGGATTGGGCGTTCGCCAGCACGAACAGGGCGCGCTCCTTGATGCGGGGGCTCTGCGCGCCGGCGAGCAGCTTCTCGATCAGGGGAAGCGCGCGCTCGGGGTCGGAGTGCATGAGGCCTTGGAGCGCGATGAGCTTCAGCTCGTCGTCGGCCTGGTTCTCGGGGCTGACGCTCTGGCCGGCGGCCTGGCGGATCTCGAGCTGCAGGGCATCGGCGTCCTTGAGCCAGCGGCTGTTGGGATGGGCCGCGCGGAGGGTCTCGAGCGCTGCCAGCGCCTCGTCGCGGCGGCCCAGCCGGTGGAGCGACCAGGCTTTCCAGTAGAGCGCCGCGTCGGCGCGAGGGCCGTCCTGCGCGGCGGTGAAGGCGGCGACGGCCTCCTCCCAGCGTTGGTTATCCAGCGCGCGCTGGCCGCGCTCGTAGTGGCGTTCGGCCGCGCCCCGCTTCACGGGCTGCGCCGCGCCGGCTTTCTGGAATGCGGAGACCGCTTGGGCGGCAACCATGCAGCCGGCGGCCAGAATCAGGATCTTCAGAACACGCATGAGTTTCCCCTTCGTCTACAACGCCTGCCGGTGGCGCACTTCGGACTCGAGCACCCGCACCTTGAAGAGAATGCCCTGGGCCTCGACGCGGCGGCGGATGCGCTCCAGTTCCTCGGGTGAGACAGGGCCGCGGGCGATATCGAGCAGCACGCGCTCGAGTTCCGCGAGCACCGCGGCCAGTCCGGTTTCCCCGGCGGCAACGGCGGCGTTGCGGTAGAGGCGGTTGGCGCCGACCAGGTCTTCGGCGCGCCGCTGTTCGGCGGAGAGATCGCCGCGGTTGACCACCTCGATGAGCACGACCTGGGAGCGCTCCAGGTGGTCGCCTACCGCCAGCAGGAGCACGCGGCTCGCCGCGGGCGGGGTTGGCTGCTGGGGAGCGCGCGGTGTCCAGCGCCCGGCCAGGAACGCCGCGGCGAGCAGCGCCGTCATGGCTGCCGCGGCGGCCCAGCGGCGCGGGTGAAAGCGGGCGGCCGGCGCGCGCCGCGGGAGGGGCGCCGCCCGGACGAGGCGCTTCCAGACGCGGGCTTCGTAACCCGCCGGCGGCTCCGGCGCGGGCGCGGTTTCCACCACGTTGAGCACTCGCTGCAAGACGGCGTAAGCCGCGCGGCACTCGAGGCAGGCGGCCAGGTGGTCCGCGATGGCCGGTGGAGCGTCCTCCTCGCCGTAGTAGTAGAGCACCAGTTCTTCTTCGCTGGGATGCATCAGTACACCGCCGCCACGACGGGCTCGAGCGCCCGCCTGAGTTTTCTGACCGCCCGAAAGATGCTGTGCCGCGCGGCGCCCGGTTCGACTCCCAGGGCGGCGGCGATCTCCTCCACAGCCAGGCCCTCGAAGTGACGCAGGACGAAAGCCGTGCGCTCGGAGGGGCTGAGTTCGTCGAGCGCGCCGGCGATGCGGCGCCGCACCTCGCCGCCGAAGGCCTGGCGGTCGGGCGGAGGGTCGGGTGCGGGCGCCTCGGCCAGAACGCCGCCGTTTGCGTCCGCCGATTGGGCGCGGCGCCGGCGGCCGCGCACCAGGTCGAGCGCGTAGTTGGCCGCGATGCGGTGGAGCCAGGTGCCGAACTGCGCCCGGTTGTCGAAGCGATCGAGTTGGCGATAGGCTCGCAGCAATGCCTCCTGCACCACGTCTTCGGCGTCCTGGTAGTCGCCGGTTATGCGCCAGGCCAGCCGGAAGAGCGCGCGGCTATGGCGGTCTACCAGGACGCGGAACGCGTCGGGGTTGCCCGCGCGGGTCCGCGCGACCGCCTCTTGATCGGTGATGTCCATCCGGCTGATTCCTTAGACTGCCCGGGCGCGGCCGCGTTAGCAAACCCCCGGACCGCTCCATCGCCAAGAATCGCTTGCTGGCGCGCGCGGTTCAGTACGGTTGCCAGAGAGCGACCGGGACCACCGGGGACTGCATGATAAAATCGGGAGTTTCCATGAAGCTGATCTACGCTCTCATCGTTTTGTGTCTGGTTTCCGCAGCAGCATGGGCACAGGCCAACCCGCAAGCCGCTCAGTCCAAGGCGGCGCCCGGCGGGCAACCCGACTCTTCCACCGTGGTGGCCGTCTTCGACGACGGCACACCCCTCACCTTCGGTGAGCTGAAAATCTTCATCTCCAATATGCCGCCGCAGAACCAGCAACTGGCGATGCGGGACCAGAAGGCGCTTATCCGGCAGTTCGCGCTCATGCGCAAGCTCGCCAAGATGGCCGAAAAGAACAACCTGCACGAGCAGACTCCCACCAAGGAGATGCTCGCCCATCACCGCCTGCAGGTGCTGTTGAGCGCCCAGATCAACCACTTCCTGGATACTGTCCGGGTGCCGGCCGAGGAGGTCGAGCAGTATTACAACGACAACCGGGGACAGTATACGCAGGTGCGGGTGAAGGCCCTCTACATCGCTTTCGTGGCCGGCGCCCAGGCGGAGGGCGAGGAAAAGAAGGCCCTTACCGAAGCCGAGGCGCGTATCAAAATCGAGAAACTGCTGAAGGAGATCCGCGAGGGCGCCGATTTCGTGGAGATGGTGAGGAAGCACTCCGAAGACGAGACCTCCGCCGCGAAGGATGGCGATTTCGGCAACCTGCGGCGCAGCGATAACCTGCCGGACGCCGTGCGCAAGGCCATCTTCTCGTTGAAAGAGGGCGAGGTCAGCGAGCCCGTGCGGCAGCCCAATGGCTTCTACCTGTTCCGGGCCGAGAAGATCGTGCCGCAGCCGTTCGCGCAGGTGCGGGACGAGATCTTCAACCGGCTGAAGCAGGAGCGTTTCCGCCAGTGGATGGAGGAGATGCAGTCCAGCGTCGAGGTCCGCTTCCCCGACGACGCGCCCGCGGCGCCGGCCAACCCGTAATCCCGCGGGGCCGCTGCCCGGCCCAACGGAAGACGAATTGCACGGGCTGAAGCGGGCCCGTGCGTATGGCTCGCAAAGGTAGATACCCGCACCACCAGTACGGCCCGCACAACTTCCTGTTCTCCACGGGGATCGAAGGCAGCTATCCCACGGTGGCGGGCCCGGACGGGCGCGACCTGCGCGTCGACGAAATGGAGAAGTGCCGCCACTACAAGTGCTGGCGCGAGGATTTTCACCTGGTCCGGGAGATGGGGATCGAGTACCTGCGTTACGGGCCGCCCTATTACCGGGTGCACCTCGGGCCGGGCCGGTACGACTGGCGCTTCGCCGACGAAACCTTCGCGGAACTGCGGCGGCTGCGCATCCGGCCCATCGCCGACCTGTGCCATTTCGGCGTGCCGGCCTGGATGGGCAATTTTCAGAACACCGATTTCCCGCGCCTGTTCGCCGAGTACGCCGGCGCCTTCGCGCGCCGCTTCCCGTGGGTGCGGTTCTATACGCCGGTCAACGAGATCTTCGTGTGCGCCACCTTCTCCGGCCAGTACGGCTGGTGGAACGAGCGGCTGGCCTCGGACGCCGGCTTTGTGGGCGCGCTGAAGAACCTGGCCAAGGCCAACCTGCTGGCCGAAGAGGCCATTCTCAAGGCGCAGCCCGCGGCGCTGTTCATCCAGAGCGAGTCGAGCGAATACTTCCACCCGGTGGACCCGGCCGCGCAGCGCCGCGCCGCCATGCTGAACCACAAGCGTTTCCTTTCGCTCGATCTCTCCTACGGCCACGACGTGCGGGGCGTGATGTACGAGTACCTGATGGACAACGGCATGACCCGCCAGGAGTATCACTGGTTTCTCGAAAAGGCGCGCACGCTGCGGCCCTACTGCGTGATGGGCAACGACTACTACGTGACCAACGAGCACCTGGTGCCGGTTTCGGGCGACCTGCGCGGCTCCGGCGAGGTCTTCGGCTACTACGTCATCACGCGCCAGTATTACGAGCGCTACCACCTGCCCGTGATGCACACCGAGACGAACCTGGGGGACGCCGAGCGCGCGCCGGCGTGGCTGTGGAAGGAGTGGTCCAACATGGTGCGGCTGAAGGACGACGGCGTGCCGATTATGGGCTTCACCTGGTACAGCCTCACCCACCAGGTGGACTTGG
>JAWLGN010000165.1:0-12213 GCA_041685075.1 Bryobacteraceae bacterium
CGCGGCTTGGACCCCTGTGCGTCGCCGCGGCTGACGGCCCGCTCAACGATGTGTGAAGTGGCCGTCCGGCACCAGGCTCTTCTCGTGAAAGGGCAGATTCCAGAAGAAGTTGAAAGACGGGCGCCCGCGCTCGACGTACTGCTCGATGCGGATATCGTAGAGGCCGGCGTCCAGCACCGTGGTGCGTGAGGCGCGGCGGTCAGTGCGCCCTCCCTGGTCGAGCAGCAGGCGGCCGTCGAGCCGGACGCGCGCCGGCCCGTTGCTCTTGAGTTCGAACGTATAGCGGTGGTTGAGCGGTACGTAGAGCGAACCCTCGGCTACCAGCAGCAGTGCCGATCCCTTCACCGCCGCTTCCGGAGGCAGGCCCGTCGGCCAGGCGAGGGTGGATACGGGTTGGCGGTAGAGCGGCTCTACCTGGGGCGCGGGGATTTCGTGCAGTCCCCTGGGAACCGCGTAGATGGAGAGCCGAAGGCCTCGGGCGGCGCCCGAAGCGCAGCGCACCGCCGCGCGGGCGCGGTCCGGCAGGATGGCGTTTCCCGCCAGGTCCTTTACGCCCGGCGCGGAGATTGCCGGTTGGGCGGAGCACGCGAGAGGCGCGGCCAGCGCAAGCCGCACGGAACGATCGGAACTCATCGTGGCCGAGCGCACCGCCGCCTGCGAGTTCAGGCGGAACATGCCCGCCGCCGCCGGCTGGATGGGTTCGCTAAAGCCCAGTTCCACGGTGGCGCCGTCGTCGGTGGCCAATGCCGAGAGCAGGTAGGGAGGCTCGGTATCGGGCCGCTGCGGGAAGTGGCGGAAGACATCGTCGAAGATGGCCTTGCGGTCGAGCTTGCCGCAGACGGTGATGCGGTGCGGCCCCTTGCCCCGGATGTAGACGCCTTTCTCCAGGTCCACCCCGGCCGCCGGCTCGGTCGCGGTTTCGATGAACTTCGTGCCGCGGATCTCATCGAGCAGGTACGCCACCGTGACGATGTCCCAGATCACCTTGTTGCGCTCACCGTACTCGAGCAGGTTGGCCAGCAGGTACTCGCCCAGCAGACCGGAGCGCTTCAGGCGCGCCTCCGCCTCCGGATAGGTGAGGGTGAGCATGCGGGCGCAGGTTTCCGTAGGCGCCACCACCAGCTCCACGCCGGACTCGAAGACCGCTTTGGCCGCCGCCCGGTCGTTGCGCACGTTGAACTCGTTCATCCTGCCGTGCGGCGGGAAGCCGCCCAGCCAGATCACGCGCATCCGGGGAACGATTTCGGGGTATTGCACCAGCGCCGAGCCGACGTTGGTGAGGGCCCCCACGGCCAGCACGTTCAGCTTGCGCGCATCCTTGCGCAGGGCCGCCCGGCGGATCAACTCGACGGCTTCCGACGGCCGCGGCGTCTTCTCGTCCGGCATGGCGGTATCGCTGCCGCGCACCACGGGGAAGTCCGGCCGCACCCCGGCCAGTTCCAGCACGCGCAGGATCTCGTAGTAGGACTCGTCCACAGAGCCCTGCTCCCAGCGGTACTGCGCCGCGGCAATGCCCTCGATGGCGAACTGCGGCTGTTTCAGCGCGTAGGCGATGAAGAACTGGTCGTCGATTTCGTTGAAGGCGTCGGTATCGAGCAGGACCCGCACCCTTTCCTGGCCAGAGAGCGCCGCGGGCAGGAGCAGGGCGGCCGCCGCGCAGGCCAAGCGCAAATGGCGTCTCATGCGGTTGAGGTTAGCACAAGACGCTCCGGGCACGTTCCGGCGCGGTGCGGCTTCCAGGGGCCGGCGGCGATGTGTAGAAACTCTCCGGAGCGAATTGCTGCCTAATCTTACAGCGGCGGCGGCGCCTGGGGAATCGGATATGGGCAGGGGGGCTAGAATAAGGGTATGTGGGCCCTGGCTGCCGTCCTGCTCCTGCTTCAAACCGTTGATTACAGTGAAGAAGGTCGCAAGGCGCTGGAGGCCAACGATTACGCCGCGGCGGCCGGCCATTTCGCCAAGGCCGTTGAGACGGACCCGGAAGACTACGCGGCCCGCTTCCACCTGGCGCTCGCCAACAGCTTCCTCAACAGAGACGAAGAGGCCATCCGGGACTACCGCAAGGTGCTGGAGCTGAAGCCCGGTCTGTACCAGGCGGAACTGAACCTGGGGATCCTGCTGCTGCGGCAGAAGCGCGCCGCCGAAGCGGTGCCGGTGCTGCGCAGCGCCGTGGAGTCCAAGGCGACGGAGTACCGTCCGCGTTATTACCTGGCGGAAGCCCTGCTGGCCGAAGGGGAGCACGCGGGGGCGGCCGAACACTACCGCGCGGCGCTGGAGATCAACCCCAAGGCGCCGGAGGCCGAGCTGGGCCTGGGGCGCGCGCTGGCGCGGCAGGGCGACCTGGCGGCCGCGGCGCCGCATTTCCGCAAGTCGGCCGAACTCGACGCCGAATTCCGCGATGCCCTGCTCGAGCTGGCCGCATTGTACGAAAAGGCCGGAGACCGCGAGCAGGCCATCGCCATCTACCGCGAGTTTCCCGAGAACGCGGGGGCGCAGGAACGGCTCGGCGAACTGCTGCTCGAAAGCAAAGAGTACGCCGCAGCCATCCCCCGGCTGGAGCAGGCTTTCAACGCCGACCCGACGCCCGCCAACCGGCTGGCCCTGGCGGCCGCTTACCTGTTCGACAAGCAGGTGGATAAGGCCCTTCCGCTGCTCCAGCAGAGCGCCCAGGGCGAGCCCCAGAACTACGACATCCGCATGATGTACGGCCGCGCACTGCGGGATGCCAGGCAGTTCGCACCGGCGGCACGCGAGTTTCTGGAAGCCGCCAAAATCAAGTCCGATTCGCGCGAGGCCTGGAAGGAGCTGGCGGGCATGCTTTACCTGACGGAGAACTACCAGCAGTCGCTGGCGGCTCTCGACCGGGCCTTCAAGCTGGGCGACGACAGTCCGGCGAACCACTACTTCCGCGCCATAACACTCGACAGGCTGCGTGACCTTCCCGCGGCATTGGAAAGCTACCGCAAGTTCCTGGCCCTCAGCCAGGGGAAGCACCCCGACGAGGAGTTCAAGGCCAGGCAACGGGCACGAATCATCGAGAAGGAGATGAGCAAGCGGTGAAACGGGCATACATCAGGGTGATTTATCTTTGCGCCATCCTGCTGGCGGCCTGCGCCTCCGTGCGGGCCGATCTCCAGACCGTGATGGCGGAGCGCAATCTCGAGAGGCGCTCGCGGCTGGCGCTCGAGTACGCCGACAGGGCGCTGACCAGCGCGCGCGAGGCTTACAGAAAAGGGGACCTGGAACTGGCCACGGAGCGCATCGAGCTGGTGCAGAAATCGGTCGAGCTGGCCGGGGCGTCACTGGACGAAACCGGCAAGAATCCACGCCGCAGGCCCAAGTGGTTCAAGCGGGCGGAGATCTCCATCCGGGAACTGCTCAAAAAACTGGACGCCTTCGAGCGGGAGATGGCCGCTGCGGACCGCGAGATGCTGTCCAAGGCCACGGCCAGCATCCAAACCGTGCACGACAATCTGCTGTTCGGGCTGATGGAGGGCAAGAAATGAGAACCGCAGTGCTGTGCTGTCTGCTGCTGGCCGCCCCGCTGGCCGCGCAGCGGGATTTTCTGACCGCCGACGAAGCGGACCAGATCCGTGAGGCGCAGGAACCATCGGACCGCCTGAAGCTCTACGCCAAGTTCGCCCGCCAGCGCGTGCGGTTGGCCGAGCAGTTGTGGTCGCAGGAAAAGCCCGGGCGGTCGTTGTTGATCCACGACGCCCTGGAGGACTATACCGGCATCATCGATGCTATCGACGCCGTAGTGGAGGACGCCCTGCGGCGCAAGGCCGACCTCAAGAGCGGACTCGAGTCGATAACCGAGATGCAGACCGAGGTTCTGGCGGTGCTCCGCAAGATCGAGGAAAGCGAGCCCAAGGACCTCTCGCGGTACGAATTCGTCTTGCAGCAGGCCATCGAGACTACCGACGACAGTCTGCAACTGGCGCGCCAGGACCTGGGCCAGCGCGCAGCGTCCGTCGAGGAGCGCGAGGCGCGCGAGAAGAAGGCGCGCGAAGCCCTCATGGGGACACGCGAAATCGAGGTGCGGCGAGCCGAGGAGAAGAAGGCCGCCGAAACCGAGCGCAAGCGCAAACCTCCCACGCTGCGGCGCAAGGGCGAGGTAGTTCCACCACCGCGCTGAGAACTAAAGTACTGGTACTCCGTATCCGGCAAACACCTGCAAAAATTGAGAACCCCTGGGTGCGTCGGCACTAAACCTATGTACCCAACAAGTCGATATACCCGGTGGAGGATCACGTTGCACGCCACTACGATCAGAACAATTGCCATTTGCGACACGGAGCCGATATCGATCGAAGGATTGCGAGCTGTTCTGAAGGCCTGTGAGGACCTTCAGGTAGTGGGGGCGGAGACCTCGCTCATCGACGGCATGGACCTGGTGAGGAAGTGTAGCCCCACCCTGGCGATCATCGATAAGGCTTTCGGCATTCATGCCGTGATGGATTGGATTCGCCGCATTCGTGACGCGGGGACGGCGGCGCTGGTTTGGGGCGTCAACATGAGCGAGGCCGAGGCTATGCGGCTGGTGCAGGCAGGCGCCACGGGGGTGGTTCGGAAATCGGCGCCCCTCGCCACGCTGCTCTCGGCCGTACGCACGGTGGCTGCGGGCAGCACCTGGATGGAGGAGTGCTTCATCCGCGAGACGGACCGCAGCATTCGGGGCCGCCGTTCGAATCTCACGGGCCGGGAGCTGCAGGTGCTCGAGCTGGTGGAGCAGGGCATGCGCAACAAGGATATCGCCTTAGCCCTGGGGATTCAGGCCGGCACGGTGAAGATCCACCTGAAGCACATCTTCGAGAAGACGGGCATTCGCGGCCGTTATGGCCTGGCGCTTACCGGTCTCAGGGAGAAGGGCCTGCTCTCTTTGCCGACGATGTAGCGGTGGGGCGGTTCGCCGGAAGGACAGTCTGGACGCCGCGGATTTCCGGCACGGTGCGCGGATGCTATTCTGAAGTGGACCGTGCACACCGGGGCGCGAACCGCATTATTGATCGGGCTGGCCGGGCTGGTTTACGGCCAGCCTGCCGTCCTGTTGGACGTCATGGCGTCCGAACTGGACCGCAATTTCCAGGTCCTCAAGGAGAAGTCCGACCCTCCGGCATACTACCTTTCTTACGCGATCACCGAACAGGATTACAGCATCATCTCGGCCTCGTTCGGAGCCGTCACGGCGCACGACCAGGGGCGCTCCCGCACGCTGGACGTTTCCGTGCGGGTGGGTTCGCCCAAGCTGGATAACTATCACCGGGTGCGCGGGGACCGGGCGCGGTTCACCTCCGGCGCGCCCCTGACGGTCGACGACGAACCCGGGGCCATCCGCCGCCGCATCTGGCTCGACACGGACCGCGCCTGGCGGGCCGCCACGGAACGCCTGGTCAAGATCCGCACAGGCACCCAGGTGCGAGTGGCCGAGGAAGACGAGTCGGACGACTTTTCCCAGGAAGATCCCCAGGTCCACCTCCAGGACAGGCAGCCGGCGGTCTTTCGCGCCTCCGAGTGGGAGCCGCGGCTCCGGGACCTCTCGAAACGCTTCGACCGCTACCCGGGAGTGTTGACCGCCGATGTCACGGTTGTCTGGCAGGACGAGACCCGCTACTTCACCGATAGCGCAGGCAGCCGGCTCCGTCACGGGCGGGGTTATGCACGCGTGGTGATCTCCGCGCGGGGGAAGGCCGCGGACGGAATGGACCTGGGCACGGGGGCGACCTTCGAGGCCGCCGACCCGGCGCGCCTGCCGTCACAGGCCGAACTGGCCAAGGCCGTGGACCGCGTGGCGCAAGACCTGGAAGCGCTGCTCAAGGCGCCGGTATCGGATCCCTACGTCGGCCCGGCCATCTTCTCCGGGCGCGCCGCGGGCGTCTTCTTCCACGAGATCTTCGGCCACAGGGTGGAGGGCCACCGGCAGAAGGATGAATCCGAGGGCCAGACCTTTACCCGCGGGGTGGGCACGCGGGTCCTGCCGGAGTTTCTTTCGGTCACCTTCGATCCCACGCGGCGCGATGCCGCCGGCACGGACCTGAACGGCTGGTATCTCTACGACGACGAGGGCGTGGCGGCGCGGCCCGTGCAGGTGGTGGAAGACGGGGTGCTCAAGACGTTCCTGATGTCGCGCTCGCCGGTGCGCGGCTTCGACCGCTCCAACGGGCACGGGCGCCGGCAGCCGGGCTATGAAGTGGTGGCGCGGCAGTCGAACCTGCTGGTGGAGTCGTCCCGCACGGTTCCCGAAAAGCGGCTGCGCGAGCTGCTGATCGAGGAAGTCAAGCGCCAGGGGAAGCCCTATGGGCTGTACTTCCGCGACGTCACCGGCGGCTTCACCCAGACCGCGCGCGGCGGCGTGCAGGCCTTCAAGGTGCTGCCCGTGCTGGTGTACCGGGTCTACCCGGATGGTCGGCCGGATGAACTGGTGCGCGGCGCCGATATCGTGGGCACGCCGCTGGCGAGTTTCGGCAAGATCCTGGCTACCTCGGACCGTACCGAGGTGTTCAACGGGTATTGCGGTGCGGAATCGGGCCGTGTGCCGGTGGCGGCGGTAGCGCCGGCGCTGCTGGTTTCCGAGATCGAGATCGAGAAGCGGGCCAGTGCGCAGGACCGCCCGCCGCTGCTCCCGCCGCCGGGAGGTGCGCGATGAGGCCGGCGCAGGCGGCATGGCTGGCCGGCGTGTTGCTGGCCGCCTCGGCCGCGGCCGCTCCCGCTCCGGCTCCCGGCCCGGTGCTCTCCGCCATGGAGGACGAGCTGAAGCGCTCCCGGACGCTCGCGCTGCCGGGACTCGAGCGGCCCTACTTCATCGAGTACACCATAGACGACGTGCGCAGCTTCGCGGTCTCGGCCACCGGCGGTGGGGTGGTCTCGGTGCGGCGCCGGCGAATGCGCGTCCCCGATATCAAGGTGCGGGTGGGCGATTACCGCTTCGACAATACCAACTACGTGGGCAGCGGCTTCCCCTTCGGCTCGCGCTACGACGTGGGCCGCTTCCCGCTCGACGATCTCTACCCGGTACTGCGGCGCTTCCTGTGGCTGGGGGCCGATTCGGCCTACAAGTCCGCCGTGGAGGCGCTGGCGCGCAAGCGGGCGGCGCTGAAGAGCGTAACCGCCGGGGAGCGGCTGGACGATTTCGCGCGCGCCGAACCCACCGTGCTGCTGCGGGAAATCCGGCCGCAGGCGCTCGATGAAGAAGGCTGGATCGCGCGTGCGCGGGAGCTGTCGTCGCTGCTGGCACGGCGGGCGGAGCTGAAGTATTCGACCATCGAGCTGGAAGCCGTCGAGAACGTGCACCACTACGTGAACACGGAGGGATCGCGCGTCCGCATCCCCGAGCGCATGATCTTCCTGCGGGCGCGAGCGCTGGCGCAGGCCGCCGACGGCATGCACCTTCGGGATGCCGCGACCTTTCACGCGTCGGACTTCGACGGGCTGGACCCGGCCGCGCTCGCGCGCGCGGTGGCGGAGCTTTCCAATCACACGGCCGCGATGGCCCGGGCGCCGGTGGGCAAACTCTATAGCGGGCCGGTGCTCTTCGAGGGTGCGGCCGCGGCGCAACTCTTCGCCGAGGTTCTGGGCGGAAACCTGGCGCCCACCAGGCGCCCTGTCACCGAGCCGAGGCGCCCCGCCGCCTTCCCCTCCAGCCAGCTCGAGGGCCGGCAGGGCGCGCGCGTGCTGCCCGAGTGGATGGACGTGATCGACGACCCCACCCAAACCGAATGGCGCGGCCGGCGCCTGTTCGGCTCCTTCCTGGTGGACCGCGAAGGCGTCCGGCCGCAGCCGCTGGTGATCGTCGAGAAGGGCGTGCTGAAGAACTTTCTGCTGACACGCCAGCCGGTGCGCGGGTGGAACGGATCAAACGGCCGCGCGCGCCTGCCCGGCCGCTTCGGCCACAGCACCGCGGCCATTAGCAACCTGTTCGTGCGAGCCGCCCAGACCGTGCCCGCGGCCCAGTTGCGCAAGCGCATGGCCGAGATCTGCGAGACGCGCGGCAAACCTTACGGGATCGTCGTGCGCAAAATGGATTTCCCTTCTTCGGCCTCGACCGAGGAGGTGCGGCGGCTGCTGGCCGGCGCGCGATCCTCCGGGCAGCCGGTGAGCCTGCCGGTGCTGGTCTACCGCGTCTGGCCGGACGGCCGCGAGGAACTGGTGCGCGGGCTGAAATTCCGCGGGTTGAACGCGCGCTCGCTCAAGGACATCCTGGCCGCGGGAGACGAGGAGCACGTCTTCGACTACCTGAACAACACCGCGCGGTTTGCCCTGATGGGCCTGGGCGGCTACGTGGCGGAGACCAGCGTGGTGGCGCCCTCGGTGCTGATCGACGATCTGGAACTCGAGCCGGTGGAGGAAGAGCACCCCAAGCTGCCGCTGGTTGCGCCGCCGCCGTCTTAGAGCCATGCGCACACTCGGCCGGTACATCTTCAGGGAGATCCTCTCGAGCGCCATCATCGGCACGGTGCTGGCCACCTGCGTCATTTTTCTGCAGGGCGTGGGGCCGCTGCTGGGGCTGGTGGTGCGCAGTTCGGCGGGGTTGGGCACGGTGGCGTGGCTGTTTGCGCTGGGCATGCCGGCGGTGCTGCCCCTGACCATCCCGTTCGGCGTGCTGGTGGGCATCCTGATCGGCCTGGGGCGCATGTCGAGCGACGGCGAGATCACGGCCATGCGCGCGGCGGGCGTTTCGGGGCGGCGCGTGGTGTGGTCCGTTATGACCTTCGCCCTGATGGCGGCGGTGATGGCGGGAACGGCCTCTTTGAAGCTGGCGCCGCTGGCGCTGCGGGAGAGCACGCGGCTGGTCCATAAGCTGGCCGCCACCCAGATCACCGCCGAAATCCAGCCGCGCATCTTCGAGGAGCAGTTCCCCGACACCATTCTCTACGTGGGAGACGTGCGGCACGCCGGCGATAACGTGGTGGTCTGGCGAAACGTCTTCATGGCGGATTTGACGCCGCCGGAGCAGCGCGCCTCGGGGTTGAAAGAGAAGTCGGCCGAGCCGCTGGTGACGGTGGCGCGCGAAGCGGTGGCGGTGCCGGACGTGGAGAACAACCGCATCCAGCTATCCCTCCGCCACGCCAGCACGCACGAGATGGGCAAAGACGCGGTGGCTTCCGACGCCTACTGGCCGCGCGGCGAGCAGGTGCTCGAAGCGGCGCCGCCGGGGCAGGTGCGCACCAGGCCCATCCTGGAGATGACCACCACGGAACTCGGGCGCCATACCGGGCCGGAATCGCCCCTCCGCACCGAGGCGCAGATCGAACTACATCGCCGCTTCGCTTTGCCGGTGGCCTGCCTGATGCTGGCGCTGGTGGGCATTCCCCTGGGGGTCTCCTCGCGCAAGGGCGGCAAGTCGGCCGGTTACGTGTGGGGCGTCTTCCTGGCGTTTTTCTGCTATCACCTCTCCTTCATCAGCCTGGTGGGGCTGGCCAAGCAGCAGGCCGTGCCGGTGGTGGTGGCGGTGTGGACGCCCAACGCGGCATTCGCCATCGCGGGGTTAATTCTGCTGGCCCGCATGGAACGCGGCGGGCGGCGCGACCCGTTGGGCGCCATATGGGGGCGCATCACCGAAACCGCCGCGGCGTTGCGCAAGCGCTTCGGCGGGCGCGGGCAAGCCGCCAACGGCCGGGCAGTGAAGATGCGTCTGGGCGTGCTGCCGCAGATCGTGGATACCTATATCCTTTCCACCTTCCTGTTCTACTTCATCGTGCTGCTCACCAGCTTCGTGGCCCTGACCGAGGTCTACAACTTCTTCGAGCTGCTGGGCGACATGGTGCGGAACAACATCCCGCTCTCGAAGATGTTCAGCTACCTGGCCTTCCTGACCCCCAAGCTGGTCTACGACATTCTGCCGATCAGCGTACTGGTGGCGGTGCTGGTGACCTTCGGGGTGCTCTCGAAGCAGAACGAGGTGACGGCATTCAAAGCCTGCGGGGTAAGCCTGCACCGGCTGGCGCTGCCCATCCTGATCGTCAGCGGGCTGTTCAGCGTGGCGCTGTTTGCCTTCGACCACTACTGGGTGCCGCAGGCCAACCGGCGGCAGGAGGCGCTTCGCACCGAGATCAAGGGCGGCGCGCCCCAGAGCTACCTGCTGCCGGACCGCAAGTGGATCAAGGGCAAGGGATCCCGCATCTACTACTACCGCTACTTCGACTTTACCGGGGGCGTGATAGCCGGGGTGACGGTCTACGAGTTGGATCCCGAAACCTTCGCCCTGAGGCGCCAGATCTCCGCCGAGAGCGCGCGCTGGCAGCCGTCGCTGGCGACCTGGGTCTTCGAAAACGGCTGGTACAGCGAGTTCAAGGATTCGCGCCGCCGCTCCTATACCCCTTTCCCGGTGCAAACCTTTCCGGAGCTGAACGAAGAGCCGAGCTACTTCCGCAAAGAGGTGGTGCCGGACAAGCAGATGAACTTCCGGCAACTGGACCAGTACATCCGCGACCTGCACCAGAGCGGTTTCGATACCGTGAAACTGCGGGTACAGTTCTACAGGAAGTTTTCGGTGCCGCTGTTCGCCCTCATCATGGCGATGATCTCGGTGCCTTTCGGCTTTCTGGTAGGCAGCCGCGGGGCCATGGCGGGCATCGGGGTGAGCATCGGGATTGCCATGGGCTATTGGGGCGTCGGGGTGCTGTTCGAGCAACTGGGCAATGCCAACCAGTTGCCGCCCGCGGTGGCTGCGTGGTCGCCCGACGCCGTCTTCGCGCTGGCGGGGCTGTACCTGATGCTGCGGATGCGCAGCTAAGCCGCGGCGGGCTTCTCCTCCTCCGGCACGAGCTGTTCGCTGGGATCGATGCGCAGCCACAAGAGCGCGCTGATCGAGAGCATCACGGTCATGAAGACCAGGGGCACGTCGTAGCGGAAATCGCGGATGCCGCTCTGGACCGGCAGCCCCAGGGCGGGCAGCCAGCCGTTGGCATAGACCACGAAGTAGCCGAACAACACCGAGGAAACGAACGAGCCCACCTGCCCGGCGGTGTTCATGGCGCCCGTGACCGCGCCGGCGTACTTCTTGCCCACGTCCAGGCAGACGGCCCAGGCGGTGGGGAGCATGAAATCCGAGCCGGCGTAGCTGAGGGCCAGGAAGACCAGCCCCACGTACTGGTTCGTGGAGAGGATGGTGGCCACGGTGAAGACCGCTGCGGCGCCCAGCCCCACGATTCCCACCGTGCGGCGGCCCCACTTGACCCCCAGCTTGCGCACCAGCACGTCGCTGGTGATGCCGCCGCCCAGGTTGGCCAGGCCGCCGAGGATAAAGGGCAGGGTGCCGAACAGCAAGCCTCTTTCGGTGAATCCACGGCCCGCGGAGAGATAGGTGGGCATCCAGGAGAGGAAGAAGAAGGCGCCGTAGCAGTAGGCGAAGTACATCACCAGGATGGACCAGAAATTGGCGCTGCGGACCACGCGGCCCCAGGGCAGGCCGTGGTGTTGGCCGCGCGGCGGCGTGCCGATTTCCCGCAGCTCCTCCTCGGTGACACCGGGTTTTTCGTGCGGGTAGTCGCGATACCAGGTGTACCAGTAGAAGGCCCAGATGAGACCCAGGAATCCGAAGGCAAAGAACGAAGCGCGCCACCCAAAGCGGATCTGGAGCGGTATGACCAGGAAGGGCGTGATGGCTCCGCCCACGCGGCTGGCCATCCATACCAGCCCGTGCGCCCGGGCGCGCTCCGCAACAGGAAACCAGCGCGAGATGCTGGCGGAACTGTTGGGGTAGGCGCCCGCCTCGCCCGCGCCGAACAGGAAGCGGATGGGCAGCAGCACCAGGTAGCTCCACGCCATGCCGGTGAGCGAGGTGAAAACGCTCCACCAGATGACGATGCGGGTCAGTACCTTGCGCGGGCCGATGCGGTCGCCCAGCGAGCCGCTGGGAATCTCGAACGCCGCGTAAGCGATAGCGAAAACTCCCACCACCCAGCCGAACTGCTCGGGCGTCATGCCGAGGTCCTGCTGCATGCGCGGACCCGCTACCGAAATGCAGACGCGGTCGATGTAGGTGATGATCGAAAGCAAAAAGAGAAGGGCCAGTACCGTATGGCGGTACTTGGCCCCGGAAGACGGAGAGCGCCGCTTCATCAGGCAGCCATTATATGACGGCCGCCGGCGCTGTGCTAGGCGGCTACGGTAAGATGTCGCTAGCATGTGAGTTGGCCGGTCCAATTAGCACGTGAATTGTCCGGTTCGGGCCGCGGCGGGATTCTGGAGTTTGACGATCCCAGAGAAGGTCTC
>JAWLGN010000166.1:0-12014 GCA_041685075.1 Bryobacteraceae bacterium
GCGGCCTTCGTGGGCGATTTCCCAGTTCTGGCAGAAGACGCAGCGCAGGTTGCAGTTGCTGAAGAAGATGGTGCCGGAGCCGCCGCGGCCGACCAGCGGGCGCTCTTCGCCGAAGTGCGGGTGTGCGGAACTGATCTTGGCGCGCGCGGCGCCGCCGCATACGCCCTTCCGGCCGCGCAGGCGGTCGACGCCGCAGCAGCGCGGGCAGAGCCGGCAGGCGGCGTAGATCTTCCGCAGGGCGGCGGCGCGTTCGGCCAGCGCAGTCTCCCCGAGTTGAATGTAAGCGGGAACCCATTCCTTGCGGCGCAACAAGCGGGGTACGGCGGCGGAACCCAGGCCGGCGCCCAGGAATTCGCGCCGGGTAACGTCGTCCATGGAAACAGCCTCTGGTGCCATTATAGGACCGCGTTGGAATGGCGATAGGACCGAGGGTTGCGATAGGACGGCGCGGGTTGCGATGGGACCGCCTGGCGCGCCGGGGGCTTCTGTGCGCGCCGAGGGACTTCTGTGGGCGCCGCGGGCCTTCTATGGGCTCCCGGGGGGACTTCTGCCCGCGCCGGGGGACTTCTGTGGGTGCCGGCGGAAGCATAGAATAGGGCTTTGGGGGGTGAATGACCAAAGTCTATAAAGACACGGCCAAGGCGGCTGCCGCCGCGAGTGCGGGCGCCGGCGTGGGGGGTGTTGGAGGGGCCACCGTGGGGGTGCTGGCGCTGGCGGCGCGCGGTCTGGCTACGGCGCTCACGGCGGGCCTGGTCATCGGCGCCGGTGCGACGGCCGGCGGTCTGGCAGCCTACGGCGCCTATCGCTACTTCCGGAAGCGCGGCGCGCCCACGGCAAAGCCGGACGTGAAAAAGCCGGACGTGAAAAAGTAGGCTGCGGCCCTGTTCAGCGCACCTTGCTGACCCGGGCGGCAATGTCGCGCCAGAAGGGCGGGGGCTTCAACTCCAAACCATAGCCGAAGTGCCTGGAGCTGCGGACGGATCCGCGGTCCCGGCGCACGATCTCGCCGCGCAGAGTGTCCCACCATTCGATGGCGTATTCACCATCGCCGAGGCCTGTCATGTTGAGGCTGGCCGCTTTCTGGTCGGGGCCCCGCACGGCTTTGCCGTCGATCACGCGAAAGGCCAGCGGATCGTGAATCCATACCAGCGCGCGGTCCGGCGCCGCCAGGCCGTAGAGGCGCAGCGTGACCGGCAGGTTGGGGCGCGAAAGGCCCGCGCGCGACCAGTTCCGCGCGGCCAGGTCCTCTCCGGCGAGAAAGGCCGCCAAACCCTTGTAGTGGTGATAGAGATCCAACGGCTCGATGTAGTTGTGCCACCACCAGTAGAGCCCCGTGCCGGCGGCCCCGCTCAGGGCGGTGGCCCAGATGGTGTCGTGGAAGTGGCTGCCTTCGGGGTCCAGCGCGGCCGCCTCGCGCGGGTCATCAATGCCCTGTTCGCCGAAAAAGTACGGCTTGCCGAAGGGCCGCATCAGATGATCGCTGTCCTGGAGGGAGTATTCCGCGGCGTCATACCCGGCGCCCCAGTAAGAGTGGGCCTGCACGATCTCGATATCGGGCAGCGCGAACATGCGGGGGTCGCGCCAGCTTGTGGTGATGAGGTGGTCCCACGGATCGATGGATTTCAGGTAGGCGGCCATCTCCCGGTGCCAGGCTTCGTTGGCCGCCGGGTCGAAGCCTTCGTTGTTGTCCACCTCGTTCCAGAGTTCCCAGGCGGCCAGGTGCATGGACCATCCCCAGCGCGCCACGCTGTAACGCAGGCGCCGCCGCACCAGCTCGCGCGCGCGCTCGTTGGTGAAGTAATCGGCGGGCTTCAGACAGGGACCGCCGTTGGCGGCATTATAGGGGTTGCGAAGCCAGCGGTGTTTCTGCTTCGACTGCCACCAGACCGTCATTTCGAAGGCGATCTGGTAGAAGACGTCGAGGCGCTCGCACTGGGCCGTGACATGATCCAGGCGCCAGGCCGAGGCGAGGTCGTAGTGTCCCAAGCCGGTGGCCTGCGTCTCCAGCGGAAAGCCCGCGAAGTTGCCGTCGCCTGGCGATGCCACCACCGACGGGTCCCGCGGAGCATAGTATTCCTGCCAGAGCCGGACGTAGTTGGCGCCGTTGGCGGCCAGCTTGGGCAACAGGCGCTCGTAGTAGTATGTCCCTTCCCGGCGCTCGTACATGCACAGGTTCTCTCCGATGGGGAAGAAGAACTTCCCGTTGGAGTGTTCCAGGTAGCGGGGATTGCGTTGGCTGGCGCGGATAACTCCCGGCCGCTCGCCCGGCTGCACGCGAACGGTCAAAGGTTCGCTGCTGCCGGAGCGGTCGCCGATTTTCCAGTCCACCGTCACGGTGTGGCGGCCGGCCTCGGGGCTGGCAAAGCGGATGCGCCAGTCGGGATCTCCCACGGGCGTGAGCCGCTCGATGCGGGCGGTTCTCCGTGCTTCCGGGTTCTCGATCGCGCGGGTGAAGTCCTGGAACCAGAAACCCGGCACCCGCATGGTCCGTCCGGAGGGAAGCGTCACGCGCGCGTCGACGGCGGCCTGGTGGGGATCGAAGGGATTGGCCGCCGTGGCGGGGACCGAGACGGCAATCTCGATTCGCTCGTACTGGCGAACGTCCGGCGTGAGCAGCGTCAGGCCGGCGGTGGCGAAGAGCAAGGGGACAAGGGCAGCCATGAAGTCCTAAGCCCCAGAATAAACATGGGCGCAGCCGGCTGCAACGATGCTGCCGCGTGCGCCGCCGCGCGGTTTTGCCGGGCTGAACGTCGTACAATGACAGTCTGTATGCCGGCCGCGCCGCCGCGCCGGGCATGCACCTACCTACCTGCTCCCTGGAGGGCTGATGAATCGCCGTCGTTGGTTTCTGCAATCGTTGCTACTGCCCGCTGTGGCGAAACAAAGCCGGGCCGCCGGGCCGGAGTTGCCCGCCGCGCACCCGCGGGTGATGATCACACCCGAGTTGGTCCGCGAGATGGCGGCCAAAATCCGGGGTCCGTTTGCCAAAGAATACAGGATCCTGCTCGAAACCGCGGAGATGGGACCGCAGTTTCTGGACGATAGTTGGGCCATTCCGGGCGCCTTCATGGAGTCCGGCCTGGCTTTCCTGATCGAGCGCGAACTCGGCCGCGACGGTAGCGCTTACGCCCAAAGAATTCTGGATATCTGGCGGCAGCCGGAATGGCAGCAACCGGGTCTGAAGCGGCACTTCGGCTGGCAAGGGCTGCTTTACGACTGGATCTACGACGCCATGACGCCGGAAGAGCGCACGCGCTTCGGCGAGCTGCTGGGCGAGTGGGTCGCCACGTGGTGGCGCACCGCGGAGGTCAACATCGGCCGCGACGGCTGGTGGTACAACCAGCACTGGGGCCCGGTTCACCTGGATATCCATCACAACCGGGTGGCCCTTACCAGCAAGCTGTTCATCGACCTTGCCGCGGCGGGCCACGGCGGCAGGTTCGAAAGCGCGCTGCGCACCAACCTGGCGAGCTTCGAAGAGAAGTTCCGGCGCGACGGCTTCCCGGCGCTCGAACAGATGGGCGGGATCTGGTCGGAGTCGAACGGCCACGGCTACTATGGGCCGTCGCTGGTGATCCCTTACGGTTTCCAGGCCGTCAAGACGGGCCTGGGGTTCGACCCGTTCGCGGCGTCTTCGAAAACGGGCTTCGCGCGCGAGTATCTGCGTTCCGGCATCTACTCGATGATGCCGCACAACGACCAACTGGCTTACATCGACGACTGCGGCAGCGGGTACCCGGTGCAGCATGCGCGGTGCGCTCCGCTGATGGCCCGGCACTACGGCGACCCCGTGGCGCGCTGGCTCAGCGACACGGCGCTCGAACGGGGATGGCTGCGCAACCGGCGCCTGGAGAAAGACGAAGTCTGGCAGCGCATCGCCTTCATGCCGGCAGACCTGAAACCGGCCAGCCCGGGCGAGGCGAAGTGGCCGCTGGCCCACCTGTTCCGGGGCGCGGGGCACGTCTACATGCGGAGCGCCTGGGACGATCCGAACGCCACCTGGGCGTTCTTTGGAGCCGGCCCCTCTTATGCGGGCCACTCGCGCGACGACGAAGGCCACTTCCTGATCACCCGGCGCGGGCACCTGGTGAACCGGTCCGGCGGGGGAGGGCACAACGATGGCTGCTACTACACGGGCGGGTCGCTCATTTTCAACATCGTCACCATCTATCAACCCGAAGAGAAGATGCGGCGCGATGCGTACAACGAGAACGACGGCGGCCTGCTGCGCTATGTCTACACCCAGAAGTTTCCCGTGGAGCAAGGGCATATCACCGCCTACTGGCACGACGCCGAGGTGGCCACCTACGCCGCCGCCGACCTCACCAAGGGCTACTGGGACGCCAAGGCGCGGGAGGTAACGCGGCAGTTCCTCTACCTGCGCGGGCCGGAGGAATGCTTCGTCATCTTCGACCGCACCGAGGCCACCAGCGCGGACCTGCCTAAGATCTGGTTCCTGCACCTGCCATCCGAGCCGGAGGTTACGGGGCGGGCCGAGGTGAAGGTGCCCGGGCACGTGGTGGAGTACCATGGCGATACCTGCACCTGGCTGAGCAGCCCGGCGGGAGATCGCAACATGATCTCGACCGGGCAGAGCCGCATGACCATGCAGACCATCCTGCCCGCGGGGGCCCGGATCACCAAGCGCGGCGGCGAGGGGCACGATTTCTGGGGCCATCCGCTCAACCCGCAGGCGCAGTACAACCACGTCCTCGACCGCAGCGGGAAACCCGAGAAGCGATACCTGCGCCCGCCGCTCTCTCCCTGGCGGCTGGAGGTGGCGCCGCCCCGTCCGGCCGCGCGCGACTGCTTTCTGCACCTGCTGCACCTCACCGACGAGGGCGCCGGCAGGCCGCAGCGCGCCGAACGCATCGAAGAAGGCGCGCGAGTGGGGGCTCGAATGACTCTGGGAGATCGGACCGTGACGGTTTTGTTCGATACCGCGGGACCGCTGGGCGGGCGCCTGCGAGTTACGCGAGGGAGCACTACCCTGCACGACGCCGAATTTCCTCGGGAGATCGTTCAGGAGTAGCGCGTCCCCCGCGCAAGCATTACTGCGTCGGGATCTCGGCCTCGACCAGCCGTGCGAGCAGTTCGAACGACTGCTGCCACCCCGTGCGGCAGGCGTCGGCCGGGATGACGTCGGGCAGGCCGGTCTGCTCCACCGTGAGTTCGGTGCCGGAGGACACGGCGCGCAAGGTGTACGAGGTCACGATCTCACCGGGCAGGTTGGGATCGTCGAACGGACCGGCGCTGACGACCTTCTGGTTCGGCACGAGTTCGCGGTATTCGCCGCCGAAGCTGTTGGCCTGGCCGTTTGCGAAGTTGACGAACGCCATGCGGTAGCGCCCGCCCACGCGTGCATCGAGTTCGTGAATGACGGCGGTGAAGCCGTCCGGGGGGTTCCACTTGGCGATAGCCGCGGGATCGAGCAGGGCGCGGTAGACCCGCTCGACGGGCGCGCGCAGAATACGTACTTGAGTGAGCGTGTAAGGCACAGGCGACTCCTTCAGGATTGAGGTTGACAAGGGGGAACGACCATGACCATCCACTGCACGCCGAAGCGGTCCAGCAGCATGCCGTAGCAGGGCGAAAAGAATGTCTGCCCCAGGGGCATCAGGACGCGCCCGCCGCCAGCCAGCGCATCGAAGGTGCGCCGCGCTTCGGGCTCGGTGGGGAATTGAAGGCTCAGGCTGAAGCCACGGAACCCGCTGCCCTCAAGCGGCACGCCGTCGCTCATCATGAGGCGCTGGTCGCCGATCAGGAGACTGGCATGGAGCAGTTTCTGCGGGCCCCCGGGCGGCATGTGCTCGGGCGGCACCGGATGGGGACTGTCGGCGTAACGCATTTTGCCTTCGGTCTTTGCGCCGAGGGCCTGCTCGTAGAACGCCAGGGCCTCCTCGGCATTGCCATCAAAGAACAGATACGGTTCGATCTTCACGTTTCGGACTCCTTGGGTTTTGTGGGCAACAACAGTTCGACATAACGGCGCAGATGCGCAATCGCGTCGAGAACGATCTGCGGATTGTCCATGGCCTTGGCCAGCACGAAAGCTCCCTGCAACACCGCCTGGGTGTGCCGGGCGAGGCTTTCGGCGGACCAGTCGGCCTCAGGAGCGTACTGCTTGCGGGCGGCTTCGATGGCCGGCAGGAGCGTTTGCGCATGGTTCTCGATGCCCTCGCCGCACGCCGCGCGGAGCGCAGGGTGCGTGGCGAAGGTCTCCTGAACCAGCGTGCCCAGCAGGCACGTAAACTCGGGCAGCCCGCCCCGGACGAGCGTGGCGCGAAAATCGAGGTAGGCGAGCAGGCGCTCCCGCGGATCGGCCACCGCGTGGTACGGGGCTCCGGCAAAAAGCCCTCCCGTCACCTCGTTCCAGTGCTGGATCGCTGCCAGGGCCAGCGCCTCCTTGCTCTCGAAGTAGTAGAAGAAACTCCCCTTGGTGACGCCCGCGGCGCGACAGAGGACATCGACGGTCGTATCGCTGTAGCCGCGTTCGCGAAACAGCGCCAGCGCCGTGTTCAACAACCGGATCTTGGGGGGAATGGCAGTTGGCTCGCTCATTTGTTGACCAACCAGTTGGTATGAGACTGTTTATACCAACTGGTTGGTTTGTTGTCAAGAAGGACAGCGAGGGCCGGTGCAGACTGCGTTCGAAACCTGCGTCTTCGGCAGCCTACGTGGGGTGGAATGCTACTGTGGTACGCGTGAGATTCGCCAGGCGAAAGTTCCTTGCGGGAGGAGTGGGCATAGCGGCTGCCGCCTCCGGCAGCGGTTGCTCGGCGCCCGCACCTCCGCCCGAGCCTGCGCCGCGACGGCCCAAGATCCTGCTGCGCTCCGGATGGCAGACCGAGAATATCGGGGACATCGCCCACACACCCGGGGTGCTGCGGCTGCTGCAGATTCACGTGCCGGAAGCGGACACGACGCTCTGGTCGAACGCGCTGGACCGCGGCGTCCGGGAGATGCTCGCACGACACTTCCCGAACCTGGAGTTCGTTTCCGGGAACACGGATGCGGAGGGTGCGCCGGACAATGCCGCACTCGATACCGCATTCCGCGAAGCCGACCTCCTGCTGCACGGGTCGGGCCCATCGGTGGTCGCCCGCGTTCACCTGGATGCGTGGCGCAAGCGCACGGGGAAGCCCTACGGCATCTTCGGGGTCACGATCGCGCTGCGCGAAGAGGCCGCCTCCCCTGCCGTCGACCCGCTCGTACGGTCGCTGCTCGAAGGCGCCGCTTTCGTCTTTACCCGCGAGACCGCCTCGCTCGCGAATCTCGAGCGGGCAGGTTTCAAGCGCGCGCGCTTCGCTCCGGACGGCACCTTCTCTCTCAAGCTGGCCGATGAAGAGGCCGCCAGGCGATTTCTGGCGGAGTCCGCCCTCGAGCCGAAGCGCTTCATCGCTGTAGTGCCACGGCTCCGTTACACGCCCTACCACCAGTTCCGGAAGGTAAGCTGGCCGGCGGAGGAGATCCGCAGGCGAACGGCCGTCAACCAGCGCTTCCAGGAATCCGACCACGCCAGGCTGCGGGATGCGATCGTCGCGTGGGTGCGGGAGACCGGCCACAAAGTTCTGCTGTGCCCGGAGATGACCTACCAACTCGAAATCCTCGGACCGCTCCTCTACGATCCCCTCCCGCCCGACGTGAAAGAGCGCATCGTGCGCCGGCAGACCTACTGGCTGCCGGACGAAGCCTCCTCGGTCTACCGCAGGGCGACGGCCGTGGTGAGCTGCGAGTGCCATTCCCCGATCATCGCGGCCGTCAACGACACGCCGGGCATCTACGTGCGGCAACCCGAAGATGGCATCAAGGGCCGGATGTGGGAGGATATCGGTCTGGGCGGGTGGTGCCTCGATATCGAGCGCCCTTCGGGCGCAACCATCGCGAAGGTGCTGCGGGAGATCCACGGCGATTACGCCCGCGCCCAGGTGGAGGTGCACGAAGCCGTGCTTTACGCGCGCAAGCTGCAGGCCGACGCGATGGCCGAAGTGCGGAAAGCATTGGCGCTATAGCGAAGGCCGCGCTCCGAGCCGGCGCGCGCGGATAGGATAGATAAAAAGAATCAGGACGGACTCATGAGAATGCTTCCGAGAATCATTGCCGGGGTCTTGGCCGCTTGCGCGGGTCTGCTGCCGGCGGCCGAGGTGCACCGCTTCAAGCCCGAAGGGTGCATCACCAGCTTCTCCCATACGCATCCGCCGGCGCTGCGGATCAAGCCCGGGGACATCGTCGAGACCCGCACGCTCGACGCGTTCGGCGGCGACGAGACCGGCCGGAAGCACTGCACCGGCTCCCCCAACCCGCTGATTGGACCCTTCTACGTCGAGGGAGCCGAACCGGGCGATGCCGTCGCCATCACCCTGAGGAAAGTACGGCTGAACCGGAACTGGGGATGGTCCAACAACCGTCTGCTCGGCTCCGCGCTGCTCGAAGCCGACCGCAAGAAGCTGTATCCAACGCGCTACAAGCAGGACCTGGTGCACCCCGGTCACGACAACCTGGTGCCCTGGGATATCGACGTGAAGAAGGGCCTCGTCCGGTTGCGCGAACCGGTGAGCGCCAAAACCCGCATGGAGTTTCCGGCGCGTCCTATGATCGGCTGCATCGGGGTGGCCGCGGAGGGCGACGCCGCCCCTCCCACGTCTCCCTCGGGCCCGTATGGCGGCAATATCGATTACAACGGCATCGCCGAGGGCGTTACCGTGCTGCTGCCGGTCTACCATCCGGGCGCGCTGGTCTTTCTGGGGGACGGCCACGCGCTGCAGGGAGACGGCGAGTTGTGCGCCACCGGCATTGAGACCTCGCTCGATGTCGAGTTCACCGCCGCCATTCACAAAAACGTTCGTCTCACCGGGCCGCGCATGCTGAGCAAAGGCGTTATCACCAGCATCGGGAGCCAGCCCGAATTCCGGAGTTCGCTCGACACCGCGCTACGGATGGCCACTTCGGACATGTTACGCTGGCTCACCGAAGACTACGGCCTGGAACCCTGGGCCGCGCACCTGACGATCGCCATGCACGCGGTCTACCATGTGATCACTCTGGAGGGATCCATGGCCCTGACGATCCCGACCTCGGTGTTGCCGGCGTCACGCTAACGATTTGCACGCCGGCCGAGCGGAACAGGCTGGCGCTTCCAGCCTTCCTCGATCTCCTCGAGCGACTTCCCCTTCGTCTCGGGCAGCGCAACCAGGACGAAAAGGAAGGCCACCACGCACAACGCCCCGTACAGCCAGAAGGCTCCGGCCGCCGTCAGCCACTCGACCAGCGAGAGGAAGGTCAGGGTCACCGCCAGGCACGCGACCCAGACGCATACCGTGCCCACCGACACGGCCCGGGCGCGGACTGCGTTGGGGAATAACTCCGAGATGTAGACCCACACGCCGGGCCCGAAACTTACGGAGAAGAAGGCCACGTAGGCGAGGATGCACACCACGGTCAGCTCGAACGGCGGCGGCTGCAGGCGAAACGCGAAGCCCAGCGCGGCCAGGGCCAGCCCCATGCCGGCCGCGCCCCCCAGCAGCAGCGCCCTGCGTCCCAGGCGGTCGATGGTGAACAAGGCCACGATGGTGCCCGCGAGGTTGATGACCCCGATCAGGACATTGGCGCCGATGGCCGATGTGGCGCTCTGGCCGGCCTGCTCGCGCAGCAGAATGGAGCCGTAGTAGATGATGGTATTGATCCCGGTGACCTGACACAGAATGGCGAGCGCCACCGCCAGCTTCAGCGGCGTGCGCAGCGGAGGGCGCAGCAGGTCGCGAAACGAGAGGCCCGATTCCTCCCGGATGCTCCGGGTGATGGCCTCGATTTCGGTGCGGGCTTCCTCCGGCGCGACCGTGCGCTCCAGCACTGCCAGCGCCGCCGCGCTCCTGCCCTTCTGCAGCAGCCACCGCGGGCTTTCCGGAATGGCGAGCAGGCCCACGAACAGTCCGACCGAGGGAAGCGCCGCGGTGGCGAACATCCATCGCCAGTTGCCCTCGCCGGCCGTGGCGAGCTTCCAGTTCACGAAATAGGCCAGCAGGATGCCGGTCACGATAGCCAGTTGATTAAAGGAAACCAGGCGGCCTCGCAGGCGCGCGGGCGAGATCTCCGCGATGTACATGGGCGCCAGCGCCGAGGCCGTTCCGATCGCCAGGCCCGCGGCGAAACGTGCCGCCGAAAGCCCCGGCAGCCCCCGTGGGATGGCGCATCCGATGGCGCTCACGGTGAACAGCACCGCGGCGACGAGCAGCGCCTTACGCCGGCCCAGCCGATCCCCGATCCAGCCGGCTCCCGCTGCTCCGAAGACGCAACCCCATAGCAGCACTCCCGCCGCCAGCTCCACTTCCCAATCGGAGAGTTGGAATCCACCCGGAGAAACGGCAGCGCGCCGTTGATCACCGCGGTATCGAAACCGAAAAGCAATCCCGACAGTCCGGCGACCGCGGAGATGCAGTACACATAAAGCGACCTCGCGGCGGCTTGCCTGCGTGCGGCGGCATCCATGCATTCATCTCCCCACTACGGCTCGAAGCCGGCCCATAGCATGCTCTTCAGTTCCGGCTGAGATACCTACTGTATCGCGTCCGGCTTTTGCGCGGGTTGGGCGTCCAGCGCAACTCGCCGGAAGCGGAGAGCAGCGGGAACCAGGCCAGGTCGCCGCACGCGCGGACGGCCTCGTGCTCGAAGCCATACTGCCGGGTGCGCATGGCCTGGCTGCGGATGGGCCGCGGGGCGCGCCGGAGTTATTTATAATGACCGAGGGCTCACCGGGTATGAAGCAGAATGCAATTGCACGAGGGGTGGCCGGCGCGCTTTTCGCCATACTTCTCGGCGCGTCCTACTGGAGCGTGGCGGCAGACCGCGTCCAAGGGCGCATCGTCGACGACACTACCGGCGAACCGCTCGCGGCCACGCTTTTCCTTTCCGATGAAAACGGAAAGCCGCTTGAAATCGAGGGCAAGCACTCGCATGTCACTTATCTTGGCAAGCGGCGGTGCTACGTAGACGGGAGTTTCTCATTGGGTTCCCGCCCGAATCGACTGGTCATCGAGGTAAGGCGCGGGTTCGAAACCCTGCCGTTGCGCACAGAAGTGGACATGGCTCGTCACAGCGGGGCGTTGACACCTGGATTATGCACGTCGCCTGAAGCCGAGCGGGCGAGTTGAGGCGTGACGCCATTTGGGACTCCTGAGAATCCTGCGTTAAAACAGTAGGTCCGCGAAGTTCGCAGCTTCGCGAGCCGATTCTCAGGAGCCACCCAAACGGTGAACGATCAAAACCAGGATAGCCGCCGAACGCCCGTCAATCAAGAGGCCCGTGAGGCTTCTCCGCAACTCAATAAAATCGGGGCTGCCACGCCTTATGACTTCGACGGACGCAATCTGACGGCTTACGGAGGTCTCTTGCCGGTCGCCACGATGCTGGAGAAGTTGGAGTTCCGGCGACTGGTGGAAGAGACGCTCACGGTGAAGCGCAAGACCAAGGCCATGACGGCCTATCAGTTTGTGGTGGCGATGGTGCTGGCCTGCTACGTGGGCTTCTCCCGGCTGTACCACGTGCGCTTTCTGGAGCGGGAGCCCATGCTGACCGGGATTGTACAGGTGGTGAAGTTACCGCCGCAATCTACCTTCTGGCGCTTCCTGGCCTCGCTGCACCTGGGAGTGGCGCGGCAACTGCTTCTGGTGCAGCGCCGGATGCGCGAGCGCGTCTGGGAAGCGGCCAACGTCCAGTTGACCGATGTGACCCTGGACACCGACACCACGGTGCATACCCTCTTCGGCAACCAGATGGGGGCGCGCAAAGGCTACAACCCGAAGAACAAGGGCAAAAGGGCGAAGCAGATCAAGGCCAGCTTCCAGTTCAGTGCGAGCAGAATGACCACAATCCCCAGGAGAAGAAACACGTCTTTGAATACCGTGACCAGGACCGACTTGAACAACTCGTTGAGGTTCTCGAGATCGTTGGTCGCTCGTGTCACCAGGCGCCCCACGGGGTGCCGGTCGAAGAAGCGCATGGCCTGGGCCTGCATTAGT
>JAWLGN010000167.1:0-11887 GCA_041685075.1 Bryobacteraceae bacterium
GATGAAACTCCGGTGGATGTACAGATGCACGATCGACGAGGGAAGAATCATCAGGCTTATCTCTGGCAATACGGCAGGCCGGGGGGCGGAGTGATGTTCGATTTCCGCCTGGGGCGTGGGCGGGAGGGTCCCAAGCAGTTCCTGGGCAACTTCGAAGGCATTCTGCAAACCGACGGCTATAGTGCCTATGAACATGTAGGTGGGCCGAAAATGGTGCACGCGTGTTGCTGGGCGCATGCGCGGCGGCACTTTTTCGATGCGGTGAAACTCCATCCCGCCGATGCGGCTGCCGTCGCGATTGTGCAACGAATCGACGAGTTGTTTGGGGTGGATGCGGAGGCGCGCGCGCAGAACCTGGACCACGCCGCACGCCATGCACTGCGCCAGGAGCGGGCCAGACCGTTGCTGGATCTGCTAAAGACTGAGATTGAGGAGGTGCGGACGCATGCTTTGCCTTCCAGTGCGCTGGGTAAGGCGATCAGCTACACGCTGGCGCTGTGGCCGAAGCTCACGCGATTCCTGGACTACCCGGAGGTGGAGTTGAGCAACAACTTGGCGGAAAACTCGATGCGGCCGGTGGCTCTGGGACGGAAGAACTGGATCCATGTGGGAAGTCCCCAAGCTGGGCCGAAGGTGGCGGCCATCTTCTCGGTCGTTGAGAGCTGCCGCCGTCTGAAGATTCCGGTTCGCGGCTACCTGGCCGCCGTGCTGCCGGGTCTTGCCGGGAGCTCAATCCGGCGGCTCGCGGAACTCACACCTTCAGCCTGGATTTCCTGCAATCGATAGCTGGCCGCTGTCAACCGTGTGGTTGGTCTGACGCTTACGTTGCACCTTTCCCAACGCCGTTCGCGGCAGCTTCTCCACGCCGAGGAACGCGCGCGGCGTCTTGAACGAAGCCAGTTTCTCGCGACAGCGCGCCTCCAGCGCCGCAGCCTCGAAACCGTCCGGCGCCACGATATACGCCACCGGAACCTCGCCCCGTAACCTGTCCGGCGCACCCACAACCGCCGCTTCCGCCACTCCCTCTTGCTCCAGCAGGAGTTCTTCGATCTCACGCGGGTAGATGTTGAACCCGCCCGAGATGATCACTTCGCTTTTGCGGCCGCGCAATGTGTAGTAGCCGTCCGCTGAGCGCGTGGCCAGGTCTCCGGTCCGGAAACACCCATCCAGAAATGCTGCGCGCGTGGCCTCCTCCCTGCGCCAGTAGCCCGGAAACACGTTGGCGCCGCGCAAGTACAGCTCGCCGGTCTCGCCGTCGGGCACGGCCGCGCCTTCCTCATCCAGCAGCCGCACCGAAATGCCGGGCAGCGGCAGCCCCACCGTCCCGGCGCGGCGTTCGCCCGGGTACGGATTGCTGATGTTCATGAGCGTCTCGGTCATCCCGTATCGCTCCAGGATGGTGTGGCCGTACAGCGCCCGGAAGGCCTCCAGCACCTGGGCCGGGAGCGGCGCCGATCCGGAGACGAACAGCCGCATCCTCGCGCCAATCTCGCGCGCCGTCTCCTCCGGCACCTCAAGCAGCCTCACGTATATGGTGGGCACGCCGAAGAACAAGGTGGGTTGAAAATCCAGGAACTCCGCGGCCGCCCGCTGGTGCTCGAAACGCTCCAAGAGGCGCATGCGGCAGCCGGAGATCAACCAATCGAAGCGAGCAGGATCGCGGGACACAGCGAGATCGACACGACCGGCGAGTACACTTTCGTCGGACTCGACCGCCAGCAGGCATTAACGCGCGCCATCCAGGAGAGGTTGGCGCAGGCGGCACCCCAGGACGGCGGTCCCGGCACCAGCAACCGCCAACGCGAGCACCTCACACGGGCGCGGCAGGCCAAGCAGGAGAAGCAACAAGCCAAGGTGGTGGCGATCGACGCGAAGGGCACAGCGGCATGATGGGCGACGCTGCGACTGGTGCTGGACGCTGTGCGGCGATGATCCACCTGCCGGCCAGCGTGCGGGTGTACCTTTGCCTGGCGCCCACTGATATGCGACGGAGCTTCGACGGACTGCACGCGCTGGTGCGCGATCATCTGCAACTGGACGCCTTCGCCGGGCATCTTTACCTGTTCGCCAATCGGAGAAAAGATCGCCTAAAACTTTTGTACTGGGACCGGGACGGGTTCGCGATCTGGGCGAAACGTTTGGAGAGAGGCGCGTTCGCAATTCCCTGTGGAGAGCCCGGCTCGACTCGCATCGAGATCACGACCGAAGAGTTGGGTGCGCTGCTGAGCGGCATCGACTTCGAGCAAGCGAGCAGACGGAATCGATACCGCCGAAACGCAGCATAAAACATTTCCGCTTTCGATTGTTTTTCTCTTGGAAACGGGCGGCTTTGCGGGTATTCTGAAAGCACGCTCGTGGCTGCCATCGATCCCAAGGCTCTTCCGAACGACATCGACCTGTTACAGAAGCTCGTCGTGGAGCTGTGCGAACGGCTGCAGCACGAGAGTTCGGAGAAGAACAAGTACCGCAGCCTGCTGCGCGAACTTCTCGACGCGCAGCGCAACCGCAAGAGCGAACAACTTTCCAAAGAGCCATTGGCGTTGTTCGAGACGCTCTGGAGGGCCAGCGATCCGGAAGAAGACGAACCAGGAGACGCTGAGCCGGCTGCCGACGAGGAGCAGGACAAGGACCAGACCGAGGAGCCGCCGCAGGCAGCCAAGAAGCGCGCCGTGCGGCAGCCACTGGCCAGGAATGTGATTCGGGAACGGATCGTGCATGACTTGCCCGAAGGCCAGAAGCACTGCAGCTGCTGCGGCAAGGAACTGCGGTTGTTCGACGAGGAGATCAGCGAACGCTACGAGTACATTCCGGCCTCCATCAAGGTGATCGAGGACGTGCGGAAGCACTGTTGGGAGAACAAAGACTCTATAGGCCAGTGGTACCGGCTTTGAAGCCCAGCACTCAAGTCGGTGCGCCGGAACCAGCTGGATTGCCGGCCTGATGTTTGTTCGACACCACATGGGTCGGAGATCGTCGGCTATCGGAGCACTGGCCTTGGCTCGCCAGAACAGACTTACGGTTTCGGCTCGTCCGGCCTGATGTCGGACAATCCGCGCCGTGCCGTTAACCAACCCCTGGTTTGCTTCCGGAGACGGGGAGAAATGGCCTCCGGCAAACGTCGCCGGAGCGCACGGCTGGCGGTTCAAGCGGCATTCGGCTCGAAATGGAGAGACGCGGAAGTGCCGAAATCACGGCCAGTTGCGGCGTTGCGGACGGAGAGAGGCGTTAACGGGCGGGCCAGAAGGGGTGCTGGAAAAACGATTTGGCTCCTCAGGTAGGACTCGAACCTACAACCCTTCGGTTAACAGCCGAATGCTCTACCATTGAGCTACTGAGGAGCAACTGTTTTCCATTTCACCAAAAACCCTACCGCACTGTCAATCGGGTCCTCATGAAGAAGCAGCGAGCGCGAGGGCGGCGGCCGGTGCGGGGCGCGGCGTCAACCCGGCAGTGCAGTAGAGCGCAGGCGCAGGCTGTTGGTCACTACCGTAACGCTCGAAAGCGCCATGGCGGCCGACGCCACTACCGGGGAGAGCAGGCCCATCGCGGCTACCGGAATCCCCACCGTGTTATAGGCAAACGCCCAGAACAGGTTCTGCCGGATCACCCGCATGGTGCGGCGCGCCAGCAGCAGGGCCGCCGCCACGCCGCGCAGGTCGTCGCGCACCAGCGTGATGTCGCCCGCCTCGCGCGCCACGTCGGCGCCGGCGCCGATGGCGATGCCCACGTCGGCCTCGGCCAGCGCGGGGGCGTCGTTGATGCCGTCCCCCACCATGGCGACGCGCCGCCCGGCCGCGCGCAGGCGCTTCACCTCCGCCGCCTTGCCGTCCGGCAGCACTTCGGCCATCACCTTCTCAATCCCCGCCTGCCGCGCCACGGTTTCGGCCGCGCGCCGGTTGTCGCCCGTGATCATCCAGACTTCCATGCCCATGCGGCGCAGCGCCGCCACCGCCTCGGCCGCCTCGGGTTTCACGGTATCGGCCACCGCGATCACACCCGCCGGCGCGCCATCCACCGCAACTACCACCGCCGTCTTGCCCTCGTCCGCTAGCCGTTCGGCTTCGGGATGCTCGATGCCGGTCAACCGCGCCGTGCCGGCGAGCACCTCGCGCCCGCCCACGCGCGCACGGACCCCGTGCCCCGCCAACGCCTGAAAGCCCTCCGCCGCCGGCAACTCCAGCCCCGCGGCGCGCTCCACGATGGCCTTCGCAACGGGGTGCTCGGAATCGCGCTCGGCCGCTGCCGCCACGCGCAGCAGCTCCTCCGCGCTCCATCCCTCGAGCGGCACGGTATCGGTCACCTCCGGCCGCCCGCGCGTCACCGTGCCGGTCTTATCCAGCACCACGGTATCGATGCGGGCGGCGGTTTCCAGCGCCTCTCCGCCCTTGATCAGCACGCCCGCCTCGGCGCCCCGGCCGGTTCCCACCATGATGGCGGTGGGGGTGGCCAGCCCCAGGGCGCACGGGCAGGCGATGATCAGCACCGCCACCGCGTTCACCAGCGCCGCCGTGAGTCCCGCCAGCCAGAGCCAAGCCGCGAAGGTAACCACGCCCGCGCCCAGCACCGCCAGGGTGAACCAGCCGCTCACCACGTCCGCTAGCCGGGCCACCGGCGCGCGCGAGCCCTGCGCCCGCTTCACCATCTCGATCATCTGGCGAAGGAGCGTGCCCTCGCCTACCGCCCGCGCCTCGTAGCGCAGGCTGCCCGAAAGGTTCACCGTGCCGCCGTAGACCGCGTCTCCCGGGCGCTTGTCCACGGGCATGCTCTCGCCGGTCAGCATGGCCTCGTTAATGGCGGATTCGCCCGCCGCCACCGTGCCGTCCACCGCAATCTTCTCTCCCGGCCGCGCCACCAGCAGATCCCCCACCCGCACCGCGTCCACCGGGATCTCCGCCTCCACGCCGTCGCGGACGACGCGCGCCACCGGCGGCGCCAGTTCCGCCAGCCGGCGGATCGCCTCCGAAGCCCTGCCGCGCGCCCGCGCCTCCAGGAAGCGGCCCAGCAGAATCAGGGTGATGATAATGGCCGCGGCTTCGAAGTACACCTCGATGCCGCCCATGGCGGTCACCGCGGCGGAATAGAGGAAGGCGGCGCCGGTGCCCAGCGCCACCAAGGTGTTCATGTTGGCGGAGCGGTGCCGCAGCGCCGTCCAGGCGCCCCGGTAGAAGGGCGCCCCGGCGTAGACCACCACCGGCAGGGTCAGGGCCAACTGGATCCAGGCGGAGAAGGGCACGTGCAGCGCCCCATGCGACATCCCCAGCACCGCCACCGGCAGGCTGAACAGCGCCGCCACCCACAGCCGCCGCAGCAGCGAGGCACGCGCGGCGTCCTCATCCGGCTCCGCGCGCTGCGGTACTTTGAAGCCGAGTTCCTCGATGGCTCCCACCAGTTGCTCGACGGCCGTGCTCTCAGAGTCGAACTCCACCGTGGCGGTGTTGGTGGCGAAATTGACGTGAGCCTTCCGCACCCCGGGGGCATCGGCGAGTTGCCGCTCGATCGAGCGCGCGCAGGCGGCGCAGCTCATCCCCTGGACCGGCAGGTCCACTCGCGAGGCGCTCATCGGCTGACCTGGTAGCCCAGCTTCTCGATGGCGGCGGCGAGTTCCTCGGTGCTGACGCGCGCCGGGTCGTACTCCACCGTGGCGGCGGCCGCGTCCAGATCCACCTGGGCCTTCGCCACCCCCGGGCTGGAGGCCAGTTTGCGTTCTACCATCCGGGCGCAGTTGCCGCAGGTCATTCCGGAGACGCCAATCCTGATGGTCGTGAGGCTCATAATATTTAGGATGCACTCCTCTGCGGTACGGTGTCCGGGAAAATGATTCTCGCCGACCTGGCGCTGGCTCGCCGGCTGGAAAGGGCCGAAGCGGCCAATGGGATCGCCTGTGCCCGTGCGGGCTCCGTGCCGGGCGCGGCGGTTCAGGCGATGGCCGGCGGCTGGGCGATCTTCGCCGGGGTGAACTCCATGCTGACCCGCACGCTGGCGCTGGGGATGCACGGCCCCGTGAGCGCCGCAGAGATCGACCGCCTGGAGCATTTCTTCCACAGCCGCGGCGCCGCGGTGACCGCGGATCTCTGCCCCTACGCGCATCCCACCCTGATTGAAATTCTGTGCGCACGCCGATACGCCGTGACGGAGTTCAACTCGGTGCTCGTGCGGGTGCTGGGGGGCATTCAGCCCTACCCGCCCGACGCCCGGGTGCACGAGTGCGGCGCGGTGGACCGCGACCTCTGGGCGCGTACGGTGGGGGCAAGCTTTTTCGAGCGTGCCGGCCTCTCGGAAGAGGAGACCGCTGCCGGCGCCACCCTCTTCCACCTGCCCGGCGCGCGTTGTTTTCTCGCGCGGGCCGCTTCGGGGGAGCCCGCCGCGGGCGCGGCCATGTCGCTCCACAACGGCCTGGCGCTGCTGATGGCGGACGGCACTCTCCCGGCCTTCCGCAACGCCGGCCTCCATGCGGCCCTCATTCGCGCGCGGCTCAATGCCGCCATCGCCGCGGGCTGCAACCTGGCCACCGCCGCAACTCTTCCGGGCAGCGTCTCGCAGCGCAACTACGAACGCCAGGGCTTTCAGGTGGCCTATACCCGGGTGTCCCTCACTCTCAAAGCTGCCTGAGCGGGAATCACCGCCACCCTCGCTCCAGGCCGCTGCCCGGTGAAAACGTCACCGGGGACCGGAAGATCGAACTGCCGCCGCCACTTCGGGCCGAAAACGGATTGCGGGACTGGCATCGTCCAACAAGGCCGCCAGGATCGGAGCGGCTTCTTTCGCGTGAATGCGCATGAGGGCATGAGCCGCGCCCGTGCGGAACGCCCCGGGCAGATCCTTGGCGGCGGCTATACGGCCCAATGCCTGAACGCCTGCGGGATCCGGGCTTTCATAGAGCTGCTCGAGGCTGAGCAGAAGATCAAGATTGTCAGCTCGCACAGCGCCGCGCCTCACGTCCTCTTCCAACTGCGTAAGTCCCGCGTAATCGTTGCTTCTGATCAGCCCCGCCAATCCAAAGGACCTCACCTCCGCCTTCGAGGATTGTGCGGCATGTGAGTACAGCTCCTTCGCGACAGCGGAATCGACCCCGTAGAATGCGCTAAGAAGCCCGACGCCGTCGTCACGGAGGATGGAAGCGCTCAACTTCAGAATGATTCGGTCTGTCGCGGTTCTTGCCGGCTGCCGGATCGGTGAAGAGTTCGGATCGGCCGGCGCCGTAGAGTAGAAAAGGTCGTGGAAATTAAGATCTCCCGCCGCCGTCGGGCTACACTCCAATCCTGCCCTGAGCCTTTCAGAAACCAGACGCCGCGACCGACGGGGTGCGCTGCGGCGGCGCGGCTGCAGCTCCCACCTGAACCGGCGTTGCTACGACGACCGCGTCAGCACGATTCGCCAGCTCCTCGATTGAAAGTGGACCATACGGGCCCGCGAGGGCGACTTCGACAACGGCCACCATCAGCAGCGACAATGCGGCGGTTTTCATCGCCATATTCGGCCCCAGTTTACCGAAAGTGGCCCGGAAGAGGTACGGCCGCGAGCTGCGGCTGACGTGTCGAGTGCGTTACGGTGGCCGACCGGCCCCCCAGCCGCTACCCTCACCGGAAGCCGCTGCCGGCGGGCGCGCTGCACCCTCCGGTGGCGAATCCCGAGAGCAGCCGTTCCACCTCTTCGGAGGCGCAGTACGGGCACTCCACTTCCCGGTCGGCATCGGCTGCCTTCCGCAGCTTCTCAAAGCTCCGGCCGCATTTCTCGCAGCGGTACTCGTAAATCGGCATGGCTTTCACTCTCGGAGATGCAACCCCGGGGCGAAGGTGACAACCTCACGCCATCCGCGAGTCCAGCACCTCCCGGATTTTCTCGAGCAGGGTGTCCGGGGTGAACGGCTTGTGCAGGAAGGCGCGGTCCGGCGTTGTCCCGCCGATGGGGTTGTCGCGGTAGCCGGACATGTAGAGGATCTTCAGCTCCGGGCGCACCTGGGTGAGCCGCTCTCCCAGTTCCAGCCCGTTCATCTGGGGCATCACGATATCGGTCACCACCAGGTCGATCTTGTGCGCGTTCTTCTCGAAGGCCGCCAGCGCCGCCGGGCCGCTCCCGGCCTCGATTACGGAATAGCCGTGCCCCTGGAGAATGGCGTTGACCAGCTTCCGCACCCCGTCCTCGTCGTCCACCAGCAGAATCGTCTCGGAACCCTTGGGCTGCACCTGGCGGCGCGCGCCGGTGGTCCCCACCGCCTCGGTGAAACGGGGCAGGTAGATCTCGAAGATGGTGCCGCAGCCCGGCTGGCTGTAGACCGTCACCTGGCCCTCGCTCTGCTTCACGATGCCGTAGACGGTGGCCAGCCCCAGGCCGCTGCCCTTGCCAGGCTCCTTGGTGGTGAAGAACGGCTCGAAGAGGCGCGACCGCGTGGCGGCGTCCATCCCGATGCCCGTGTCGCTCACCGCCAGCATCACGTAGGCCCCCGGCCGCACCCCGATCTTCTTGCTGCTGGCCGGATCCTCGAGATCCACGTTGGCGGTTTCGATCACCAGCTTGCCGCCCTCGGGCATGGCATCGCGCGCATTGCCCGCCAGGTTCATGACGATCTGCTCGATCTGCGCGGGGTCGGCCTTCACGCGCCCCAGCCCTGGGCCGGTGAGGGTAATCAGCTCGATGCTCTCGCCCACCAGCCGGCGCAGCATCGGCTCCATGTTCGCAAGCACGGCGTTCAGGTCCAGCAGGCGCGGCTGCGCCGAAGGACCGCGGCTGAAGGCCAGCAACTGGCGGGTCAGGGAAGCGGCGCGCTCGGCGGCCCACAGGATCTCATCGGCGAAGCGGCGCAGCGGGTTGCCGGTGGGCAGTTCCGTGCGCAACAGTTCGCTATACCCGGTGATGACGGTGAGGACGTTGTTGAAATCGCCCGCCACACCGCCGGCCAGGCGTCCCACCGCGTCCATCTTCTGCGAATGGCTGAGCTGCTCCTCCAGGTGGCGCCGGTTGCTGATGTCGCGGAAGACCACCACGCCGCCGCGCAGCTCGCCCTTGTGGTCCCGCACCGGCGCGGCGCTGTCCTCGATGGCGATGCGGGTCCCGCTCTTCGAAACCAGGTTGACGTGCTCGGCGGCGCGAACCGCAAGGCCCTCGCGCAGTGCCTTGTCGATCAGCCGCACGGCCTCGGTGCCGTCCTCCCGCACCACCGGGAAGACCTCGAAGACCGGCCGCCCGGTGGCCTCGCCGCGCGTCCAGCCGGTGAGTTCCGCGGCCACTTGGTTCAGGTAGGTGATGCGGCCGTCCTTGTCGGTGACGATCACCCCGTCCCCGATGCTCGAGAGCGTTGCCGAGAGCAGCATCTGGCTGCTGCGCCCGGCCGCGGCCAACAGGGAGATCAGCACGCCCAGTCCGATGAAGACGCCCAGCCGTACCGCCACCCCCAGGCTCTCCACGGCGAACCCCGGATGCGGCGGCACGAAAAAGTAGAGCAGCGCGGCCGAGGAGAGCGCGGTGGAAGTCAGGCCTCCGCCCTTCCCGTAGTACCACGCGCTCAGCAGCACCGCCCCCAGGAACGGCAGGAAAAAGTCCGGCTCCAGCAGCGGGCGGAACAGCAGGCATACCACCAGCGCGAGCGCAGTTGCCGTGAGCGCGAAAACGCCCGTATACAAAGGTGTGCGTTTCAGCGGAATCATCGGCCCCGTCTTCGTTATACTACATACCGCGCATTACTTACGTGGCGAGTCGTACAGCGGGGCTTCTCCCGAGGGGCGCGTCTTCCAGCGCCGATGCACCCATAACCACTGATCCGGATATTCGCGCACCACGCTCTCGAGCACCTGCTGCAGGCGCGCGGTGTCGCAGACCGCATCGCCCGTGGCCTCCAGCGGCGGATAGAACCGCAGGATGAACTTTCCTTCGGCCGCTGACCAAATGGCGAAGCCCGGCACCATCGGCGCTCCGCTCAGCGCCGCCAGCCGCGCGAAGCCCGTGCCCGTCGACGCCGGCAGGCCGAAGAAATCGACGAAGACGCCCTGTTCCAGCGCGGTGTTCTGGTCGATCAGGATGCCCACCGCCTGGTTGCGCCGGAGCGCCGCCAGAATAGGGCGCGCATAATCCCGCTTGCCGATCACCCGGTTGCCCGACAGGGTGCGGCGCCGTTCCACGAAGCGGTCGAGCAGCGGGTTGTCGAGCGGACGCGCCACCACGTGCATTGGTTCGGTCATCAGGGCGTGGGCGAAAGCGCTGAGTTCCCAGTTGCCCAGGTGCGCGGTGGCGAACAGCACGCCCCGGCCGCGCGCCTTGGCCGCGGCGAAGTGCTCGAAGCCTTCGTAGCGGATCCAGCGCCCGATCTCCTCGGGGCCGATGCGCGGCAGCCTGGCGAAGACTACCAGCAGCCGCCCAATGGAATCGAAGACGCCGCGGGCGATACGGGCGCGCCATTCGATGTCCGCTTCCGGGTAGGCGAGTTCGAGATTGCGGAGCGCGGTACGGCCGAGCCGCGGGACGGCCCTCTCCAGCGCGCGCGCGTAGATGCGCCCCAGCTTCCAGGCCAGCGACAGCGGCGCGTATGCGAGGGTAGCCAGGACGGCCCTCGCGGCGGCGTATTCCAACACGTTGCGGAGGGCGGAGCGGCGGCGCATGAAGCGCCATTGTAATACCGCGCCGCCCTCGGCCTTCTCAGGCGTGTTTGCGCCGCGGCGAGCGCGAGCCGTAAGTGAGGAGACCGCCCACACCCCAAACCAGCAGGAAGATGAAGACGGTTCCGAATAAGAGGTCAACGACCGGACCCTGCCAGCCGGCCGGGGGCGGCATGAGGCCGACTCCGAACGCGGCTGCCAGGCTCAGCAGGTGCCAGTACCAGGCCTGCGCTTTGAACAGGTAGAGCATGAGAAGCGCCAGGCCCAGGGTAGTAGCATAGACCAGAAGCACCACAGTGAAAGACATGGTTCGCTCCTCGCCCTGTATTCTACGCCGGAAACCCGCGCAAGGCTACCCGATCCAGCCGCCGCCCAACACCACGTCACCCTGGTAGAAGACGGCCGCCTGCCCGGGAGTCACGGCGCGCTGCGGCTCGTCGAATCGCACCAGCGCGCGCGCGTGGTCGGGAGTGACGGTGGCGGGAGCCGCTTCGTGCCGGTGCCGGATCTTCACCTCGGCGCGCACGGGCGCGGCGGGCGGTGCGCCGGCAATCCAGTTCACCTCCGTGGCGATGCACTCGGCGCGCAGCAGGCCCTCGCCGCCGCCCACCGTCACGCGGCCCGTGGCGGGGTCGGTCGAGATGACGTACAGCGGTTCGCCCGCCGCCACCCCCAGCCCGCGGCGCTGCCCCACGGTGAAGCGGTGCACGCCGTCATGGCTGCCCAGCCGCCGCCCGTCCGTGGTAACGATATCGCCCCCGGTATGCGGCATGGCGGCGCCCTTCTCGTTCATGTAGGCGCTCAGGAATGCCGGATAATCGCCGTTGGGCACGAAACAGATCTCGTAGCTTTCGCCCTTTTCCGCCACCGCCACCCCGAGTTCCCGCGCCAGCTCCCGCACCTCGGCCTTGCTGAAGCCGCCCAGGGGGAAGACTGTGCGGGCTAGCTGCCGCTGGGTCAGTCCGAAGAGGAAATAGGTCTGGTCCTTGGAAGGGTCCGCGGCGCGGCGCAGCTCCCACAGGCCGGTTGCGGGGTTTTGCGTGATGCGGGCGTAGTGGCCCGTGGCGATGCGTTCGGCGCCCAGTCCTTCGGCCATCTCCAGAAATCGGTCGAACTTGATGGCGCTGTTGCAGAGGGCGCAGGGGATGGGGGTGCGGCCCGCCAGGTACTCCGCCACGAACGGCTCCACCACCTCGCGCTCGAACTCGCGTTCGTAGTTCACGACGTAGTGGGGGATGCCGAGATCGGCGGCCACGCGGCGCGCGTCGTAGACGTCGTCGAGCGAACAGCAGCGGCCCGTT
>JAWLGN010000168.1:0-11818 GCA_041685075.1 Bryobacteraceae bacterium
GCCACAGGCGTGGTGCTCCATACCAACCTGGGGCGGGCGCCGCTCGGTCCCGTCGCCTTCCACCCCGGCTATACCAACCTGGAGTACGATCTCGCCGCGGGGCGCCGCGGGCGGCGCGATGCCCACGCCGGACCCCTGCTCGAACGCCTGCTCGGCGCGCCCGCCATCGCCGTCAACAACAACGCCGCCGCCGTCTACCTGGCGCTCCATGAACTGGCCGCCGGGGGCGAGGTGATCGTCTCGCGCGGCGAGCTGATCGAAATCGGCGACGGCTTTCGCATTCCCGACATGATGGCGCGCTCCGGCGCCGTCCTGCGCGAGGTGGGGACTACCAACCGCACCCGCATCGCCGACTACCGCGACGCCATCACCGAACACACCCGTCTGCTGCTGCGTGTCCACCCGAGCAATTTCCAAATCACAGGCTTCACCGAGCGCGCCACCGTGGCGGAACTGGCGGCGCTGGGGCGGGAGCGCGGCATCCCGGTCTACGAGGACCTGGGCAGCGGCTGTATCGCGGACCTGCGCGCCTTCGGCGTGAGCGAGCCCCTGGTGGCCGAAAGCCTGCGCGCCGGAGCGGACCTGGTCTCCTTCAGCGGCGATAAGCTCTTCGGCGGACCGCAGGCGGGCATCCTGGCTGGGCGCCCGGACCTGGTGGCGCGCCTCCGCCGCAATCCCATGTTCCGCGCGCTTCGCGTGGATAAGCTGATCGTGCAGGCGCTCGAAGAGACCGCCCGCAACCTGCTGCTGGAGCGTTGGGAGCGCATCCCGGCGCTGGCCATGATCCGGCAGAGCGCAGCGGAAATCCGCGCGCGGGCCGAGCGCCTGCTGGCACGCCTGCCGGGTATCGATGCCGAACTGGCGGACGGAGAATCGGTGATCGGCGGCGGCTCCACTCCGGAGGAACCCATCCCCACCTGCCTGATCGCGCTCTCCCCGGCCGATCCCGTGGCGGCCGAGCGCCGGCTGCGCAGTCACGAGCCGCCGGTCATCGCCCGCATCGAGGGCGGCCGCCTGCTCATCGATCTGCGCACGGTCTTCGAAAGCGAGGAGGAGGAACTGGCGGCGGCCCTTCAGGCCCTTTCCTGGTAGGTCCCTTCGGAGGTGTTCACCCGGATCTTTTCGCCCGTGCTGATGAACGGCGGCACCTGCACCACCAGCCCGGTTTCCAGCTTGGCGGGCTTGGTCACGTTGGATACCGTGGCGCCGCGCAGCCCGGGTTCGGTCTCCACTACCGTCAGGTCCACCGTGGCGGGCAGTTCCACGCTGAGGGGCTTGCCTTCGTGGAATTCCACCGTCACCCGAAGCTGCGGAATCAGGTAGCTGATGCCGTCGCCCAGGATGTCGCGGGTGAGGTGAATCTGCTCGAAGCTCTCGGTGTTCATGAAGTAGTAGTACTCGCCGTCGTCGTACAGGTACTCGAACTCCTGCTCATCCAGCACGGCCCGCTCGACGCGGTCTTCCGAAGAGAAGCGGTGCTCGATCATAGACCCGCTGCGGAGGCTCCTCATCTTGGCTTGCACGAATCCCCGCAGGTTGCCGGGCGTCCGGTGGTTGACGCTGAATATCGAGAAAAGCTCGTTGTTGAACTTGATCACCATGCCGGGACGCAACTGGGTCGCTGAAATCATCTAAGTCAAACTCCTTTGGGTTCAACAACAAGTATACCGCGGGCTGTACAATCGTTCCTGTGAAGCTGCTGGTGTTTTCGGATATTCACGGGGACCTCCGGGCATTGGGGCAGATTGCCGCCGCGGAGGCCGATGCCTACATCTGCGCGGGCGACCTGGCCACCTGGAGCCGCGGGCTGGAGGATTGCGCGCGGGTGCTCGCCCCCCTCGGCGAGCGCCTCTACATGCTGCCCGGCAATCATGAGACAGCCGCCCAGGTGGCCGGCGTCTGCCAGCGCTACGGCTTCCACGACCTGCACGGCAAATCCGTCGAGATGGGCGGCTATTACGTGGCCGGCCTGGGCTACTCCAACCCCACACCGTTCGACACGCCGGGCGAGTACAGCGAGACGGAACTGGCCGCGCGCCTGGCGGGCTTCGCCGGCCTCCGGCCGCTGGTGCTCATCTGCCACGCGCCCCCGCGCGACACACCGCTCGACCGCATCCGCGACGGGGTGCATGCCGGCTCCACCGCGGTGCGGGATTTCATCCAAGCCGAGCAGCCGGAGTGGTTCCTCTGCGGCCACATCCACGAAGCCGCCGGTGTGCGCACCGAAATCGGCCGCACCCGCTGCGCCAACGCCGGAAAACGCGGGTATTTGCTAGAATTGAAATAGCTTACAACACATATGGTCGAAGAACTGGAACGCCGATACAGTCCCCTCCGCGAACAGGCCCTGGCCGTGCGGAGGTATCTTTGACGCCCCCAAACAGAAGACTCAACTAGAGGAAATCGAGCGGCAGGTGGCCGCCCCGGATTTCTGGAACCGGCCCGACCAAAGCCAGAAGGTGATGCAGCAGCGCAAGCGGCTGGAAGAGGCGCTGGAGAACGACCGCCATATTGCCTCCCTCACCGAGGACCTCGACACGCTCTTCGAACTCGCCCGCGAGGGAGAAGACGTGGAGGCCGATATCGAGCGCGAACTCGAGGCCTTCAGCCAGCGCCTGGAGAAGCTCGAAACCGCCATGCTGCTCTCCGGCGAAAACGACGCCCGCGGCGCCATCGTTACCATCCATCCCGGAGCCGGCGGCACGGAAAGCCAGGACTGGGCCGAGATGCTCATGCGCATGTACCTGCGCTGGGCCGAGCGCGAGGACTTCAAAACCGTCATCACGGACCGGCTGGAGGGCGAGGGCGCGGGCATCAAGTCCGTCACCTTCGAAGTGGACGGAGAGAACGCCTACGGGCTGCTGCAATCGGAAATCGGGGTGCACCGGCTGGTCCGCATCTCGCCGTTCGATTCCAACGCGCGGCGCCACACCTCCTTCGCCTCCGTCTTCGTCTACCCGCAGGTAGACGACGAGATTAAGATCGACATCCGTCTCGATGACTTGCGCATAGACACTTTCCGCTCCTCGGGCGCGGGGGGACAGCACGTCAACATGACCGACTCGGCGGTGCGCATTACCCACTACCCCACGGGCATCGTGGTGCAGTGCCAGAACGAGCGCTCCCAGCACAAGAACCGCGACAGCGCCATGAAGCAGTTGAAGGCCCGGCTCTATGAACTGGAGCTGGAGAAGAAGCGCGCCGAGGCCCGCAAGACCGAGGATTCCAAGCTGGACATCGACTTCGGCAGCCAGATTCGCAGCTACGTACTGGCGCCCTACAGGATGATCAAGGACCACCGCACCAAGCTCGCCATAGGCGACGTGGATAGTGTGCTGGAAGGGGACCTGTCCCCCCTCATCCACGCCTACCTGGTCTGGCGGAAGACGGGCAAGACGGCGGGCGACGGTAAGGGCGAGTTGCCGGAGTGAGCGGTACTGTAGCGGAGGCGGCCGCGTGGCTGCGTCGCGGCGGCCTGGTCGCTTTCCCCACCGAAACCGTCTACGGCTTGGGCGCCGATGCCCTGAACGCGGCGGCGGTGGAGCGCATCTTCGCGGTCAAGGGCCGGCCCAAGACCAGTCCCCTGATCGTCCATGCAGACTCGGCCGCCATGGCGCGGGAACTGGCGCGCGAATGGCCGCCGGAGGCCGAGGAACTGGCGCGGCGCTACTGGCCCGGGCCCCTCACCCTGGTGGTGCGGAAGCATCCCCGCATTCCCGGCGTGGTGACTGCCGGCCTGGACACCGTGGGGCTGCGGGTGCCGGCGCATCCGCTGGCGCAGGAGTTGATCCGGGTGGCGGGGCTGCCGGTGGCGGCGCCCAGCGCGAACCGCTTCTCCCAGCTCTCCCCCACTACCGCGGAGCACGTGCGGGCATCGCTCGGCAAAGACGTGGACTACATTCTGGATGGCGGGCCCGCCGCGGTGGGGATCGAATCGGTGGTGCTCTCGGTGGCGGAAAAACCGGCGGTGCTGTTCCGCCCCGGGGTGATTCCGGCGCCGGAGCTGGAGGAGGTCACCGGCCCGCTGCGGCAGCCCTCGGGCGCCGGTGTGGGTCCCGACGCCTCGCCCGGCATGCGCCCGCGCCACTACCGCCCCGCCACCCCGCTCTACCTGGGGCACGTGCCCGCTCGAGGCCGCGGCTTCCGGCTGCTCATCCAAGGCGCGGCCGAAGGAGCCGCGTTGCGGATGCCCGCCGACCCGCGCGGCTACGCGGCCATCCTCTACGCCGTGCTCCATAGCGCGGACGGCCAGGGGTTCGATTGGATTGCTGTGGAAATGCCTCCCGATACGCCCGCCTGGGCGGGCGTGCTCGACCGCCTCCGCCGCGCCGCTACTTGATCTCGCTGCTTTTCTCGGTTGCCGGCTCCTGCCCGTAGTTCTCCCGGATCACCAGTGACTGGTCGGAGAAGAATGTGCGGCTGCCGGTGGAGTTGAATACCGAAGGGCTGGCGTTGATGGTGTAACCCAGCGGAGAGGCCGCCAGGACGAACTTATAGCCGCCCTTCTCGCCGCTGGCCAGGTCTCCGGGAATCAGGTCCGCGCTGGACGCGTTCACCGATCCGCTGACCGGGGGGCCCAACTCGGCCAGCGAGGCCGCATATCTGCCGAACTGGCTGAAGTACTGGGTCTGGGCGGTGTGGATCGTCCGGATGTGGCTGATGGCCGCGGTCTCCTGCGCGTACATGCGGGCGCGGTTGAGTTTCGGCAGCGCGATGGTGGCGATAATCAGAATGATCGCGATGACGATCAGCAGCTCGATGAGCGAAAAGCCTCTGGCTCTCCACCCCTTTCCCTTGCGGTTCATGCGGAGTTCTCCTAAATACAATTGACGCCTCAGCCGGGCGGCGCGTGCAGGAAATCGGCCTTGACCAGCCGGTCGATGGCCCGGAGGCGCCGCAGCAGTTCGGGCAAGTCTTTCAAATCCAAAGAGTTGGCGCCGTCGGAGAGGGCCTCGGCGGGGCGGTCGTGGACTTCTATGAACAGCCCGTCGATCCCTACCGCTACGGCGGAGCGGGCCAGCGGCTCGATGTACTGCGGCTGCCCGCCGGAGGCCGCTGCGCCGGCGCCCGGAAGCTGCACGCTGTGGGTGGCGTCGAAGATCACGGGCCAGCCTCCCTGCCGCATGATGGCTAGGCCGCGCATGTCCACCACCAGGTTGTTATAGCCGAAGGCGGTTCCGCGCTCGGTGAGCAGCACCCGGGTGTTTCCCGTAGAGACGACCTTCTCGACGGCGTAGTGGATGTCGTGCGGTGCCAGAAACTGGCCCTTCTTGATGTTGACCATGCGGCCTGTGCGGCCGGCGGCCAGCAACAGGTCGGTCTGGCGGCAGAGATACGCGGGGATCTGGAGAATGTCAGCCACTTCGGCGGCGGGCTCGGCCTGCGCCGGCTCGTGGATGTCGGTGAGGACGGTGAAGCCGGCGGCCTTCACGCGCTTCAGGATGCGCAATCCTTCTTTCAATCCGGGCCCGCGGTAGCCGCTCAGGCTGGTGCGGTTGGCCTTGTCGAAAGAGGCTTTGAAAACGTATGGCCCGGCGATCTCGCCGATGGCGCGCGCCATGCGGAGCACGTGCTCTTCGCTTTCGATGACGCAGGGGCCGGCGATCAGCACCAGCGGCTGGCCGCGCCCGAAGCTCTCGAACTCAATCGCCACGGCTGTACTGGGGTTCCCGCGTTTCGACGGCCGAGAGACGCCTCTGCCGCTGCTCGTAGGCCGCGCCGATGAAGGCGACAAACAACGGGTGCGGCTCGAGCGGCTTGCTCTTGAACTCGGGGTGGAACTGGCATCCCAGGAACCAGGGGTGATCGGGAAGCTCGCAGATCTCCACGTAGGTGCCGTCCGGCGTTTCGCCGGTGATGCGCAGGCCGGCCGCGGTGAGCCGCTGCTCGTACTCGCGGTTGAACTCGTAGCGGTGGCGGTGTCGCTCGCTGATCTCGCGCACGCCGTAAGCGCGGTGCGCCAAGCTGCCCTCGGCCAGTATGCACGGCCAGGCGCCCAGCCGCATGGTGCCGCCCAGTTCGTCGATGCCCTTCAACTCGCGCAGCTTGAAGATGACGCGGTCGGGCGTGCCGGCATCGAATTCCGTGGAATCGGCCCGCTCCAGCCCGCAGACGTGGCGTGCGAACTCGATCACCATGGTCTGCATGCCCAGGCAGATCCCGAAGTAGGGCACGCGGCGCTCGCGGGCGAAGCGGATGGCGTGGATCATGCCCTTGATGCCGCGCTTGCCGAAGCCGCCGGGGACCAGGATGGCGTCGTAGCCCTCAAGCCGCCGCTCCCATCCATCGCTCTCCAGGTCTTCGGCGTCGATCCACTCGATGTGCACTTTCAGGCGGTGCGCTACCCCGCCGTGCAGCAGCGCCTCCTTCAGGCTCTTGTAGGAATCTTCGTACTCGACGTACTTGCCGACCAGGGCGATGCGGACCTCGCCGGTGGGATGGCGCATGCGGTCCAGCATCTCCTCCCAGCGGGTGAGGTCGCGCGGCCGCGGCGCCTCCAGGTTTAGCAGCCGCAGGACCATGTCGTCGACGCCCTCTGCGGCGAACGTCACGGGAAGCTCGTAGACCGATGCCACGTCGCGGGCGCTGATGACGGCCTGTTTATCCACGTCGCAGAAGAGTGCGATCTTCTCCTTCATCTCCTGCGGAAGGAAGCGCTCGGAGCGGCAGAGCAGGATATCCGGCTGGATACCGATGGCGCGTAATTCTTTCACGCTGTGCTGGGTGGGCTTGGTCTTCAGCTCCTGCGCGGCGGCGATCCAGGGCACCAGGGTGACGTGGACGAAAATCACGTTGTCGCGCCCCAGTTCGTGGCGCATCTGACGGATGGCCTCCAGGAACGGCAGGGACTCGATATCCCCCACGGTCCCGCCGATTTCCACGATCACCACGTCGGCGTCGGATGATACCTTCTTCACCGCGGCCTTGATCTCGTTGGTGACGTGAGGAATCACCTGCACGGTTTTGCCCAGGTAGTCGCCGCGGCGTTCGCGCGAAATGATGCGCTCGTAGATGCGTCCGGAGGTGAGGTTATTATCCCGCGTGAGGCGGGCATGGGTGAAGCGCTCGTAGTGGCCCAGGTCGAGGTCGGTCTCGGCGCCGTCGTCGGTGACGAAAACCTCTCCGTGCTGGAAGGGGCTCATGGTGCCCGGATCGACGTTCAGGTAGGGATCGAATTTTTGCAGCGTGACGCGCAGCCCGCGGCTTTCCAGCAGACAGCCGATGGAGGCGGCGCCGATCCCCTTGCCCAGGGAGGAGACCACGCCGCCGGTCACGAAGATGTATTTAGGCATAAGGTTTGGCGGTTGTGAGATCAAATAGACGGGAGACCCTTTCCAGGTCGGCGGGGGTATCGACCCCGAGGGACTCGTACTCGGTTTCCACCACCCGGATGGGGTGGCCGTTCTCCAGCGCCCGTAACTGTTCCAGCCGCTCCGCCTGTTCCAGCGGGCCGACCGGAAGGTCGGGGTAAGCCAGCAGGAAATCGCGGCGGTAGACGTACAGGCCGATGTGCTTGAAATGCGCAGCCGGCTCCGCGCCGCGGGTGTAGGGGATGCGGGAGCGCGAGAAATAAATGGCGTTGCCGTTGTGCGCGGTGACGACCTTCACCACGTTCGGGTCGTCGATTTCGGCGGGGTCTTCGATGCGCTTCTTGAGGGTGCCCATGGGGATGGAGCCGTCGCCGGCGAGCGGCAGGATGGCTGCGTCGATGGCCGCCGGGTCGATGAGCGGCTCGTCGCCCTGAATGTTGACGATGATATCGGCCTCGGTGGATGCGGCCACCTCGGCGACGCGGTCGGTCCCGGACAGGTGGTCGCCGCGCGTCATCCGCACCGGGGCCCCGAAACGACGCGCCTCTTCGTATATGCGCCGGTCATCAGTGGCAATCGTCATGCTGGTGAGATAGCGAGATAAGGAGGCCCTTTCAAACACATGTTGCAACATGGTTTTCGAACCGATGCGGGCGAGGGCTTTGCCGGGAAACCGGGAGGATGCGAAGCGCGCAGGAATAACCCCGAGGATTTTACGCGGCACGAACGATTTTATCACGAAACCGCTGTGATACACTCGAAAAAGAAGGGCCAGGAGGCTCGGATGCCGTTGCGGTTTCGCCGCAAACTCTTGTATTCAGGCGTTCTTCTGCTCCTGGCGGCGACCGGCGCGGCGGCTGGGAACAGGGATTCGCCCGAACCGCGCGTCTCCATCGAACCGCGCGCCAAGCCGGCCGATCCGGGAGCGCAGGCGCATCGCGCGAACATCCGCGTCGATACGACGCTGGTACTGATCCCCGTGACTGTCACCGACCCCTTAAACCGTTTCGTCACCGGACTGGAACGGGAGCACTTTCGGGTGTTCGAGGACAAGAAGGAACAATCCGTGCTGCAGTTCTCCAGCGAGGACGCGCCCATCTCCTTCGGCATCGTCTTCGACGGCAGCGGCAGCATGGGAAACAAGCTACTGAAGTCGCGCCAGGCGGTGGCCTCGTTCTTCCGTACCGCCAACCCGGAGGACGAAGCCTTCCTGGTGTCCTTCAACAACCGCGCCGAACTCGTTGTGCCGTTCACTCACGACCTGGCGGAAATCCAGAGCAAGCTCAGCTTTACCCAGTCCAAGGGCAAGACCGCCCTGCTGGACGCCATCTACCTGGCGCTCCACCAGATGAAGAAGGCCAAGAACCCTCGCAAGGCGCTGTTGGTCATTTCCGATGGCGGCGACAACAACAGCCGCTACACGGAAGGTGAAATCAAGAACCTTGTGCGCGAAGCCGACGTCCAAATCTATGCTATCGGAATCTATGAACCGATCGGCGCGCGCATGCGTACAGCGGAGGAACTCGCCGGGCCCGGGCTGCTTACCGATGTAGCGGAGCAGACCGGCGGACGGCAATTTGCAGTGGAGAATTTAAACGAATTGCCCGATGTCGCAGCCAAAATCGGCATTGAGCTGCGCAACCAGTATATTATCGGATACAGTCCGGCCAACCAGGACCGGGACGGCAAGTACCGGCGCGTCCGGGTAAGACTGGTTCAGCCGCGGGGACTGCCCCCACTCCGGGCACATTGGAGGATGGGCTACTATGCGCCAATCGAATAATTTCGTCATCATATTTATCATCGGTCTCGCGGCGGGCCTGGCCGCATGGGCGCAACAGGAACCCAGTCCGCAGCGGCCCGAGCACGGGGCCGTGTTCCGCAGCGACACCCGGCTGGTGGTGCTCCCTGTGACGGTGGTGGACAAGTCCGGCCACCTGATCACGAACCTGCCCCAGTCGGCCTTCCAGGTCTTCGAGAACGGGGTCCGGCAGGAGATCAAGATTTTCAGGCAGGAGGACGTCCCGGTCTCGATGGGGCTGATCGTGGATAACAGCGGCAGCATGCGCGACAAGCGCGAGAAGGTGAAAGACGCTTCGCTGACGCTGGTGAAGGAGTCCAACCCCGAGGACGAGGTCTTCGTGGTGAACTTCAACGACGACGCCTACCTGGACACGAAGGACTTCACTAACGACCTGAAGGAACTGGAGGAGGCACTCTCGAAGATCGATGCCCGCGGCGGCACCGCCATGCGCGATGCCATCCGGATGTCCATCGATCATCTCCAGGAGAAGGCCAGCAAAGACAAGCGCGTGCTCGTAGTAGTGACCGACGGCAACGACAACGCCAGTATGATCAACCTGGAGAACCTGGTGAAGGCCTCCCAGCAGAGCGAGGTGTTGATCTACACCATCGGGCTGCTCAGCGAGGAGGAGGGCCGGGAAGCCAAGCGCGCCGAACGGGCGCTGAAGGCCCTGGCGCGCGCCACCGGCGGCGACTCCTACTTCCCCAAGAAACTCGAAGACGTGGAGCGCATCGCCCGGCAGGTAGCTCACGATGTGCGCAACCAGTACACCATCGCCTACAGCCCGTCGGAGCAGGCGCTCGATGGCACATTCCGCCAGATCAAAGTGCAGGCTCAGGGGCCCAACCGGCCCACCGTGCGCACGCGCAGCGGCTACTACGCCAACCCCAGCGGCGCGGTAGCCATCTCGCAGAACAGCGGCGGTTCGTCCGAAGACTGATGCTGCGCACCGCCTGGCGACTGACAAGGGGCTACCGCCTGCGTCCCTGGCGGAGCCCCTACCTTCGCTGGCGCCTCGAAACCTACGGGGGCGTCCGCGCCGACCTCATCACCCCGAGAACGTTCCTGACCTTCGCCTGGCGCCACCTGGGCGACCTTCTGCGCTACATGCGCTGGGCCGCGCGCATGGAAAAGCGGTTCGGATAAGTTGCACCGCCCGGCGCGGCGCCCGCATCCCTTCGCCATGGACCTGCTGACGAGCATTCGCGAAGGATTCGAGCATCACTACTGGGCACGCGACCGCCAGCTTCAGGCTGCGGCGGCATTGAGCGAAGAGGAATTCCTGCGGCCGGTCGGCGGCAGCTTCCCCTCCCTGCGCGATACCCTGGCGCACATGGCCGGGGCGGAGTGGGTGTGGCTGGAACGCTGGCAAGGGAGGTCTCCCAAAGCCCTGCCTGCGCCGGAGGAGTTCCCCTCGGTGGCTGTGCTGGCCGGGCGCTGGGCCGAAATCGAGCGCGACGTGCGCGCTTTCCTGGCCGGTTTGGACGCCGAGGCGCTCGAGTGCCCCTTGACATACGCCAACTTCCAGGGCGTAGTGGCGACGGTGCCGCAGCACCGTTTGCTGGCGCACCTGCTGAACCACCAGAGCTACCATCGGGGCCAGGTGAGCACGCTGCTGCGCCTGTTGGGCGCCGTTCCGCCGCGGGTCGACGTGCTGGTGGCGCACTTGACGGGTTTCCAGCGCTGAGCACAGCGCCGCGGGCGCCCATTGCTACAATTCCCCCATGGCGAGTGATTCCTCCCGAAACCGGGTGCTGGCCGCGCTGGCACGCCGGGAGCCGGACCGCGTACCTCTGGATTGCGGCTCCACCAACGTCACCGGCATGCACGTGAGCGCGGTAGCCGCGCTGCGCCGCCATTACGGGATTGATAACGGCCCCGTGAAGGTCATCGAGCCGGGCCAGATGCTCGGCGAGATCGCCCCGGACCTGAAGGAGATCCTGGGCATCGACACCGTGGGGCTGCACCGCCGCAACACGCGCTACGGTTTTCCGCTGGAAGGATGGAAGCCCTGGCGGATGTACGACGGGCTGGAAGTGCTGGTCCCCGGCGGTTTCAATCCCACCATCGACGCCAACGGCGATACCCTGCTCCATCCCGGGGGCGACCCCACCGCTCCGCCCAGCGCCCGCATGCCCCGGGACGGCTACTTCTTCGACAACATCGAGCGGCAAGAACCCATCGACGAGTACCGCCTGGACCCGCGCGACAACCTCGAAGAGTTCCGCCTCATTGCGGACGGCGAGCTGGATTACCTGGAAACCGCCGCGCGCGCCGCCCGTGCCACCGGGCGCGCCGTCGTCGCCAGCTTCGGCGGCACCTCCCTGGGGGACATCGCGAGCGTGCCCGGCGTCGCCCTGCGGCATCCCAAGGGCATCCGCAGCGTCACCGAGTGGTACATCTCCACGCGCACGCGCCGGGATTACATCCAGGCGGTCTTCGCCGGGCAGGTGGAGATCGCGCTGGCCAACCTGGAGCGTATCGCCGCGCGGGTGGGTCCCTACGTCGACGCCGTGAACATCTGCGGCACCGATTTCGGCACCCAGAGTTCCTCGTTCTGCTCGGTGGCCACTTTCCGGGAGCTGTGGCTCCCCCACTACAAGCGCATCAACGACTGGGTGCACGCCCATACCCCGTGGAAGACCTTCAAACACTCCTGCGGTTCGGTGGAGAAGTTCATCCCCTCGTTCATCGAAGCGGGCTT